>CADASI010000031.1:27434-32750 GCA_902790525.1 uncultured Eubacteriales bacterium
GGCAGTAGCGGCAGTGCGTAAAAGTCAAGGGAAATCAACGCAGAAATGCAGCTAAAGACGCCGAAAATGCGCTTCAGGCATTTTAGAAACACACTCTAACGCCCTGCTGGAGGCCGTGGCGGACGCCGCCGCGAAAGCCGGCGCGGACGTCGAGGCGCTCAAGGCGGTCGCGGTGGAGAAGGCCACCTCCGACGCGGTCGTGGAGCTGGAGGCCAACCTGGTCGTGGTCGGCGGCGGCGCGGCGGGCCTGTCCGCGGCGATCACCGCGGCCTGCGAGGGCGAGACGAACATCGTCCTGCTGGAGAAGGAGGGCGCGCTGGGCGGCAACGCCATCCGCAGCGGCGGCTTCATCGAGGACCTGGACCCCACGGACGCCATCGCCATCGAGACCAACGACGGCTACAACGCCTGGCTGGAGGAGCTCGTCGCCGCCGGCCCGCAGGACGAGCTGGAGGAGCAGGTCTGGGACGAGCTGGTGACCGCCTACGAGGCGTGGAAGGCCTCCGGCAGCACCCGCCTGTTCGACTGCCCGGCGCTGCTGGCCATCGAGTACTATCACGTCGAGGGCACCCCGCCCATCTACAACATGGGCTACCCCGCGCTGGTCAACGAGTTCGACCACTGGTTCGAGGAGGAGATCGGCGGCAAGTAGCACAGCCAGGTCGGCATCGTGGGCTACACCTGGCCCCGCTGGGTGTTCCCGGACGGCTTTGAGCGCGGCACCGGCTACTTCTACTACATGACCAAGTACCTCCGTAAAGTGTGATTCCCCCTTGGGGTACTGTATAAATCACTCTACGGCGGCAGAATAGCAAGTTAATTCTGAGCATAATCCGCACAAATATCCGGCCCGGTATTTGTACATAAAGAAAGCGGCTTCACAGGAGCGTTTCTGCTCCCATGAAGCCGTTTTCCGTTGTTCCCGCCCGAAGAATGCTGGCTCAAATTAGCTTGTTCTCGAAATCCCTAATTTGAACCGCCTTTGCGCAACGGTTCTTTGTTATTTTATCACTCCTCCTCGACGACGATCTCCTCCGCTTCCTCGGGGACCGCCTCCGCGTCGACGGTCAGGCCGTCGTCCTCATCGGTCGGCACGATGTCATCTGCAAGCTCGGCGGGTATCTCCTCCGGGGAGGGAATCTCCTCCGGATCGGATATCTCTTCCTCGGGCGTCGCGCCCTCGTCGGTCAGCGCCGCCTGCGCGTCGGTCGTCGCCGCCTGCGCGTCGGACGCGGCCTCCGTCGTCACGACCGCTTCGGGCTGAACGGCCTCCGGGGCCGTGGCGACGGTCACCGGCACCTTCACGGTGCACCTGAAATCGTCCGCGGCGGTCACCGAAATCGCGGTCTCGCCGACCCCCACGGCGGTCACGACGCCTTTACCGGACACCGTGGCGACGTTCGCGTCGCCGGATGTGTATGTAAACCCGGCGGTGCTGGTGTTGGAGGGGGAGACGGCCGTGGGCGTGAGCGTCCGGGTCTCGCCGGGCGTCAGCGTCAGCTCGCCGGGGTCCACGTCAAAACCGGTGATGAGGATCTCGGGACGGTCGCCGGGGTCGGTGGGGTCCCGGGTGGCCTTCTTGCTGATCTTCGCGGGCCGGGGCGCGGTGAAGCGGCCGTTCTGGGCGATGATCACCGCGGTGCCGACGGGGCAGTTGTAGTACACCCAGGCCGCGCAGCCGCAGACGGTGCGCAGGCAGCCGGAGGAGCAGTCCGTGCCGATGCAGTTGTAGTAGTTTGGCCGTATCGCGTTCTGATTCTTCGACTTGTAGATCGGCCCGTGCAGGAAGATGCCCACGGACAGCTTGCTGGCGAAGGGCGAATAGCCGCTGCTCCACTTGTGCCAGCGCTCCTTCTTCGTGATGGTGAAGTAGCCCACGTCGGTGGCGTTGTTCCGGCCCGTGCCGGTGGGGAAGCGGCGGAGCACGCGGGTCCAGGCGCCGCTGTCGTCCCTGGCGATGATGGCGATGGTGTGGCTGTTCTTGCAGGCGTAGATCACGTAGGGCAGTTTGTAGTCGTCGGGCATGAGGATCGGCTGCTTGCCGTCGTCCACGACCCGGATCTTGACCTTCGCCGTCTTCTTGTTGCGCGTGGTGACGGTGATGGTGGCGGTCCCGGGGGCCAGCCCTCCCACGAAGCCGTTCTGGTCGACGACGGCCACCCTCCTGTTCGAGGTCTTCCACTTGAGGGTGCTCTGGGCCGTCGCGGGCTTCATGTTCGCCGTGAGCTGCATGCCGTTGCCCACGAACAGCTTCTGGGTGCCGGATTTGTCCAGGGACACCGAGGTGGGCTTGTAGGGATCGTAGACCCTGATCTTCACCTTGGCCTTCTTGTTGTTGCGGGTGGCGACGGTGATGGTGGCCGTGCCCGCCTTTTTTGCCGTGACCACGCCGCCGGACACCGAGGCGACCTTCTTTTTGGTGGACGACCACTTGAGCGCGCTCCGGGCGGTGTCCGGGGACAGCGTGGCGCTGAGGGTCAGCTTCTCGCCCAGCGGCAGCTTCACGGTGCCCGACCGGTCCAGTTTGACGCCGGTGGGCAGGGTGGGGTCGTACACCCGGATATTGACGCTGGCCTTCTTCCTGTTCGCGGTGGTGACCGTGATGGTGGCCGTGCCCGCCTTCTTCGCCGTGACCACGCCGCCGGACACCGCGGCCACGGACTTCTTCGAGCTCTTCCAGGTGAAGGTGGTGGCCGCGTCAGAAGGGGTCAGCACGGGGGTCAGTGTCAGCGTGTCGCCCAGCGGCAGCTTCACGGTGCCCGTCCGATCCAGCGCGACGGAGACGGGCGACGGGGCCTCCGCAACCGGTTCCTCCGCCACCGCACATGCCGTAAACAGCAGGAGCGACAGGGCGAGGAGCAATAGCTTGTAGAGCTTGTTCATAAGCGATTCCTTTCCGTGAATTATTGAATTGGGAATGGGGAATTGTGGTGCAAATCCTACGAATTTGTTTGATTGTAACTGTGTAATTGACGTTTGTTCGATGCTTCGCTACCTTTTTATCAAAGAAATCCGCAAGGATTTCAACCTGAATTCCCAATTCCCAATTCCTAATTCCTAATTTACTTGAACCTTCTACCTCACCGTTATGCTAAACCTATTCGTCACCCCATTCTTCAGCGTCACGGTGACGGTGGTGGTGCCGGTGCCCACGGCGGTGATGTGCAGCTTATAGTCCATGGTGCCGCGGCAGTTCCGGGCGGCGTTATTGGGATCGTAGGTGATCCTCAGTATGCCGGTGTCATAGGCGACCACGGCGCGGTTGGCATCGTGGCTCAGGCTGTCCTGGGGGTCCACCTGGTAGAGGATATCCCGCTTCTCGCCCACGCTCATGGGGCTGTTGTCGAGGTTGGGGAACGATATCGAGGTGGGCTCGGCGCCGGGCTTCACGTACAGCTTCACGGAACGGCTGAAGCCGGTCACCGTGTCGGTGGCGGTGAGCGTGGCGTAGCCCAGGTCGACGGCTCGCACCTCCGCGAGGAACTTCAGGTCGTCGCCCCGGCGGGCGTTCTCCACGCGGATCACGCCGGGGTTGTCGGAGGACCACGTCACGTCGGCGGTGGCGTTCAGCGGCTTCATCGCCACAACGTAGGTGTACAGGTCCCCGGGGTTGAGCGTGTTGTCCTCGGTAAGCGCCGCCCACTCGCCGGTCATGTCGGTGGCCGCGCCCGCCTGGGCGAACACCCTGATCTTCACCCGGGCCTTCTTGCCGGAGGAGGTCTTCACGGTGATGGTCGCCGTGCCCCGCTTCTTCGCGGTCACCAGTCCGGACTGGTTGACCGTGGCGATCTTCTTGTTGGAGGTGCTCCACTTGAGCGTGCTGGTGGAGGGCGCGCCGCTGGCGGTGGTCATGGTGGCGGTCAGCTGCAGGGTGCTCTTGGCGGTCATGTAGATTAGGCCGGTCTTGTCCAGGCGCACCGCGGTGGCCTTGTAGGGGTCGATGACCTTCACCTTGAGCTTCGCCTTCCTGCCGCCGCGCACGGTCCTGACGGTGACGGTGGCCGTGCCCACCTTCTTCGGGGTGAGCACGCCGCCCGATACCGTGACCACCTTCTTGCTGGAGGTGCTCCACTTGAAGCCGGTGACGGCGGTGGCCTCCGGCGCGGCCACGGGCACGAGGGTCACGCTCTCGCCCTTGTTCAGCGTGAGGGTGCCGGAAACGGCGGCGCCGTCGCGGGTGATGTAGACCTTGGTGGGCATGGTGGGGTCCACCACGGTCAGGGTCAGCGTGAGCTTCTTCTTTCTGCTGATGGTGGCGGTGATCTTCGCCACGCCGCCGCCCACCGCGGTGATCAGGCCGGTTTTGGTGACCGTGGCCACCTTCTTCTTCGAGGATTTGAAGCTCTTCGCGGTCAGGCCGTTCAGGTTGAGCTGCAACAGGTCGCCCTTGGTCACGGTGTGCCGGGCGTTTTTGGTCAGCACGAACTCGGGCACGCCGGTCTCCGCGGTGGTCTCCGCGGTGGGCTCCGCCTCCGCGACGACCTTGCCGGATGCCTCCGGGGCCTCCGCGACGGCGGGGGTCTCATTCACAGCGGGCGTCTCCTCCGCGGCGGGCGTCTCCTCCGTGGCGGGGGTTTCCTCTGTAACAGGCGCATCCTCTGCGGCGGGAGTTTCCTCCGCGGCGGGCGTCTCCTCCGCGGCAGGCGCTTCCTCTATGACGGGAACCTCCTCCGGGGCGGCCTCGCCGGTCTCCACGGGGGTTGTCTCGGCGGTCATCGCGTCTTCGGCGGCCTCGCCGTCGGCGTCGTCCAGCGACAGCTCCGTGGATTCGACGGACGCCTCCGCCAGCTCGGCGGCGATCTCCGCCTCCGGCATGATTTCGGCGCTGTCGACCGCCTCCGCGAGCGACGCGGCGGGGATCGTCCAAAGCAGGCACAGGGCCAGCAGCACTGTAAGGCATCTCTTAAACATTCATCCTACCTCCTATGCTTGGTGTGACAGGATTATAGCATGAATGCTTCGGAAGTAAAACAAGAATGTGAAAATATTGTTACGTTTTTTCGGGGCCATCTGTCACTATTTTTGTGGCGAGGTGTGGCGAATCTGTGAATCAAATAAAAACTGGCAAAAATGGAAAATGGATACAAAACGGGGCTGTCTCGAAGGGGTTGTTGCACTAACGAAAAGTGCAGCAACCCCTTATATATGGTCAAATCTCCAAGAGCAGAGCAGGAAACGAGGCAAAGCACATGATGATACATGAAAAACGGGTATAAGAAACAAGCTGTCACGATTTTGTCCTGCCTTGTGGTGAGTTTAAAGGGCAGGGAGTATTCAGTTTCCGGGAACCTACGCGGTATCAGGGACAAACAGCAT
>CADASI010000032.1 GCA_902790525.1 uncultured Eubacteriales bacterium
GTCCCGGTCGCACAGGAAGAACACGCACAGCATGGCCATCATGGAAAGCCGGGACAGGGCGTCCGCCGCGCTGCCCGCAAGCGCCAGCGTGCCCGCGAGCATGCCGGTCAGCAGGTCCGAAAGCCGGTTCAGCGGCAGCTCGGGCAGGTTCAGGCCGGGGAGGCGCTGCGCCGCGCGGTCCGTAAGCGACTGTGCCCATTCGGACAGCCGCGCGGCGGAGCGGGGCAGCGCCTCCATGAGCTGGGCGGCCTCCTTAACCATCGCCGGAAGGCACAGCCACAGAAGCCCTGCCACCGCCGATATCACGATCAGAAGCGCCGCCACCGACGCCGCGCCCCGGGAGAGCAGCTTCTCCAGCCGGGCGGCCAGCGGTTCCAGCAGGAAGGCCATCACCGCCCCGCCCAGGCACAGAACCCCTACCCGCAGGACCGGTCCGCGAAAGACCAGCAGAGCCGCGGCGAGGACCGTCACGGCGACGGCGGGTTTCCAGAGCACCCTGTGTGTCGAAGTGAAGATGTTTTGCATGATGATCCCTAATTCCTCTACGTTTACATCTTCCGCGCGAGATCGTCGGCCTTATCGGAGATCCAGCTGCCGGTCTTCTTCGCCGCCTGGTTCCACTTGCGCTCGGTCTGCCAGTTCATCACGCCGAACATGGTCGCCGCCGCGGAGCCGATCAGCATCCCGGCGATGAGGCCCTTGGTCATGCCGCCCTTCATCGATCCATCCCTCCCTTTCCAATTCGGCGGGATCGATGATGATCTCGCCGGTCTCCCGGTTTGCGGTGAAGCGTTCGACGCGCCGCCGCCCGGTCACGAGGTCGTCCCAGAAGCCCAGGGACAGCCACAGCGCCGTCACCGCGAAACTGAGTTCGTCGATCTCCGCCCCGGTGACGGCCCCCAGCCGGGCGCCGTCGGTGCCCGTCGCGCGGCGAAACAGGGGGGCGATGCGCATGCGCCGCCGCGTGCCGGGACCGTCGGAGAGTATCGCTACTCGGCCCAGCAGCTCGAGCCTCTCGGCTGGGAGCCAGCGCGCGCCGCGAAACCCGGCGCTCACCCAGATGCCCCTGAGCCGCGTGAGGTCCTCCTCCAGCTCCGCCTGGACCATCCGCCCGATCCTTCGGTTGCGGCACACCACCGGCATGCCGATCATCGAACGAATCGTCTTCACGCCCGTCACGTCCCTTCCGCGCAAATCCGGCACACGCTATTATCGGCGCGCCGCGCCTGCTTCTTGCGCGGCAATTCCTTCCGTTCGCGGTTTTCGCTTATATATATTTAAAAAAACCGTTGTATATACCGGGATTATATGTTACAATACTATTAAACGTGAAACAAAACAGGGCGAATGTGCGTCAAAAAAATGGTATTGTAATTAGTTGACATATATTCGACAATAAAGACACACGTTTGACAAGAAGTTGTGATATCTTGACAATACAATCCTCAGGGAGGTGCGATCAATGGATGAATACAGGACGGGCTACAAGATACTGGTGGCGGACGACGACCCGAACGTGCATCAGTCTCTGAACGCCTATTTCCGGCGGGAGGGCTACCAGATGATCTCCGCCTACGACGGCGATCAGGCGGTGCAGCAGACCCGCATACAGCACCCGGACATGATCATACTGGACATCATGATGCCCGGCATGGACGGGCTGATGGTGTGCCGCGAGGTGCGCAAGGTGTCGAACGTGCCGATCATCATGCTCACGGCCAAGGGCGACGAGTTCGACAAGCTGCTGGGCCTCGAGATGGGCGCGGACGATTACATCACCAAGCCCTTCAGCCCGCGAGAGGTGCTGGCCCGCGTGAAGGCGGTGCTCCGGCGCATGCGCGAGATGAAGGAGGACGACAAGTCCGCCCACCTGGTCATCGGCAACCTGGAGATCGACATGAACGCCTTCACCGTGAAGCTGGGGGGCAAGCCGATCCCCTGCACCCCCAAGGAGACGGAGATCCTGTGGACGCTGGCCAGCAACCCCGGCATGGTGTTCAGCCGGGAGCACATGCTGCAGAGCATCTGGGGCTACGACTTCCTGGGCGACACCCGGGCGGTGGACAGCCACATCAAGCGCATCCGCGCCAAGCTGTGCACCGAGGACAACGGCTGGGACATCAAGACCGTCTGGGGCGTGGGCTATCGCTTCGAGGTCGCGGGGGCCGAGCAGCCATAAGGGAAGATGAAGCTCAAAAAGTACAACAACCTGGGCATCGGCGCGAAGACGCTCATGAGCCACATCGCGCTGGCCCTCTCCGTGGTGCTGCTGGCCAGCGTGCTGACCTATGTGCTGACCTACCGCTACGTGCGCGACAACCACATCCGCGACCTGCTCAACAAGGCCGAGCGCATCTCCGAGACCGTTCACTCCGTCTCCGACGGCGGATTCAAGCCCTCGCCGAGGGTGGTGCGCATCTATCAGGTGCTCACCAACGCCCGGGTGTTCTTCCTGGAGCAGGGGGAGGAGAAGATGCGGCTTTGGCAGTACACCCCGCCCGCGAAGCCCGGCGAGGAGAAGGTCGCGCCCACGCAGGAGGACGACCTGCAGTGGGTGGATATCATCAGCGCCATCGATTTGCAGTTCTTTACCCGCATCCTACAGGGAGAGCGGGTTTCAGCCATGCAGCGCTTTGAGTTCACCGAGGGCGAGGTGCTGTTCGCCGGGGTGCCGATCTACGACGAGGACGGCGGTGTCATGGGCGGCGTGGTGCTGGCCCAGCCGGTGGAGCAGCTTCGGCAGCTGACCCGCACCATCGGGGTGTTGTTGCTCATCGTCATCAGCGTGTCGCTGTTGATGGCCGTGGTCATGGCCACCCAGCTCACCCGACGCCTGGTGCGCCCCATACAGCGCATCACCCGCGCCGCCCGGCGGCTGACCGACGAGAGCGACTACGCCGGGCGCATCACCGGCCTGCCCAACGACGAGATCGGCGACCTCGGCCGCACCATGAACAGCATGGCCGCGCGGCTGATCGACGCCATCAAGAACCTGCGCAAGGAGCGCGACAAGCTGGGGCTGGTCATCTCCGGCATCGGGGAGGGCTTGATCGCCGTGGACTACAAGGGCAGCATCGTGCACTACAACCCGGTGTTTTTGGAGCTGATGGAGGTCAACGGTATCGACGACCTCTGGGACAGCGCGGACGACAACATACAGGCCCTCAAGGCGCTGCTCAAGCGCTGCATGGAGACCGGGGAGCCGGAATCGCTGAACTGGCAGAACCACACCCAGCGCGCGCTGTACGCCGGGGCCTCGCCGCTGACGGACGAAAACGGCGAGATCATCGGCGCGGTGTGCCTGCTCAGGGACATGTCCGAGGCCATGCGCATGGAGCAGCTTCGGCGGGAATACGTGGCCAACATCTCCCACGAGCTGCGCACGCCGCTGACCGGCATACGGGGCATGGTAGAGCCGCTGATCGACGGCTGCATGGACACCGAGGAGGAGCGCCAGGACAGCTACCGCGTGATCCTGCGGGAGACCATACGGCTGGAGAAGCTGGTGGGCGAGATGCTGGACATGTCGCGGCTTCAGGACGGGCGCGTCAGCGTGGAGCTGGAGCGGCTGGAGCTTCCGGGCATACTGGAGGCCGCCGTCCGCGGCATGTGGCAGATCGCCACGGAGGCGGGCGTCGAGCTCCGGGTGGAGACCGACGGCACGCCGCTTTCCTGCATGGGCAACGAGGACCGCATCACCCAGGTGCTGGTGATCCTGATGGACAACGCCCTGAGCTTCACCCCCGCCGGGGGCACGGTGACCGTGTACGGCCGGGATGCCGGAAGGTTCGTGGCCGTGGGCGTGCGAGACACCGGCTGCGGCATCGAGCCCAAGGACCTGCCGCTGATCTGGGAGCGCTTCTACAAGGCGGACCGCTCCCGCATGCGCACCACCGGCACCGGCCTCGGGCTGGCCATCGCCAAGCTTGTCACGGAGTTGATGGGCGGGCAGATCAGCGTGCAGTCCGAGCCCGGCAAGGGGGCGGATTTCACATTCACCCTCAACAAGGAGGACCCGCGCATACCGCCGGTGCCTCAGATGCGCAAGACCACCCCGACCGCTCAATAAAATAACAATGATAATCGCCGCGGGCACTTGACTTTTTCGCGGAAGCCCTCTATAATACGAAATTGAATTTGAAATCTGATTTCAAAATGAGGGATTCGACATGAAAAAGACATTGCTCGCGGCGCTTTTGCTGCTTCTCACGCTGTGCGCCGCCGGATACGCCGAGGGAAGGCTGTCCGTGGTGTGCACGGACTTTCCCTGCTACGACTTCGCCCGGCAGGCGGCAGGGGACAGGGCCGAGGTCACGATGCTGTTGAAGCCCGGCGTGGAGGCGCACTCGTTCGAGCCCACCCCGGCGGACATCATCTCCATCGGCGAGGCGGACCTGTTCGTGTACATCGGCGGCGAGAGCGACGCCTGGGCGGACAGCATCCTCGAAGGCTTCGACGGGGAGGACGCCCCGGCCACACTGCGTATGATGGACTGCGTCGGGGACCTGGTCGAGGAGGAGGGCGAACATCACCACGACGAGGGCCCGGAGTACGACGAGCACATCTGGACCGCCCCCCAAAATGCCGCGAAGATGGCCCGGGCCGCGGGGGAGAAGCTCGCGGAGATCGACCCGGCAAATGGGGAAGAATACCGCGCCAACGCCGAAGCCTACGCGGGTGAGATCGAGCAGATCGACGCGGAAATCGCGGACATCGTGGCAAACGCCAGGCGCAGGACGCTGGTGTTCGCGGACCGTTTTCCCTTCGTCTACCTCGTGCGGGCCTATGGATTGGACTATCTTGCGGCCTTCCCCTCCTGCACGGCGGACACCGAGCCCAGCGCCCAGGTCGTGACGGCGCTGATCAAGAAGGTGGTCGACGAACGCATCCCCGCGGTGTATACCATCGAGCTGAGCACCCAGGCCATCGCGAAGACTGTGGCGGAGGAGACGGGCGCGCAGATTTTGACGCTGCACTCCATGCAGACCCTGTCGCAGGCGGACTTCGACGCCGGGGCGAGCTGGGTGTCTCTGATGCGGGACAACGTGGCGGCGCTGAAAGCGGGGCTGAACTGACATGCGCGGCGAGTACAACACCCGGCAGAAGCGGGAGATGCTGAAGTTTTTGAAGGACCGCAGCATGCAACATTTTTCGGTGGATGACGTGGTCTTTGACATGCAGAACCAGGGGGAGAAGATCGGCCGGAGCACCGTGTACCGCTACCTGGAGCAGTTGGCGGAGCAGGGCGCGGTGCGCAAGTACCAGAGCGTGCAGGGCGTGACCCAGTACCAGCACGTGGAGGACGCCGCCGCGTGCGACGGCCACTTTCACATGATGTGCTCGAAGTGCGGCAACCTGTTCCACGTGGACTGCCGGCTGATGGGCGCGCTGGCGAAGCATCTGACGGAGGACCACGGCTTCGTGCTGGACCCCCGGGAGACCATACTGGTGGGCCTGTGCGAAAAATGCAGAGACGGCGGGGAGGGTGCGGAGCATGGCGCTGATACAGCTTCGGAATGTCACCATTGCGTTTGAGGGCACGGTGGCCGTGGACCGCGTGAGCCTGTCCGTCGAGAAGGGCGACTACCTGGTGGTGCTGGGGGAGAACGGCTCGGGCAAGTCCACGCTGATGCGGGCTATGCTGGGGCTGGTGAGGCCCCGAAGCGGCAGCATCGTCTACGGCGACGGGCTGATGAAGAACCAGATCGGCTACCTGCCCCAGCAGACCGCCGCCCAGCGGGACTTTCCCGCCTCGGTGGAGGAGGTCGTGCTCTCCGGGTGCGTCAACCGCATGGGGACGCGGTTCTTCTTCAACAAGGCCGACCGGGCCAAGGCGGCGGCCAACATGGCGCTGCTGGACGTGACTAAATTCCGCAAAAAGTCCTACCGCACGCTGTCCGGCGGGCAGCAACAGCGGGTGCTGCTGGCGCGGGCGCTGTGCGCCACCGACGGCATGCTGCTGCTGGACGAGCCGGTGACGGGCCTCGATCCCGCTGCCACGCAGGAGCTCTACGACGTCATACGCGACCTGAACGTCCGGCACGGCGTGGCTGTGGTGATGGTGTCCCACGACGTCCGGGGAGCGCTCAGGGACGCGAAGCACGTGGTCGTCATGGACACGGGCATGGACTTCAACGGCACCGCGGAGGAATACGCGGCGCAATATCTGAACAAGGCGGTGAAGGCCCGTGGCTGACCTGCTGTCGAGATGGACGAAAAAGCCTGGCAAGAAGGGCGCCGCCGTGCTGTGGGCGCTGCTCATACTGGTGGTGGTCTGGCTTGCGTGCCATATCAGGGACATCGGCTGGATGGTCTCCGAGATGGGCACGTACCTGGGCTACAAATTCATACGGCGCGCGCTGCTGGTGGGCACGCTGGTGTCGCTGTGCGCGGCGCTGCTGGGCGTGAGCCTGGTGCTCAAGCGCTACTCGATGATCGGCGACGGCCTGTCCCACGTGGGCTTCGGCGCGCTGACGGTGGCCATGGCGCTGGGCTTCGTGACGGCGGACGGCCTGCCGGCCTTCCTGCCCGCGGGGGTGCGCGACGGCGTGGCGGCGGTGTGCGCGTCGATCGCCGAAAGCCCGCTGCCGTTCACGCTGGTCGTGGTGGTGCTGTGCGCGTTTCTGCTTTTGCGCCTGAGCGGCCAGAGCCGCATGCGGGGGGATTCCGCCATCGCGCTGATCTCCACCTCGGCGCTGGCGCTGGGCGTGGTGGTCACCAGCATGACCAGCGGCATGAACGTGGATGTGTACAACTACATGTTCGGCTCCATACTGGCCATGAGCGCCTCGGACGTGTGGCTGTCCGTGATACTCTCGCTGGTGGTGCTGACGCTGTTCATACTGTACTACCCGCGCATATTCGCCGTGACCTTCGACGAGGCCTTCGCCCGCGCCACCGGCACCCGCGCCCGGCTCTACAACCGGCTGATCGCGCTTTTGACCGCCGTGACGGTGGTCATCGGCATGCGCATGATGGGCACGCTGCTGATCTCCAGCCTCATCATCTTCCCGGCGCTGTCCGCCATGCGGGTGTTCGATAACTTCCGCGCCGTGACCGTCAGCGCCGCCGTAATCTCCGTGGGCTGCTTCCTCGTGGGCATGATGCTCTCCTGCGTCTACTCCATCCCCACCGGCGCGGGGATCGTGGGGGTCAACCTCGTGGTGTTTTTGGTGTTCTCGTGCGTGGGGGTGGCGAGGGAGTGACGTAAATTTAACCAACCTTTCCCTTGCAAACCTCTCCGCCCTGATGTATAATATCTCAGTAAGCAGAAGCGTCCACTTCTCACCTTGCGGCGAAAGCTTCAATGGTTTCTGGAAAATCAGAATGGCCCGGGAGGGGTTTGATCAGAGTGGCGCTATGCGCTGCTCTTTTTTCATCGCGCGAACAGATTTAGGAGGTGTTTCGGTATCAACGATCTCATGATTAACGAGGAGATTCGCGACCGCGAGGTCCGCGTCGTGGATCAGAACGGCGAACAGCTGGGCGTCATGTCCAGCAGGGACGCGCTGGCCTTGGCAGAGGAGAGGCAGCTTGACCTTGTCAAGATCGCGCCGCAGGCCCGTCCGCCGGTTTGCAAGCTCATGGACTACGGCAAGTATCGCTTCGAGCAGTCCAAGAAAGAGCGTGAGTTCCGCAAGAATCAGAAGGTCATTACCGTAAAAGAGGTTCGCCTGTCCGCCACCATCGAGGATCACGACGTGGACGTCAAGTTCAGAAACGCCGTAAAGTTTCTCAAGGATGGCAACAAGGTGAAGGTGACGATCCGCTTCCGCGGGCGCCAGATCACCCACTCTGAAATCGGCCGCCAGGTTATGACGGAGTTCGCCGAGCGCATCAAGGAGTACGGAACCGTGGACAAGCCCCCGCAGATCGAGGGCCGCAACATGTCCATGTTCATTTCACCCAGGGCCGCCGACTGACGCGCCCCAATCACGAGAGGAGGAAAATCCCATGCCCAAACAGAAGACGCATAAGGGCGCCGCAAAGCGTTTTAATCTCACCAAGAACGGTAAGGTCAAGCGCGCTCAGGCTTTCAAGCGTCACATCCTGACCAAGAAGCCCACCAAGCGTACCCGCAACCTTCGCAAGGCGGCCTATCTGACCACTACCGAAGGCAAGACCATGAAGAAACTGATCCCCTACAAGTAAGGAGGCGAATCGACAATGGCAAGAGTGAAGCGTGCAGTTACCGCACAGAAGAAAAAGCGCAAGATCATGAAGCTCGCCAAGGGCTACTTTGGCGCCAAGAGCAAGCAGTACCGTGCAGCCAGCGAACAGGTTCGTCGCTCCCTGCGCTACGCCTACATCGGCCGCAAGCTGAAGAAGCGCGAGTTCCGCCGCCTGTGGATCGCCCGCATCAACGCGGCGGCCCGCATCAACGGCCTGAGCTACTCCAGGCTGATGAACGGCCTGAAGGTGGCCGGCATCGACATCAACCGCAAGATGCTCTCCGAGTTGGCGATCTCCGATCCCGCCGCGTTCGCGGTGCTGGCGGAGAAGGCCAAGGCTGCGGTCAAGTAAAAATCCCCATTAAAAATCCGTCCCGCGATCCGGGACGGATTTTTGTTTATTCCGCAAGCATGTACCGCTCGATCGCCTTCGCCGCGCCGTCGTGGTCGCAGTCGTCGGTCGTGGCGTCGGCCATGGCCTTTACGGCGTCGATGGCGTTGCCCATGGCCACGGACAGGCCCGCCGCGGCCATGATGTCGAGGTCGTTGCCGCCGTCGCCCACCGCCATGACTTGGTTCGGGGACAGCCCGAGGTGGTCGCACAGGAAAATAAGCCCCTTGGCCTTGTCCGCCTGCGGGGGCGAGATCTCCCAGCCGATGCCCACGGAATCCTTGATCGCCACGTCAAGGCTCCGGATGCGTTCGGGGTAGCGGTCCCGCTCCGCCGCGTCGGCGAAGTACAGGTTGACCTTGCTCACCCGGCCCCTGTTCTCGCGGCACAGCGCGGCGGCGTCCGCCACAAAGCGCGTGCCTGCGCGGAACACGGAGGCGTAATCCATGATATGGTAGCGCGCCATGGCGCGGTCCGAACCGTCGGTCATGTAGGATTGGTTGTCGATGAAGCACTGCGCCGTGACGTCCATGCCCTCCGCGGCGGTGAATATGGCGTCCACGGCGCCGTCGTCGAGCGCGATCCTGTGGAGGATGCGATCCTGACGGACGTCATAGATGCACGCGCCGCTCTCCCCGATCACGTAGGCGATGCCGGGGATTGTGCGAAGATGCGCCCACAGCTCCGACAGCGCCCTGCCCGTGGACAGCGCGACGATCTTCCCCGCCGCAGCGGCGCGCGCGATCACTGCGCGGGTGTAGGGCGTGGTCTCATGGTCCGAGTTTAACAGCGTGCCGTCCATGTCCAGCGCCGCCAGCCGGTATTCCGTCATGGGTTTGCCCGCTATCATGCGATCTCCAGCGCGATCTCCATCATCCGGGTGAAGGTGTTCTGCCGGTCCTCGGCGGACAGGGCCTCGCCGGTGACCAGGCTGTCGGAGATGGTCAAAAGCGTCAGGGCGTTCTTGCCCGCGGCGGCGGCGTTCAGGTAAAGCGCGTAGGACTCCATCTCCACGCACAGCACGCCCAGCTTTTGCAGCACCGGGGTGGTGGTGTACTCCCACTGCTTGTAAAAGGCGTCGCTGGAGAAGATCGGGCCGGGCTGCATGTTCACGCCCTGGCGCTCCGCCGCGTCCATGGCGGCCTTGAGCAGCTCGTAGCTGCACGACGGGGCCAGCGATCCGTGGAAGTTGAACTGCGAGCCGTAGTTGGAATCGGTGTAGCTGCTCATGGCGGCCACCACGTCCCGAAGCTGGAGCTTCATGGTCAGCGCGCCGGCGGTGCCGATGCGGATGATGTTTTCCACGTTGTAGCAGTTGAACAGCTCGTAGGAATAGATGCCCATCGACGGCATGCCCATGCCGGAGGCCATCACGGAGACCCGCTTGCCCTTGTAATTGCCGGTGTAGCCCTGCACGCCGCGCACGTTGTTCACCAGCTCGGCGTCCTGAAGATAGGTGTCGGCGATGAACTTGGCCCGCAGCGGGTCGCCGGGCATCAGTACCGTGCGCGCGAACGCGCCCTGGGGGGCGTTGATGTGGGGGGTCGGAATGTTCGCCATAGTGTTTTCCTCCTGTGTGTATTAGTCGAGTATTACCTGTATGCCGTTGTCGCTGAACACCCGGAGCAGCTTCATGCCGTAGGCGCCGCAGTTCCCGGCGAAGGCTCCGAAGTCACGTATGACCACCAGCTCCTTCTCCCGGCGCTCGCCCAGGCAGTCGTTCAGCGCGTCCAGGTTGTCGCCGTAGTAGTCGGGCAGCCCCAGCTTTTCCTTGAGCTCCGCGTGCAGGGCGTCCCGGTCGCCCATGCGCTTGCCGTCCAGTATAATCATCTTGTGTCCTCCGGATACATCTGTTTGAAGGTCCTGTAGTGGTCGTCGGTGTAGTAGTACAGCCCGTCGGAGCTGTACAGCAGGCGGGTGGGGCCCCGCTTTTTGCCCTTGTAGCCGGTGTCGCACTCGTACCACTGCCGGCCCTGCTTCTCCGGCAGCAGGCCCTCGTAGTTGCCGAAGCGGTCCCCGCCGATGGACTTGCCCGGGGCCACGTCGCCCACATAGTTGTAGCTGGAATCCCAGCCCAGCGCCCGGGCCTCATTCTTGGTGATGAAGTTGTCGGGCAGCTCTCCGTAGCGGTCAAGATAGTCGACGATCTCCTGGGGGTCCGTGATGGGCCCGCCCGGCTGATCGGGCGCTTCGTCCGGGGCCTCGGCCGCGTAGTCGTCCGACAGCCCGAAGGCCCCGCGCAGCAAGTCGCGCCAGTCCTCGGCCAGCGCGCCGCCCATGAGCGACGCCGCGAGCAGCAGGGCCAGCAGCATCGCCAGCGCCCTTCTGATTCCTCTGAGCATCTGTGCCTCCCTTTCGCGCGCGACCGGTATTGGTCACGCCTTCGGTTTCCTGCGGTTTCGCCGCTTCGCCGGTTGAACGGCATACAGCGCGCGGTCCGCGCCGTCGTCCTCCCGGAGGGCGGGCACCAGGCCGGTGCACTCCGTGGACGAGGCCACGTATTCCGCGTCCTCGCGCTTTTCGTCGAACATGCCATCACCTCCGGACCCATTTTGCCCGGAACCGGCGTCGCGCATGCGCTTCACACTCCTATTCTAAACCAAACGGACCGATCAGTCAACCTGGAAATGCGGCAATAATCTGTCCCGCGCCCCTTGAACACGGGGTCAGGTTATGCTATAATGGATTCGCTATAATGGGGGTACAGACATGAGCCGAAGAAATCGCAACCACATCATCATACCCGAGGACCCGGGGGAGGGCCCCTCGCTGTTTTGGAGCATCGCGCTCCTATTCATCGCGCCTCCGATCAGCACCTTTATCGGCATCTACATGCTGCTCAAGCGGGGGCACAACGCCTGGACCCGCCGCCAGCGCAGGGACTTCCGCCACTACGCCGCCATCATCGGCGACCGGGAAACCGTCAGCATACGGGAGCTGGCCTCGCGGCTGGGCAAGTCCCCCGAGGAGGTGGCGAACGACATACAGTCCATGATCGACCAGGACATGATCGACGCCCGCGCTTACATCGACCGCAGCACGATGACGCTGTACCTGAATGAGAGCGGGATCGAGACGGATTTCGTGCGCCCCGTGGTCAACTTCTTCACCAATCTGGCCGGGGAAAAGGCGGACCGGTCCGAGCCCATCGAGACGGAGTTCGTCACGCCCGCGCGCAAGCCCGCGCCCGCGCCGGAGCCCGTCAAGGCCGAAGCGCCCGCACCCGAGCCCAAGCGCGCCAAGACCCAGCCCAAAAAGGCGACGGCGGACAGCGAGGACTTCGAGGCGAAGCTCAGGGAGATCCGCAAGCTCAACGAGGACATCGACAACGAGGTGGTGTCCGAGCGCATCGACCGCATCGGGGCGCTGACGGCCAGCATCTTCCGCGTGGTGCGCGAAAAGCCCGAGCGGGCCGACGAGGTGCGCAAGTTCATGAACTACTACCTGCCCACCACGCTCAAGCTGCTGAAATCCTACAGCCTGATGGAGAAGCAGAGCTACCAGGGCGAGAACATACAGGCCAGCCGGAAGAAGATCGAGGACGTGCTGGAGACGCTGGTGCACGCCTTCGAGCAGCAGCAGGACAAGCTGTTCCAGTCCGACGCGCTGGACGTCGAGACCGACATCAGCGTGCTGGAGACCATGATGGCCTCCGACGGGCTCACCGAGCCGGGCCGCGGGCTGCACCTGTGACGGGAGGCCGCGACGTGAAACGATTTTTGACGGACAAGGGCATCCACTCGAGCTGGTGGGAGATGCCGGCGGCCATCGGCTCCGGGTTTTTGACCCTCATCGGCGTGTACGTGGTGCTCACGGGCTTCGGCGACGGCGACGATTTCTTCATCACGGCGCTGGCCGCCGTCATCTTCCTGGCCATGCTGAGTTGGCCGCTGTTTCTGACGGCCCGCAGGCGTCGTCGTCGCAGGCAGGCCGAGAAGCTGGCCAGGTGCCTGGCGCGGGTAAGGGGCTCATCCATCACCTTCGGGGAGCTTCAGCGGCGCTCCGGCGTGCGCATGCCCGAGGACAAGCTTCAGTGGATGATCGCCAAGGGCTGGATGCAGAACATCGCCCTGGACCACGAGCACGTTTGCGTGCGGCTGACGGGGGAGGACGCCCCGGAGGAAGCGCCGGAGGCCGAGGCCGCGCCGCCAAGGGACATCCCCGAGACCGGCAACGAGGCGTTCAACGCCAAAATCAGGGAGATTCGGCAGCTCAACGAGCGCATCGACGACAAAGCGGTGTCGGACAAGATCGACCGCATCGAGGCGCTGACGGCGGACATCTTCCAAATCATCGCCGATCACCCCGAGCGCGCCGACGAGATCCGTCGCTTCATCAGCTACTACCTGCCCACCACCTTCAAGCTGCTGGAATCCTACAGCCTGATGGAGAAGCAGCGCTACCAGGGCGAGAGCATCCGCGCCTCCCGCGCGCAGATCGAGGCGGTGCTGGACCGGATCATCGTCGCCATAGAGCGCCAGCAGGACAAGCTGTTCCAGTCCGACGCGCTGGATGTGGAAACCGATATCAGCGTACTCAAAACCATGATGTCCGCCGACGGCCTGACCGGCGACGACGGGCTCCATACGTGACCAGAAGGAGGCTGTATTATGGGATTACTGAACAAGCTGTTTGACAAGAAGATCTGCGCCATCTGCGGCGGGGAGATCGGCCTGCTGGGCAACCGCAAGCTGGAGGACGGCAATCTGTGCAAGGACTGCGCCAAGAAGCTGTCGCCCTTCCTGACGGACCGCCGCAGGACCACCGTGGAGGAGATTCGCCAGCACCTGGCCTACCGCGAGCAGAACCAGCGCGTGCTGCTGGCCATGACCCCCACCAAGGCCTTCGGTCACGGCTACACCAAGGTGTATGTGGATGAGAACCAGGGCACGTTCATCGTCACCCGGGACAGCAATTACATGGTCCACAACCCGGATGTGTTCAGCGTGTCGCAGGTCATCGGCATCCGCCCGTCCATCCATGAGAACCGCACGGAGCTCTACCACCACGACCGGGAGGGCCGCCGCGTGCCCTACACGCCCCGGCGCTACCGGGTGGAGTACCGCTTCGACATGGCCATCGACCTGAACACCCCCTTCTGCAACCGCATAGAGTTCGAGGTGTCCAGCGACCGGCCCGACAGCCCCATAAGCCCCCTCTACCGCGAGCTGGAGGCCGAGTGCGTGGATATGCAGAACTACCTGAATCCCGCCAACTATGGCAGCTTCGCGCCCACCGCCATGGTGGCGGGCTCCGCGCCCGCGGCGGCGGACGCCTCAAGGCCCCAGACCGGCGCTTCCAAGCCCAAGCGCGCCGCCCAGCCCGCGGCCATCGCCGTGGAGCCCGCCCTGGACCCCGGCCAGTGGAAGTGCGAGTGCGGCAGCATCAACGGCGGCAAGTTCTGCACCAACTGCGGCGCGAAGAAGCCCGTGATCTACCGCTGCGACAAGTGCGGCTGGATGCCCGCGGACATCGAGAACCTGCCCAGGTTCTGCCCCAACTGCGGCGACCCGTTCAACGAGGAGGACATGGTCTGACCGCAATAGGAAACGCCCCGGCGACATCGCGTCGCCGGGGCGTTTTATGCCTGTGGGTCAGTATTCCAGCAGTCCCTCCTGCGTCTTGAGCACGATGTTGTCGTCCTCCACGTCCACGATGATGGTGGTGTCGGAGGGCAGGTCGCGCTCGATCAGCAGCCGCGCGATGGGGGTCTCCACCGCACGCTGTATGAAGCGCTTGAGGGGCCGCGCGCCGTACACGGAATCGTAGCCGTTTTCGACCACGTAGTCCTCCGCGGCGCGGGTGAGCTGCACGGCCAGCCGACGGTCCGACAGTCTGCGGGACAGGTCCGCGATCATCAGGTGCATGATGGACACGATCTGGTCGCGGGTCAGCGGCGTGTAGATCACGGTCTCGTCCAGCCGGTTCAAAAACTCGGGCCGGAACTGGGTCTTCAACAGCGCCTCGGTCTGCTTGCGGGCCTCCTCGGTCAGATGGCCCTCGGCGTCGATGCCCTGCTGTATGATCTGGCTGCCCAGGTTGCTGGTGAGTATGATGATGGTGTTCTTGAAGTCCACCGTGCGGCCCTGGGAATCGGTGATCCTGCCGTCGTCCAGCACCTGCAAAAGGATGTTGAACACGTCGGGATGGGCCTTTTCCACCTCGTCGAACAGCACCACGCTGTAGGGCTTGCGGCGCACGGCCTCGGTGAGCTGGCCGCCCTCCTCGTAGCCCACGTATCCCGGAGGCGCTCCGACCAGCCGCGACACGGAGAACTTCTCCATGTACTCGGTCATGTCGATGCGGATCAGGTTCTTCTCGTCGTCAAACAGCGCCTGCGCCAGGGTCTTGGCCAGCTCGGTCTTGCCGACACCGGTGGGGCCGAGGAACAGGAAGGAGCCGATGGGGCGGTTGGGGTCCTGTATGCCGGCGCGGGAGCGCAGTATGGCCTCGGCGACCTTGGTGACGGCCTCGTCCTGGCCCACCACGCGCTCATGCAGCACGTCCGCCAGCTTGAGCAGCTTGGCCCTCTCGCTCTCGACCAGCTTGGTCACCGGGATGCCCGTCCAGCGCGACACGATGCGGGCGATCTCGTCGTCCTCCACCTTGTCGTGCAGCAGGGTCTCGGCGGACTTGTTGGCCTCGGCCTTCTTTTCCTCCTCTGCGAGCTCCGCCTTCAACTGGGGCAGCCTGCCGTATTGCAGCTCCGCGGCTTTCTCCAGGTCGTAGTCGCGCTGGGCCCGCTCGATGTCAGCGTTCATCTGCTCGATCTGCTCCCGGAGCTTCTGCACCTTGCCGATGGACTCCTTCTCCTGCTCCCACCGCGCCTGCATGTCCGCAAAGCGCGCGCGCAGATCGCTCAACTCGTTGCGCACCCGCTCGAGCTGGTGGACGGAGGCGTCGCCCTCCTTGGCCAGCGCGGCCTCCTCGATCTCCTTCTGCATGATCTCGCGGCGGATGCTGTCCATCTCCTGGGGCATGGAGTCGATCTCGGTGCGGATCATGGCGCAGGCCTCGTCCACCAGGTCGATGGCCTTGTCGGGCAGGAAGCGGTCGGTGATGTAGCGGTCCGACAGCGTCGCGGCGGCGATCAGCGCGGCGTCGGTGATCTTGACGCCGTGGAACACCTCGTAGCGCTCCTTCAGGCCGCGCAGTATGGAGATGGTGTCCTCCACCGATGGCTCGTTGACCGTCACGGGCTGGAAGCGGCGCTCCAGCGCGGGGTCCTTCTCCACGTACTTGCGGTACTCGTCCAGCGTGGTGGCGCCCACGCAGTGCAGCTCGCCCCGGGCCAGCATGGGCTTTAACAGGTTGCCCGCGTCCATGCTGCCCTCGGTCTTGCCCGCGCCGACGATGTTGTGCAGCTCGTCGATGAACAGTATGATCTGCCCCTCGGACTTCTTGACCTCCTGCAGCACGCTCTTTAAGCGCTCCTCAAACTCGCCGCGGTACTTGGCCCCGGCGATCAGCGCGCCCATGTCCAGGGAGATGAGCTGCCGGTCCTTCAGGGTGCTGGGCACGTCGCCCCGCACGATGCGCTGGGCCAGGCCCTCGGCGATGGCCGTCTTGCCGACGCCGGGCTCGCCGATCAGCACCGGGTTGTTCTTGGTCTTTCGGGAAAGTATGCGGATCACGTCGCGGATCTCGCTGTCGCGGCCGATGACGGGGTCCAGCTTCTGGTTGCGCGCCAGGTCGGTCAGGTCGGTGCCGTACTTGAGCAGCGCGTCGTAGGTGTCCTCCGGGTTCTCGCTGGTCACGCGGGTGTTGCCGCGCATCTTCTGCAGGGCGTCCAGCACGGCGTCCTTCGTCACCCCGAACTCGCCGAAGATGCCCTTCACGGGCCCGTTGGGCCTGTCCAGCAGGCCCAGCAGCAGGTGCTCGATGGAGATGTACTCGTCCTTCATGCGGCCAGCGATCTCGTCCGCGGCGCGCAGGGCGTCGTTCAGCGCCACCGACATGGCGATCGTGTCGGCCTGATAGCCCGGACCGGACATGCTGGGCATGCGCTGGATCTCGCGCTCGCAGGCCTGAGCCATGCGACCTGCGTTGATTTTCAGCTTCTTCATCAGCTGGCCGGCCAGACCGTCCTCCTGGTTCAGCATGGCACAGAGCAGGTGCTGCTGGTCGAACTGGGCGTTGCGATTCGCGATCGCGATGTCGTGGGCGCTCTGTATCGCCTCAATGGATTTCTTGGTGAATTTCTCAGCGTTCATATTCGTGCCCCCTCTCAGGGTTTTATCATGGGCAAAAGTCAAATTGACTATCTTTGACCTTAAATGTCATTATACACATTTTCGGGGCGTTGTCAATACTCTTTTTCAAATATTTCGCAAATTAATTTGATCTCAATATCGGGTTGGTATACTGATATCATATCAAAACGGAAGGGATGATCCCCATCAATCCGCAACTCAAGGGCAGCCTGTACCTGATCGCCTGCGCGTTCGTCTGGGGCATGGCGTTCGTGGCCCAGGGCAGCGCCATGGACTACGTGGAGCCCGCCACCTTCGTGGCCGTGCGCTTCACGATCACGTTTCTGGCGCTGACGGCGGCGACCCCGCTGTTTACGCGCATCGCCGGGGGCAGGCGCGTGGACGAGCCGCCGCTCAAGCGCCACATCGGCGTGGGCGCGGTGATCGGCGTGGTACTGGGCGTGGCCTCGATGCTCCAGCAGTACGGCCTGGTGCACACCTCGCCGACCAACTCCGGCTTCGTGACGGCGCTGTACATACTCATCGTGCCCGTCATGGGGCTGTTCATGGGCCAGCGGGTGCGGCCAGTGGTGTGGGCGGGAGTGGCGCTGTCGGTGACGGGCCTGTACCTGCTGTGCGTGGGCGAGGGCTTCGCCGTCAACCCCGGCGACCTGATCACGCTGGCCTGTGCGTTCGTGTTCGCCATACACATCATCGTGGTGGATCGGCTGGCGGGCAATCTGAACGCCATCAAGCTGAGCGCCATACAGTTCGGCTTTGGCGCGCTGACGGCGGCGGTCGTGGCGCTGCTGTTCGAGCATCCCACCCGCGAGGGCATCGTGCAGTGCCTGCCCTTTTTGCTGTACGCGGCGCTGATCTCCGGCGCCATCGGCTATACCCTTCAACTGTTCGGGCAGAAGACCACGCCGCCCACGCTGGCCTCGCTGATCATGTGCCTGGAGTCGGTGTTCGCCGCGGTGGGGGAGTGGCTGGCCACCCGGCTGGGCTGGTTCGACGGCCAGATGCTCGACGGTAAGCGCCTCGCGGGCTGCGTGCTGATGCTGGCGGCCTCCATGCTGGCACAATTGCCCGAAAAAAAGCGCGCATAACAAAACATATGTTTGCATTTACAGAACATATGTGCTATAATAATGTCATAAATGACGGCGCGGAGGGGTTGGCATGCGTTCATCGACACAGAATCAGCAGCGAATACTGGATTTCATCAAGAGCGAGATCGACATCAAGGGCTACCCGCCGTCGGTGCGCGAGATCTGCGCGGCGGTGGGGCTCAAATCCACCTCCACGGTGCACGCCCACCTGAACCACCTGGAGAAGCAGGGCCTGATCCGCCGGGATTCCACCAAGCCCCGGGCGCTGGAGGTGCTGGACGGCTCGCATCAGCGGGGCCGCAGCGTGCCGCTGGTGGGCCGCGTGACGGCGGGACAGCCCATACTGGCCGTCGAGAACATCGAGGACTACATCATGCTGCCCCAGAGCATGCTGGGCGGCGACGACCTGTACTGCCTGCGGGTGCAGGGCACCAGCATGATCGACGCCGGCATACTGGACGGCGACATCGTGGTGCTCAGGCAGCAGGACAGCGCCGAGAACGGCGAGATCGTGGTCGCCATGGTGGACGACGAGGCTACGTTGAAGCGCATATTCTATGAGGACGGGCATGTGCGCCTCCAGCCCGAAAATGCCGCCATGCAACCCATCTACGCCGATTCCGTGGCGGTGCTGGGCAAGCTGGTGGCGCTGTTCAGGCAGTTTTAACCCCCTTCGACGCGGTTAATAATTTGTGCGCCGGGGCGAAAAGTATTGACAATGGGGACGTGAAATGGTATAATTATCATCGCTGGTTTGGTTCAGGAGAGATGGCCGAGTGGTTTAAGGCGCTGGTCTTGAAAACCAGTGATGCCGAAAGGCACCGGGGGTTCGAATCCCTCTCTCTCCGCCAGTTTCATACCGTGGAGAAGTACCCAAGAGGCCGAAGGGGCTCCCCTGCTAAGGGAGTAGGGTGGGATAACTGCCGCGAGGGTTCAAATCCCTCCTTCTCCGCCAATCAGATGCCTTGAAAACGCTGTGTTTTCAAGGCATTTAACATTCTTAACAATGACCGTACCCCACAATATACCCCATTTAAATGCTTATAACATGGATTTTAACTGATCGTAATAGTTCTGGACGCGGGCGGCAGTGTCCTCCATCATCTTCTCGGATGTGTGGGCGTAGACGTTCAGCGTGAAGCTCGCCGTGGCGTGGCCGAGCATGCTTTGAACGGATTTGATGTCCGCGCCGCTGGCGATGGCGACAGTGGCGGCGGTATGCCGAAGGTCGTGTGGCCTCGCGTCCGGCCTACCGATTCCTGTGAACACCTTTTTCAAGCTATTATAAAACGTGAATATCGCCAGATTGCCGCCATGTGCATTGGTAAAGACCAGATCGTTATCATTGTGCCATTCCATACCGGCCATCAGGCGCATGGTTGTCTGCCGCCGCTTCTCGTTGGCGAGATACTCAAAGGTGATCGCGGGAGGCATGATCGTGCGCGGTTTGTTCGATTTGGTATATGTCGCGATGAAGTATTTACCTCCCTTCTTGCGCTCCCTTTGAAGCTGCTGGTTGACGGTGATGGTCCGCCTATCAAAATCGACCTGCTTCCAGGAAAGCCCCAGGCATTCGCCTTGGCGCAGCCCGGCGAACAGGCAGAGCGCAAAGGCGTTTTCAAAGGGATGCCCCTGGATGGCTTTCAGGAAGATCGGGATTTCGGCGTCCGTCAGGGGCTTGATCTCCTTTTGAACCATCGCGGGCAGCTCCGCTGCGTCGCAGGGATTGACGGAAATCAATCCCTGCCTGATGGCGACGTTGAAGGCCTTGTGGGCCACGGCGCCGATGTTCTTCACGTACTTCGGAGCGGCGCCATTGGCAACCAGCGCGTTATACATCTTCTGGACGTGCAGTCCCCGAACCGCTTGAAGCTTCATGCTGCCGATGGCTGGCCCGATATGGGTATCGATGATCATGCGATAGCTGGATATGGTATATGGCTTGAGCTTGTTCATGCAGAAGGTCGTCAGCCATTCATCCAGCCACTCCTTGACGGTCATCTTGCTGGGCTCCTGGTAAGTGCCGCTGTCCAGCGCGTTCTGGATCTCCGTGATTTTGCGCCGGACCTCCTTTTCCTTGCTTCCGTACACCGACTTGCGGATCTGCTTGCCGGTGATGGGATCAATGCCCGTCACCACGCGGGCCTCCCACAGCCCGTTGGGACGCTGGCGAATGGAGCCGGTGTTGTTTGCGGTTCGCGTATTTTTGCGGGATTTATTGTTCGTTAATTCACCAATTGTCCGCTTCTTCATGTCAATTCCATTCCTTTCCAGCCCGCCTTCTGTTTCGATATCCATTCATTCAGCCCCCGCCTGTCAATGCGAATGGCTTTTCCGATCCGGAAGGATGGGAAGCCTTCGCTGTTGGCAAGCTCATAGGCGATGGGTTTGGAAATCTTCAACAGATTGGCGAGTTCATCGACAGTGATCGCTTCAACAAGTGGTGAATAATCCTGTGATACTGTTCCGTTTTCAAGGTGCGCCGACATCAATGATTTTACCATATCTTCGACGCGATTGCAAACTATATCCGTCTTGAGTTTCCGTATGAGGAAGGGATCAGGACGCAAAAGAGAGAGACAAATCCCAGCAGTAAGTGGTATAATTGAGTTGCAAAACAAAAAACGCCACT
>CADASI010000033.1 GCA_902790525.1 uncultured Eubacteriales bacterium
GAAGGCGGGCACGGTTCATGCGTTGATGGGCGAAAACGGCGCCGGCAAGTCAACGCTGATGAAGTGCCTGTTTGGCATTTACACCCGTGACGGCGGCACGATCACCATGAACGGCCAGCCGGTCACCTTCACAAGCCCCCGCGACGCGCTGGACAACGGCGTGGCCATGGTGCACCAGGAGCTGAACCAGGTGCTCCGGCGCTCCGTCATGGAAAACGTCTTCCTGGGGCGCTTCCCCAAGACGAAGCTGGGCACGGTGGATTCCCGCAGGATGTACCAGGACACCAAGGCGGTGTTTGAGAAGCTGGAGATCGACGTGGACCCGCGCGCCATCATCGGCACGCTGTCCGTCTCGAAGCGCCAGATGGTCGAGATCGCCAAGGCGGTCTCCTACAACGCCCGCATACTGGTGCTGGACGAGCCCACCTCCTCGCTGACGGAGGACGAGGTGGAGCACCTGTTCCGCATCATGAACCGGCTCACGGCCGACGGCGTGGGCATCATCTACATCTCCCACAAGATGGACGAGATCCTGCGCATCTCCGACGACGTGACCATCATGCGCGACGGCCAGTGGGTGGCCACCCGCCCGGCCAGGGAGCTGAACACGGACGAGATCATCCGGCTGATGGTCAACCGCGAGATGTCCAACCGCTTCCCGCCCAAGAACAACCACCCGGGCAAGGTGCTGCTGGACGTGAAGAACCTGACCGGCATGTACGAGCCCACCTGCCACGACGTGAGCTTCCAGCTCCACGAGGGCGAGGTGCTGGGCGTGGCGGGCCTGGTGGGTTCCCGCCGCACGGAGCTTCTGAACACGCTGTTCGGCTACTTCACCAAGGGCGGCGGCGAGGTCGACATGCGCGGCAAGCGCATCGAGAACGTCACCACCGACGAGGCCCGCGCCAACGGCTTCGCCCTCATCACCGAGGAGCGCCGCGCCACGGGCATCTTCGGCGAGGCCAGCATACTGTTCAACTCCATCATCGCCAACGTCAACGCCTACGGCAAGCCGCTTCTGTCCGGCAGCAAGATGGCCAAGGACACCGAGTGGGTCATCGACTCCATGCGCGTCAAGACCCCGTCCCAGCGCACCCACATCAAGAGCCTCTCCGGCGGCAACCAGCAGAAGGTCATCATCGGCCGCTGGCTGCTGACCCAGCCGGACGTGCTGCTGCTGGATGAGCCGACGCGCGGCATCGACGTCGGTTCCAAGTATGAGATCTACGAGCTGATCCTGAACCTGGCCGAACAGGGGAAGGGCGTCATGATGGTTTCCTCCGAAATGCCCGAGCTGCTGGGCATCTGCGACCGGATACTGGTCATGTCCAACGGACGCCTGGCCGGCATCGTGGAGCGGGGCGTGGACTTCGGCGGCATCCCCGGCGAACAGGAAAAGATCATGGCACTGGCTGCCAAGTACGTGTAAAGCGTTTGGAGGGTAACAACGATGAAAAAGAGAATTTCCAGCATCATCATGCTGGTCGTGCTGATCATCGGCATCGCGCTGACGGCCTACGGCGTCACCGGCCGCAACATCTACGACAACGCCGCCGCCATGATGGGCTCCAACAAGAAGGACGCCATGGGCTTCATACAGGATCCGTCGACGCTGACGGCCGTGGGCAATGTCAGCGACATCGGCGCGGACAAGGTCAAGGCCTTCCTGAAGGGCCTGGGCCTGGACGCCGCGAAGGTGGACGCCGCCGTGGACGCCCGCGCGAACTATGAAGCCGCCGTGGCGGGCGCGAAGGACCGCGACACGCTGCTGCCTTACGCCCATAGCGTGGATGAGACCATCACCGAGGAGACCTACACCGACCTGGTGAAGGACGCCGCCCGCTTCGAGCAGATGAAGAAGGACTACGCCCTCGAAAAGACCGGCGTGGACGAGGCGGCCTTCGCCGAGCTGGAGGCCAACACCGAGCTGATCGGGCTCTACCGCGAGGGCGTTCCGAGCATACTGAACAACAGCCACATGACCAACGCCGTGCCGGTGATGTTCGTGGGCATCATACTGATCGTGGCGGCGGGGGCCTACTTCCTGATCCTCTCGATGAGCCTGAAGCCCCGGGCCCGCACCCGCGCGGCCAACCCGAAGGTGGAGAGGGTCACCACCTTCCTGCTGAACTACGCGCTGTTCATCATACTGGGCCTGATACTGATCATCGTGTCCATCATCCGGCCCAACTTCCTGTCGATGTCCAACATACTGAACATCCTGCAAAACGCCTCCACCAAGGGCATACTTGCCCTGGGCTGCGCGGGACTGATCGTGCTGGCCGGCACGGACCTGTCCATCGGCCGCGTGCTGGGCCTGTCCGCCGCGGTCACCGCGTCGCTGGTGCAGTCCGCCAGCTACGCCTCCCGCATGTTCCCCACGATCGTGCAGCCCATGAGCGGCATCATGCTGCTCATACCGCTGTTCGCCTCCATGGCGGTGGCGGTGCTGTTCAGCATGATCAACGGCTTCGGCGTGGCCAAGCTGCACCTGCACGCCTTCATCGTCACCCTGGGCACCCAGCTGATCGCCTACGGCGCCAACTGCCTCTACATCGAGTCCCAGCCCTCCGGCACGGCGCAGGCCCTGTCCACCTTTGACCAGGGCTTCCTGAACGTCGCCGCCGGCGCGTTCAACATCGGCTCCGTGCGCATCCCCGTGGTGGTCATCTACTTCGCCATACTGGCCATCATCGTGTGGGTCATCTGGAACAAGACCACGCTGGGCAAGAACATGTTCGCCGTGGGCGGCAACACCGAGGCCGCCGCGGTCTCCGGCGTGAACGTGGCCAAGACCATCATGCTGGTGTACCTGATGGCCGGCGTGCTCTACGGCATCTCCTCCTTCCTGGAGGCGGCCCGCATCACCTCCGTCGGCGCGAACACCGGTTTGAACTACGAGACCGACGCCATCAGCGCGGTCGTGGTCGGCGGCGTGTCGTTCTCCGGCGGCGTCGGCACCATACAGGGCGTCGTGATCGGCGCGATCATCCTCCAGGCCATCGTGTACGCCCTCCAGTTCCTGGGCGTCAATCCGTACATCCAGTACATCATCCGCGGCCTGATCATCATACTGGCCGTCTCCATCGACGTGCGCAAGTACATCGTGAAGAAGTGATATGGGCGAAATGAACCGACAGGACCGCGAGGCCCGGGAGCGCATGGCGGCGGCGGAGCGACAGTCCGAAAGGCAGTTCTCCGCCGACCCCACGAGACCCCGGCGCTACAAGCTGTACGACAGGATCGCGGGCAGGGTGTCCGTGACCACCATGAACGTCATCATCGGCGCGACGGTATTGCTGCTGGTGCTGGCGGTGGTCGTCGGCATCGCCACCGCGAATCCGCAATGATATGAAAAAACGGGACTTCCACAATGGAAGCCCCGTTTTAATGATTAGCGAACCGGCGAGCAGAGCGAGCGGTTGCGCGGGTCGGGGACATCCAACGGATGGCCCCGACAATCATTACGCCATCTTCTGCAACTCGTCCCGGAGTTTTACGATGATCTTCTTTTCGAGCCTCGATATGTAGCTCTGCGAGATGCCCATCATGTCGGCGACCTCCTTCTGGGTGTGCTCCTTGTCGCTGCCCAGGCCGTAGCGCAAACCGACGATGGTCTTTTCCTTCGACGACAGCGCGTCGATGGCGTGGTGCAGCATCTGCTTTTCGATGTCCGCGTCCAGGTCCTTGCTGACCAGGTCGGGCTCGGTGCCCAGGATGTCGGAGAGCAATAGCTCGTTGCCGTCCCAGTCGGTGTTGAGCGGCTCGTCAAAAGAGACTTCGGTCTTTAATCGGTTGGTTTTGCGCAGCACCATCAATATTTCATTCTCGATGCAGCGGGAAGCGTAGGTGGCCAGCTTGATGTTCTTGTCCGGATCGAAGGAGTTCACCGCCTTGATCAGCCCGATGGTGCCGATGGAGATCAGGTCCTCGATGCTGATGCCGGTGTTTTCAAACTTCCGGGCGATGTACACCACCAGCCGCAGGTTGCGCTCGATCATGGTGGCGCGGGCCACGGAATCGCCCTGGTTGGCGCGGCGCATCAGCGCGACCTCCTCCTCGCGGGAGAGGGGCGGCGGCAGCAGGTCCGTCCCGCCGATGTAGCACACGGAGCCCCTGCGGATATGTACGATCAGACCGAATATGGATTGACGAACGGATTTCATGGCCATGAAAACGCCTCCTTTTTAGGAATCAGTACAGCAGGTATTCGGCGGGGGCCAGCGCCTGCGCGGGGCCGGGCAGCCGCTCGGGAAACACGGCCACCCAGCTCTCCGGGGCGCGCCGTCGTCGGCCCCGGGCGTCGATGAATATGTCGTCCGGACGAAAGCAGCGAAGCGTGCCCGCCCCGCCCACGGAGCCGTAGGCCACCTGGCGGTAGCCCCCGTCCGGCAGCACGTCATGGAGCAGGTGGGCGCTTGCCACCAGCACCGGCTGGCCGGACAGCGGCTCGGTGAGCCGGTTGCCGGTGTCGATGCAGGCGCGCAGCACCGATTTCCGCCCGCGGTTGACGATCTCGATGCGCGCGGGCGTCTCCGTAAGGCAACGCCGCCTGAGCCGGTTGGCCAGCGCGTACACCCGGGGGATGGCGATCACGGCCAGCGCGGTGTGACGGCTATACGCCGCGCATGTGCCCGTCACCATGGCCGCAAACCCCAGCGAAAGCGCGAAGGCGGCGACCGTCCGGGGGTCGCTTTGCCGGGTGACCAGCATGGACAGGGGGATCAGCAGTATACACTGCACCGGGGGCCCGGACAGCCCGGGCAGCGCGCGGGCCAGCGTGCCGAAGGCCGCCGCCAGCGCCGCCGCCGGGGCGACGTGCCTGAGCCGCAGGCACCCCAGAACCCCCGCCGCGGCGGACAAAAGCGAGAGGTCGGCCAGCAGGTTGATGAGGAAGTAAAGCTCGACGCTCACTTGAATCACCTCGCTGAACCATGATACGAAAAACGGCGGACAATCTCAAGAAATCGGCGTCGAAGGGCGACATGAAAATATCGACAATCGCGGCGCCGCGTTTTAAGATCGTCCGCCGTTTTCGACAATTTGGGACCCGTGCGGGCGGCATTTTGGCGGAATGTGACCCGAGCGTGACGGGGCGCGGCGCAGAAAAGCCCGACAAACCGGCGCGTCCGGGCGGCGGATCGGTAGGATTCGCGGTTTTGTCGACGGATTGCGCCATTATTGTGAAACCGCGGAGGGGAAGCGTTTTTTTCGACAGGTTTTTCGGAACCCCCGGGCGTGTAAAGTCATAGGATGGCACGGAGGCGGTGGATATGAACTTTTCGGAGATTCGGGAGAAGGACGTCATCAACATCCGGGACGGCAGGAACCTGGGCAAGCCCATCGACCTGGTCCTCAACGAGGAGGCCTGCATCGACGCGCTGGTGGTGCCGGGGTCCAGTGCGGGCTTTCTGAGCTTTCTCAAGCCCAACCGGGAGGGCTGCGCCATCGACTGGCGCAAGGTCCGGCGCATCGGCGACGACGTGATCCTGGTGGACACGGAGCAGAATGTTGATAATCTGTAAAGATCGGTAAAATGCGGCGGCGGGGTCTGTTCGCCCGGCGGGAAAGGTGGTAGAATACCTACAGGAGAGAGGTGGGAATATGGATTTTACCAGACTGACGGCATACGTGGACGCGCTGCCCGACGCGGGCATTCCGGGCTGCGATTTGGTGGTCTACCGGGACCACGCGCCCGTCTACCGGCACATGGCGGGGCATCGGGACGCCGCGGGCGTCGAGCCGGTGCGGGGTGACGAGACCTACTGCCTGTATTCCTGCACCAAGCTGTTCACCTCCTGCGCGGCGATGCAGCTCATCGAGCGCGGGCTGCTGTCGCCGGACGACCCGGTGTCCGAATACCTGCCCGCCTACGCGCATCTGACGGTGCGCAAGGGGGATGAGGTCCGGCCCGCCCGCCGGGTGATGACCGTGCGCCACCTGATGAGCATGCAGTCCGGCCTGGACTACGAGCTGGACAGCTCGGCCCTCCGCGCGGCCCTCGCGCGCCATGGCGACCAGGCCACCACCCGGCAGCTCGTGGACGCCAAGGCGCAGGACCCGCTGAGCTTCGAGCCCGGCACGGACTTTCTGTACAGCCTGGGCCACGACGTGCTGGCCGCGGTGATCGAGGTGGTCTCGGGCCTGCGCTTCTCGGACTACCTGCGCCAGAACCTGTTTGAGCCGCTGGGCCTTGAGACCATCGGCTTTGCGGTGAAGGACATGCGCCGCCAGTGCGCCCAGTTCACGCGCCTCGAGGACGGCACGCTTATAAACATCCCCTGCGACGCCAACGCCTACAGGCTCAGCCCCCGCTACGAGAGCGGCGGCGCGGGGCTGGTCTCCGACGCGAAGGACTACATCGCCTTCGTGGACGCCCTGGCCTGCGGCGGTATGGGCGCGAACGGCGCGCGCATACTCTCCCCGGAGATGATACAGCTCTGGAGCGCCAACCAGCTGGGCCCAGCGGCGCGAAGGTCCTTCGACCTGTGGAACCGCAAGGGCTATGCCTACGCGCTGGGCGTGCGCACCCGCGTGGACATGACCCTGGGCGGGCGCGGGCAGCTCGGCGAGTTCGGCTGGGACGGCGCGGCGGGGGCCTGGACGATGGTCGATCCCCACAACCGGGTCTCGGCCTTCTTCGCCATGCACGTACTGAATTTCGGCGAGGTCTACGAGGTGGTCCATCCGACCCTGCGCAGCCTGATCTACGAGGGATTGTAAACCCGTATAATAATCGTAAACGGAGGAACGATCATGTTTTTATTCTACCTGCCCAACGCCATACTGATCTCGGCGGCGGTGATCCCGGCCGTCGCGTTGCTGGTGCTGGTGTACCGCGCGGACCGGGTGGACAAGGAGAACCCGGCGCTGCTCGTGCGGCTGGTGATGATGGGCGTGTTCGCCACCACGCTGGCCAAGCTGGCGGAGTACCTGGGGGTGACCGCGCTGAGCCTGCTGTTTCACCGCGAGACGATGCTGTACAATGTGCTGCTGTACTTCGGCGCGGTGGGCTTCGCCGAGGAGGGCGCGAAGTACGTGCTGCTCAAGCGGCACACCTGGGGGCATCCGGAGTTCAACTGTCGGTTCGACGGCGTGGTGTACGCGGTGTTCGTGTCGCTGGGCTTCGCGCTGTGGGAGAACATCGGCTACGTGCTGATGAACGGCCTGGGCACGGCGCTTCTGCGGGCGGTGACGGCGGTGCCCGGGCACGCCTGCTTCGGCGTGTTCATGGGCTGCTGGTACGCCCGGGCCTACGCGCTGGCGCGGCAGGGGGACGAGCCCGCCTCGAAGCGCTACCGGATCCTGGCCGTGGTGCTGCCCGCGCTGCTGCACGGCGCGTATGACTTCCTCGCCGTGGCGATGGCCTATCAGGCCGCGTGGGTCTTCCTGGCGTTCGTGGCGGTGCTGTTCGCCATCACCTACCGGCTGGTCATACGGCTGTCGAAGGAGGATGCGTATCTGTAAACAGCACGGAGGCCCGGCATGAACGCCGGGCCTCCGTGTTGTTTGTATCATTCATAAAGCGGGAACTTCCTGCACAGCGCGTCCACGCGCTGCACGATCTCGTCTTTTCTGTGCTCGAAATCCTGGGCGGCGAGGGCCAGCAGCGCGCCGACCTCGCGGGCGTCTGCCTCCTTGAAGCCCCGGGCGGTGACGGCGGGCGTGCCCACGCGGATGCCGGAGGTCTCGTTGGCGGAGCGCGTGTCGCCGGGGACCTTGTTCTTGTTGACGGTGATGCGCACCGAATCCAGCCGCTGCTCCAGCTCGCGGCCGCTGATGTCGGCCTGCCGCAGGTCCACCAGCATCAGGTGGTTGTCGGTACCGCCGGAGATCAGCTTCACGCCGGCCTTCTTGAGGGTGTCCGCCATGGCGGCGGCGTTGACGACGATCTGGTGCTGGTACGCCCTGAACTCGGGCTTGAGCGCCTCGCCCAGCGACACGGCCTTGGCCGCGATGACGTGCATCAGCGGGCCGCCCTGTCCGCCGGGGAATATGGCGGAGTTGATCTTCTTGGCGATGGCGGCGTCGTTGGTGAAGATCATGCCGCCGCGGGGCCCGCGCAGGGTCTTGTGGTTGGTGGTAGTCACCACATCGGCGTAGGGCATCGGGCTGGGGTGCTCGCCCGCGGCCACCATGCCCGCGATGTGGGCGATGTCCACCATCAGGTACGCGCCGCTCTCCTTCGCGATGGCGCCGAACTTCTCAAAGTCGATGATGCGGGGATAGGCGGACGCGCCGGCGATGATCATGCGCGGCCGGTGCTTCATGGCCAGCGCGCGCACCTGGTCGTAGTCGATCAGGCCGGTCTCGGGGTCGCAGCCGTAGGAGATCGAATTGTAGATCTTGCCGGAGAAGCTGACCTTCGCGCCGTGGGTCAGGTGGCCGCCGCAGGACAGGTCCATGCCCATGACGGTGTCCCCGGGCTGGCACAGCGCGAAGTATACCGCCTGGTTCGCCTGGGAGCCGGAGTGGGGTTGCACGTTGGCGTAGGCCGCGCCGAACAGCTTCTTCGCGCGGTCGATGCAGATGTTTTCGATCATGTCCACGTATTCGCAGCCGCCGTAGTAGCGGTGTCCCGGGTAGCCCTCGGCGTATTTGTTGGTCAGCACCGAGCCCATCGCGGCCATGACCGCCTCCGAGACGATGTTCTCGGACGCGATCAGCTCCAGGTTGTTGCGCTGGCGCGCGAGCTCCTTCATCATGATGTCGCCGATCTCCGGGTCGTACTGACGCACAAATTCCATGCCCTGCTGTACCATAATCCATCCTCCTGTTATTGCCGCCCGGGGGGCATAAAAACCGACCGGCGCTCAGGCGTCCGGCCGCACAGCATGCCCCGCAGGGGCCTTGACCCCATCCGGGAAATCCTGCTCTGTCCTTTTGCCTGAGAGATTCGCGCAACGCGCTTTCACCTTCGGCCTCCGCCGATGCGGATGTCTCCAGAGTGCCCTCCGCTTGCAGTCCTCATTCCCGTGGGAACGCCTGAGAGTGTCTCTCCTTCGGCGGGACTGTCGTCCGCTCTCCTGCAAGCCTCAAACGGCATATTCGATTTGAAACTATTATACCCCCTCTGTAACGCAGGGTCAATAGAGAAACTGTAAACTTACAAAACACTTTCAAGTTGACATCGGCGGCGTTTTGTTATATCGTAATAGCGTATAAAAGAGGGGATCACGTCGGGGAGGTGCGCTATGGCGTCGTCACTGAGAGCAAAGCTGAACGCCATGAAGGCCGCGCAGTACGCGCCGAAGCCCGAAGCGCGCCCCGGCGGGGTGATGCACCGCTTAAGCCGCGTGCCGGTGGATGCGGCGATCTACGATCTCAAGCCCGTGGGCCTTAGGCGCATGGGCTGGACGGGCGGGCCCTTCGACGTGACCAAATGCCTGTTCATCGACACGGAGACCACGGGCCTCTCCGGCGGCGCGGGCACGGTGGCCTTCCTGGTGGGCGCGGGCTACGTGGACGGCGACGGCTTCGTGGTGGAGCAGTTCCTGATGCGGGAGTACGCCGACGAGCCGGAGATGATCGACCGTCTGGCGGGCCTGATGGACCAGTTCGACTGCGTGTGCACCTTCAACGGCAAGAAGTTCGACATGCCGCTCTTGGAGGCGCGGTTCATCATGTGCCGCATGCGGCAGCGCTGGCGGGAGATGGACAACCTCGACCTGCTGCACCCGGCGCGGCGGGCGTGGAAGCTGCGCATCGGAAGCTGCCGGCTGTGCCGCATCGAGGCGGAGATATTGGGCATGCCGCGCCGGGACGACCTGCCCGGCAGCGAGGTGCCCGGGCGCTACTTCGAGTACCTCAAGACCGGGGACGAGGGCTTATTGGAGGACATCATCGAGCACAACCGGCAGGACATCGTGTCGCTGCACACGCTGCTGATCAGGCTGTGCGCCGTCAACGCCGAGCCGGAGAAGCTCACCGACCAGCGGGACCTGTTCAGCATGGGCCGCACTCTCGAGCGACAGGGGGAGTGGAAGCCCGCGCGGGAGCTTTACCGCATCACGGCGCTGCCCCGCCCCCGGGGCACGCTGGCGGCGCTGACCGGGGAGCGCATCGCGGGCATGGCCAACTGGCGGCAGTACCACATCCTGCGGCGCTCGGAGGACTATGAGGGCGCAATACAGGTGCTCAAACAGATGTTGCAGCGTCGTCAGATGCCCGGGAAGGCGTGCGTGGCGCTGTCCAAGCTGTACGAGCACCGGTTGAAGGACTGCGCCGCCGCGCTGGAATACGCGAACCTGGCGCGGCGCTACCCCGACGCGGAGGACGACCTGGACCGCCGCGCGGCGCGGCTGATCAAGAAGATGGAGGACTGACGATGGGACTGTTCAGCGCATTGAGCGGCCAGAAGGCCGTTCGCACCCATATTTCCGCCAACGAGGCGGCCAACGCGGGCAAGATCGCGGAGGCAAAGCAGAAGTACGCCCAGGCCTACAAGTTGTATGAGGAGGCGCTCAGGGACGGCGGGCAGAAGAACAGCGTCCACCAGAGCTTCGCCATACTGCTGATGCGGCTGGGGGAGTTTGACCGGGCGATGTCCGTCATGGAGGCGCTCAGGCTTAAAAAGCTCACCGACGACGAGTGGTTCGACCTTCGCCTCAACTACGCCGTGTGCCTGTGGAAGAAAGGCCGCCTGGACGACGCCATCGCCACGGCCAACCGCGCCTTCCAGATGAAGAAGTGCGCCTCGATCTACGCCACGCTGGGCATGTTCCTGGTGGAGAAGGCCGATCAGACCGGCGATTTCAAGGCCGCCGACGCCTTCAACGCCGAGGCCATGGACTACGACGACGAGGACGCCGGCGTGCTGGACAACATGGGGGAGATGTTCGAGGCCATGTCGAAGCACGAGGCCGACCCCGCGAAGGCCGCCGAATACCGTGCGAAGGCCAAGGATTATTTCGAGAAGGCGCATAAGGAAAAGCCCCGGCAGATCACCACGATCTACTCGCTGGCGCGGATGCGCCACGAGGACGGGGAGGACGCCGAGGCCCGCAGGGTGCTCGCCGACGCGAAGGACCTGTACTACTCCGCGGTGTGCTCCGTCAGCGAGGACATGATGGAGGCGCTGAAGCGGGAAGTGGGCTGACGGGGGAGCGTCACCTCGGGCACCGCAGGGCGAGCTCATCCAGCAGGTACAGTATGAACTCCCGGTTGGTGGGACAGTGGCCGAAGCGCGCGTCCAGCCCGCCCCGCTCGCAGGCCGCGTAGATGGCGTTGCGCAGGGCCCGCTCCAGGCAGGCGGGGGTGGTGCGCATGCGCTCGGCCACCACGGGGTAGAGCCCCTTGGACAGGTTCTTCACAAGCGCCGGGTCCGCGCTGGCGGCCTCCAGCGCCATCGAGAGGTAGGCCGTGCCGGTCAGCCGCGCGGGCATGCCGCACTCCCGAAGCAGGGCGCGCATGGCCCGCTTCAAGCCGGGCTCCGTCGCGCCGCTCTGTCCCTGCGAAGCCTGCGCCGCGTCCTCAAGCCGGGCGCGGTGACACTCCCTTATGACCTCCGGCAGGCGGTTGTAGTCCAGCGGCTTGTACATGTAGTACGCCGCGCCGCAGGCCCGGGCCCGCGCCACGCACGCCTGGGAGTAGAACCCCGTGCACACGATGGCGGCGGGACCGTTGTGTTGCTTTTGCAGGTCCCGGATCAGCATGATGCCGTCCAGCCCGGGCAGCTGCACCTCCGTGATCAGTATGTCCGCCGGGGTGACGGACAGCTGCCTGAGCACGTGCGATCCGTTGCTGCCGGTGCCGATCAGGCTGATGTCCGGGCAGCGCGCCACGCTCCGGGCGACGCGCTCGATGTGGTCGGCGTCCGTATCGGCGACAAACAGGTGAATCCGCATGTTGACCCACACCTTATGTATTATTTCATGCCCATTATACACTTTTCAGAGGGTCTGTTTCAACAATCCATTGTGACAATATTCTCCTGTTTGTGAAATCATTCAGTAAATACTACATATGGTGTATGTCAGGAACCGGCCAGAGGCGCGATCTCCGGGTCTTCAAACACCTCTTTGATGGCCTTGGCCACGATGGGCGCGGTGTTGAGCGCCTCGCGGAGGGTGTTCTTGTTGTGCCCGAACTCGATGAGCACGGAGAACACGCCGATGTGCTGGTTGTAGCGGCCGTCCTTGACGAGCACGTCCTTGCAAAGCCCCGGGTGCGTAGCATTGATGCGCCCGGTCAGCGCCTCGGCGAAGGCCAGGTTTTCCTCGGTGTGGGGCTTTATGTCGAAGCCCTCGCCGTTGCCGATCAGCACCATGGGCTGGGCCAGCGGCGTGCCGTCCGCGTCGGTGTAGCGGGTCTTCATGCCCTTGTACCAGGCGTCGCGGTGCAGGTCGATGTAGAGGTCAAAGCGCCTGTCGTAGCCCTCCAGCGTCTTGAGCGAGCGCGTGTAGGCGGTGGACAGGGCGTCGTTTTCGTGGTCGGTGGTGTCGTGGACCACCTCAAAGCCCTCCGAGCGCAGGCAGCGCGCCAGCTCCGCGCCCACGCGCAGTACGCTGTGGCCCGCGTCGGCGGTGCGCCAGGCCTCCAGCGCCTCGTAGGGGTCGTCCTTCACCTGCTCGTAGGCTTCGTGGGTGTGGGTGTGGTAGATCAGCACGCTGCGCTTATCCGGCCTGACGACCTCTACATGAATATCGCGGGCGGCGAAGACCGCCTGGGTCTCCGCCGCCGATCGTACCAGCTCGGCAGATGTCGTCTGGACCTGGGGCTCCCTGGACAGCGAATAGCGCACCATGATGAAGCACGTCGCCGCGAACAGCAGCACGATGGCGACAAACAGCAAGAGCTTCGATGCCTTGACGACCTTGAAACGAATCATGATCCTCACCTCCCGCCGGACACATTGTCATGGTATGCGTCGACGGCGGGAAACAGAACGGCGCGGCGCATGTTGCACAATGCGCGACGTCGGCTGTCATTTTCCGCGCGATGGGCAAAAAAGGACGCGGAAAAATGAATAATTTTGCATAATTCCCTTGCAAAAATCCGGGACATGAGCTATACTAATAGCACGAATGACCGAACTGCCGGATCGATGTTCAGTCCGGCCTGCATGACGGGCGGGCGATGAGGGCATCGCCCCTACGATGACATGATATCCGTAGGGGCGGTCCCCTGATCGCCCGCCGGACTGAACCACAACCATTCTGGAGGGACAAGAACCATGGACAACGCGCAGGAGCTGATACAGCGACTGAACCACAGCGGCAAAAAGCTATCCAAGAGCCACCGGCGCATCGCCGAGTGCATCGTGACCCATTACGACAAGGTGGTGTTCATGACCGCCTCCAAGCTGGGGGAATACGTGGGCGTGTCCGAGTCCACGGTGGTGCGCTTCGCGGCGGCGCTGGGCTACAGCGGCTATCCCCACCTTCAAAAGGCGTTGCAGGAGCTGATCCGCCACCGCCTGACCGCCTCGCAGCGCTTTGAGATGACCTCGGACATGGACCACGCCCAGGTGCTCAACAAGGTGCTCAAGGCGGACATCCAGAACATACGCTCCACGCTGGACGAGCTGGACATCAGCGCCTTTGAGGACGCCATCGAGAAGATCATCGCCGCCAGGAACATCTATGTGATGGGCCTGCGGGCCTCCGCGCCGATTGCGGAGTTCTTCGCCCACTACCTGCGCTTCATATTCTCGAACGTGCACGTGGTGACCTCCGGCGTCAGCGACGTGTTCGAGCAGCTCTCGCGCATCGGCGAGGGGGACCTGCTCATTGGCATCTCCTTCCCGCGCTACACCAGCCGCTCCATCGAGGCCATGGAGTTCGCCCGCACCCGCAAGGCGGCGCTGATCGCCATCACCGACGGCCCGCTCTCGCCGCTGCACGCCACGGCGGACACCTGCCTGATGGCCAAGAGCGACATGTCCTCCTTCGTGGACTCCTTCGCCGCGCCGCTAAGCCTCATCAACGCGCTGATCGTGGCGCTCGGGCAGCGCAGGCGGCACGAGGTGTCCGAATACTTCCAGGAGATGGAGGACATCTGGAACAAGTACGACGTCTATCTCGCCCGCTCGTCGGACGGTTAAAGGGACAGTATGAAGAGAGTTATCGTAATCGGAGGCGGCGCGGCCGGCATGATGGCCGCGCTGTTTTCGGCCCGCGAAGGCGCGGCGGTCACGCTGATCGAGCACAACGAAAAGCTGGGCAAAAAGGTCTACATCACCGGCAAGGGGCGCTGCAACGTCACCAACGCCGCCGACTTGGACCGCTTCATGCGCTGCATCCACAGAAATCCCCGGTTCATGTACGCCGCGTTCTCCGCGCTGGACAACCGGGGCGTGATGGCGCTTCTGGAGGAGCTGGGCGTGCCATTGAAGGTGGAGCGGGGGGAGCGGGTGTTCCCGACCTCGGACCGGTCAAGCGACATCATCAACGCCCTCGCCCGCGCGCTTGCCCGGCACAGCGTGGACGTGCGGCTGAACACCGGCGCGGAGGCGCTGGTGATCGAGGACGGCGCGTGCCGGGGCGTCGTACTGACCGACGGCCGCGCGCTTGCGGCGGACGCCGTGATCGTGGCCACCGGCGGGGTGAGCTATCCCTCCACCGGGTCCACCGGCGACGGCTACCGGCTGGCGGAGCAGGCCGGCCACGCGGTGATAAAGCCGCTGCCGGCGCTGGTTCCCATCGAGACGGTGGAGAGCTGGCCCGCCAACCTGATGGGGCTGTCGCTTAAAAACGTGGCGCTGACGGCCTGGCGCACCGGCGGCAAAAAGGACAAGAAGCTGTATTCCGAGCAGGGGGAGATGCTGTTTACACACTTCGGCGTCTCCGGGCCGCTGGTGCTGACGCTGTCGAGCCTGCTGCCGGAGGACCTGTCCGCCGTGAAGCTGGCCATCGACTTAAAGCCCGCGCTGGACGAACAGACCCTCGACGCCCGGCTGCTCAGGGACTTCAGGGCCATGTCGAGAAAACAGCTCATAACGGTGATGGACGGCCTCGCGCCCCACAGCCTGGCGGAGCAGCTCTTAAAGCTGGTCAGGCTGTCCCCAGCCACGCCCGTCAATTCCGTCACCGCCGAGCAGCGCCGCGCGATACTGGACATCTTGAAGCGCCTGCCCCTGACGCCCGCGCGGCTTCGTGGCTTCGACGAGGCCATCGTCACCCGCGGCGGCGTGGAGGTGAAGGGCGTGAATCCCTCCACCATGGAATCGAAGCTGGTCCGCGCTCTGTATTTCGCCGGCGAGGTGCTGGACGTGGACGCCCAGACCGGCGGCTTCAACCTGCAAATCGCCTGGTCCACCGGCGCGCTGGCGGGAATGAGCGCGGCGACGGCATGAATAATCCCCCCGCAAACCGGTTGCGGGGGGATTATTCATGCCACCATGTTGTTGAGCCACACGCCCTTTTTGATGAGTATGTACCCCAGCATGAGCTTGATGATGTCCGCGAGCTGCACGCACAGGTAGATCGTGCGCACGTCCATGTTCGTCAGGTGCGCCAGGCACCAGGCCACCGGCACGGCCACCGCCCAGGTGTAGCCGCTGTCGAACAGGAAGGTCAGGAACACCTTGCCGCCGGAGCGCAGGGTGAAGTAGGCGGAGTTGCCGAAGGCCATGATCGGCATGCACAGCGCGAATATGCGCAGAAGCGACGTGGCCAGGCTGCGCACGTGGGGCTCGGTGCGGTAGAGCCGGGGGATCAGCGGCGCGGCGATCTGCAAAAGCAGCCCGGAGCACATGCTGATGAATATGCTGAACGCCAGAAGCTGCCAGGCGCGCGCCATGGCCTCGTCCAGCCGGTTCGCGCCCAGCGACTGGCCCACCAGTATGGCCGTGGCGGAGCCCATGGAGAATATGGTGACGGCGAACAGGTTGGAGATGGTGCTGGAGATGTTCGTCGCCGCCACCACGTCCAGCCCGCGCACGGAATAGCACTGTATCAGCGTCGCCATGCCCAGTGACCACAGAAATTCGTTGGCCAGCAGGGGGAGGCCCTTGATGTTGATCTGCTTTGCCAGCGCCATGGGCACCCTGAGGGTGGAATAGATGCCCTCGATGAAGCGGAAGCGCCCGGGGTTGCGGTGCGCGCCCAAAGCGACGATGGCGAGCTCCACGTACCGGGAGAGCACCGTGGCCAGCGCCGCGCCCACCACGCCCATGGCGGGCAGGCCCAGGTGGCCGAAGATCAGTATCCAGTTGAACACCAGGTTGACGAACACCGCGATGATGCCCGCCCGCATGGGCAGCGCCGTCTCGCCCGTCTCGCGCAGCGTGCTGGCGTACACCTGCGTCAGCGCGAAGGCCGGCAGGCCCCACAGCATGACGTTGAGGTAGCTCCGGCTGTGCCTGAGCGTGGCGGCGATGCGGGCGGCGTCGCCCTCCTCGTGCAGGTAAAGCCCGATCAGCTGTTCGCCCCGGAGCAGGAATATCGCGATGGCCCCCGCGGACAGCAAAACGCCCAGTATGAACTTGTAGCGGAAGCAGCCGCGCACGCCCTCCTGGTTGTCCGCGCCGTAGAACTGGGCCGAGAAGATGCCCGCGCCGGACAGCCCGCCAAACACGCACAGGCTGAACACGAATATCAGCTGGTTGGCGATGGCCACGCCGGACATGGATTCGGTGCCCACCTGGCCCACCATGATGTTGTCCAGGAGGCTGACGAAGTTGGTGATGGCGTTCTGGATCATGATCGGGATCACGATGGCCAGCACCATCTTATAGAAGGCGCGCGTGCCGATGTATTTCCTGCGGAAGGATTGCATATTGACCTCACGTAAAAGAATACTGCCCGTATATTGTAGCATATACGGGCGGTATGATTCATCATGGAAATGCTAAATATCAGCGGTTATCCACCTTTTCGGGGTACAGGTCGTGCTGGCTCAGACGCTGCCAGGCCACGTCCTCCCACTTGGTCCCCGGCTTGCCATAGTTGCAGTAGGGGTCGATGGAGATGCCGCCGCGGGGCGTGAACTTGCCCCAGACCTCGATGTACTTGGGGTCCATGAGCCTGATCAGGTCCTTCATGATGATGTTCATGCAGTCCTCGTGGAAGTCCCCGTGGTTGCGGAAGCTGTACAGGTAGAGCTTCAGCGACTTGGATTCCACCATGCGCTCGCCGGGCACATAGGAGATGTACACCGTGGCGAAGTCCGGCTGGCCCGTGATGGGGCACAGGCTGGTGAACTCCGGGCAGTTGAACTTCACGAAGTAGTCGTTGTCCGGGTGCTTGTTCAAAAAGGTCTCCAGCACCTCGGGGGCGTAGTCGCTCCTGTACTGGGTGCGCTTGCCGCCCAGCAGCGTCAGACCTTCCTGCGCGCGTTCAGACATGGCTCAAATCTCCCTCCATATGTTCTTGAGCGCCCTGACCAGCAGCGCGCCGACCACGCCGGCAATCGCCTGGCCCACCAGCAGGCTGCCCGCCAGTGCTGCATAGGGCACGCCGATCAGCTTGCTCAACCATATTGAAACCACCAGCGCCGGGATCAGCGTGATCGGGAATATCACCAGCCATGACGAGCGCTTTAACTTGCCCAGCAGGGCGCAGCTCCCCGCGGTCATGAGGCCGACGAGGCCCCCGCCCACGATGTCGAACACGCCCAGCCCGCCCATCACCATGTTGGCGAGCAGGTTGGAAAGGCCCAGCGGCACAACCAGGAACGGAAACAGATATGCCACGCCGTAGATCGCCGTCGCGATGCGCACCTGATACTGGCCGAACGCAAAGCTCTGGGTAAAGTACATCACCACGATGTAGATGGCCATCACCGCCCCGGACAGGGTCAGCTTCTGGGTCTTTGTCAGATTCTTCATATCCATTTCATCAGCTCCTTTCATAGAAATAGACACACCTCAACCAAGGTGTGTCATGGACAAAACACTGTTGATTTTGTCTCCGCCCTTAGTTTTGTTTATAGACAGGATGGTTTCGAACTGTCTTGCCGCTAAGCCCGGTCAGTTTATCACATTCCATAGCGGGTTTCAAGGAAGATTGTGTAATGTTTTCACCGGGCAATGATTCGGAAGACGATATAATTAGGAATTAGGAATTAGGAATGAGGAATTACAGGGTGCCGGGAGGCGTCGTAACGGGGTGCTTCAAGACGAACCAACGCCGGGTGATTCACTGTAGGGGCAGCATTCATGCCGCCCGCGGACGCCATGAATGGCGTCCCTACGGGTTTGCCGCGCAGGGCAATCAATTCCTATTTCCTAACTCCTAATTCCTCATTCGCATGTGCGACTGTCAATTCACACCAGGTTGCGCACGGGCTGCATCAAAGCGCCGATCAGGTACATGAGCGCGCGCTTCCAGATCGGGCATTCCGGAACGGTGAGGCCCTCCGGGATGCAGGCGTTCTCGGCGTCGAGCACCGCGCGGCAGTCGGCGTGCAGGGCGTCCATGTAGCTGCGAAGCTCCGCGTTGATCTCGGGGCTTCGGATCACCAGCATCAGCTCCGTGTCCAGGTAGGCGCTGCGCAGGTCCAGGTTGAAGGAGCCGATCACCGAAAGTTGATCGTCGACGGCCATCGCCTTGCCGTGGTAGGACTTGCCCCCGGCGTACTCCAGCAGGTGCACGCCGGTGGATAGCACCTCATCCCGGTGGCAGAGGTAGTCGCCGCTGCCCACCAGGTTCGCGCCGTTTTCGACGGCGTTGATCATCAGCGTCACGGGCACCTTCCCGGCGACGGCCCTGAGGGTGTCGCGCATGTATCGGTTCAGCACGGCGTAGGGGGAGTGTATGACCACGTCATCCTTCGCCCTGACCATCATCGCCGCGAGCTGGGCAAACACCACGGGCTGCTTGGCGTAGATCGTGGTGGGGTTGCTCACCAGCCACACGCCCCGGGTGGGGAGGGTCATTTCGGCATAGTCGCAGGGGGAAAACAGGTCCGGTCGGTCGGCCCTCAATGCGTCGTAGCGCGCGGCCAGATCGTCGTAGACCTTTTGGCACCGTTCCGCGCTGATCTGATGCCACGGGCTGAACACGCTGGTCTCGGGGTGGTTCCACATGCCCTCGAAGTAGTCGCGGAGCTGCCTTATGCAGTCGCTGCCGCAGACCAGCACCTCCCGGTCAAGGCTCCGGTTGGTGGCGGTGTATTCGCCCAGGAACTTGTCGAACATGTTCCGCCCGCCCAGTATGAAGGCCTTGTCGTCCGCGATCACGTACTTGTCGTGCATGCGCCCCATGTGCTTCCAGGGCGTCCAGAACTTTATCAGATTGTAGAAGCGCACCTCCACGTTGTCGTGGGCCGCCACGGCGCGGAACAGGTCGCCGCCCATGTGGTCGAAGCGCCCGGCGATGCCGTCCACCAGGAAGCGCACCTTCACGCCCTGATCGGCCTTGTGGAGCGCCGCGGCCAGTATGTCGCGGGTGCTCTCGCCGTCGTGGTTTTCATAGGTGACGATGACGATCTCCCGCTCGGCCTGCTCGATCAGCCTGAGCCGTTCATAAAGCGCGTCCTGGCTGGATTCGATGATCATGGCGCGGTCGTCGGTGGCCCTGTCCTCAAACATCTCTGTAGCCCGCGTCGCCAGCGCCTGCTCCGTGTCGGCGTCCAGCCCGGGCAGGCGGGCAAATGGCGCGTAGGTCGCGATGAGGTTGAATAGGAGGCAGAGCAGTATCGCCCATCTTAAGCCCCGTAGGACCCGCCGAAGCGGCGTCCTTTTCTTCTGTTTGCGCATGTTCTTGTCCGCTTTCAAAGCTGCTTCATCAGTGTCTCGAGCTCCGCCGGGGTCAGGTCCCGCCACTCGCCGGGTTTAAGTGTGCCCAGCCGGAGGTTCATGATCCTTATGCGGCGCAGGTGGGTGACGTTGGCCCCCAGCGCCTCGCACATCCTGCGGATCTGCCGGTTGAGCCCCTGCACCAGTATGATGTTGAAGGACCTCTCGCCGGTCTTCCGGACCCTACAGGGCAGGGTCACGGTGTCCAGTATCGGCACCCCGGCCATCATCCGCTCGACGAAGTCCCGCGTCACGGGCCGGTCGATGGTCACCTCGTACTCCTTTTCGTGCCCGCCCGCGGCGCGGAGCATGCGGTTGACGATCTCCCCGTCGGAGGTCAGCATCAGAAGGCCCTCGCTGTCCTTGTCAAGACGCCCCACGGGGAACACCCGCGCGGGGTGGCCGATGTAGTCCACCACGTTCATGGGCTCCCTCGGGTCCGCGGTGCACACGATGCCCCGGGGCTTGTTCAGCAAAAGGTAGACCTTCTCGCACTCGCCGGTGAGGCTGTGACCGTCCACCGTGACCGACATGCCGGGCAGGTACCCTGTCGCCCAGCGCGCCGGGTCGGCCGTCCACAAGCACCCGGCCCTCCTCGATCAGACGGTCCGCCTCCCGACGCGAGCAGTAGCCGCTGTCGGCGATGAATTTGTTCAGACGCTTGTTAGGATTGTCCATTACAGTGCTCCGGTGATGTTTGTTCTTGAAAATGAGGAATTAGGAGATAGGAATTAGGAATTGAATTACCGGCTGCCGCGTGAAATATTGGCTCTTCACGGAGACTTGCGGGATATCCCCCTCAGACGCTTCGCTAGGCTGACGCCAGTCGCACTACGCGCGCCAGCTTCCCCCCAGGGGGGAAGCCTTCATTCCTTGCCTTCCCCTTGAGGCAACTTCGAAAAACCCTGTTTTCGCAAGCATTGCCTCGGAAAGAAACCTTGTTTTACAGGGTTTTCCGAAGTAATGTATGCGGATCCCACAACAAAACGCGAAAAACCGAAATATTCGCAGGAAAGCCGTGTATGAAATCCTTGCACCGCGCTTCCGGCATTTCCTAATTCCTAATTCCTCATTCCTAATTATATATGTATTCTACCACACTTTACGACTATGGACAAGTTTACACAGTTATGTTATGATGAATTATCATACAGGAACGGGATGGGATGATTATGGCAAAGGTCACGCTTCGCAAGACCCGGGAGACCCGCGTGCGCGGCGGGCACCCGTGGATCTACGCCTCCGAGATCGAGGCGACATCGTGGAGGTGTGCGACTTCCGGGGCAAGTTCATTGGCCGGGGGTTCTACAATCCCCAAAGCCAGATATCGCTGCGCATACTGACCCGCAACGACGAGCCCTGCGACCGCGCCTTCTTTGAAAAGCGGGTGCGCGACGCCTGGGAGTACCGTAAGCTCTTGTGCGACCCGGAGAGCTGCCGGCTGATCTACTCGGAGTCAGACTTCCTGCCGGGGCTGGTGGTGGACAAGTTCGCGGACGTACTGGTGCTGCAGTCGCTGTCGCTGGGCATCGAGCGCGTGAAGGACATGCTGTGCGACATACTGATGGAGGTCGTTCGTCCCCGGGGCATCTGGGAGCGCTCGGACGTGCCGGTGCGCAGGCTGGAAGGGCTCGAGCAGACCACCGGGCTTCTGCGCGGCGAGGTGCCCGACCGGGTGGACATGGTGGAGAACGGCATCCACTTCATGGTTGACGTGAAACACGGCCAGAAGACCGGCTTCTTCCTCGATCAGAAGTGGAACCGAGCCGCCATGAAGCCATTCTGCGACGGGGCGAAGGTGCTGGACTGCTTCTGCCACAACGGGTCCTTCTCGCTGCACGCGGCAAAGTACGGCGCTCAGAGCGTGCTGGGGGTGGACATCTCCGAGGAGGCGCTGGACGTCGCCCGGGAGAACGCCCGCATAAACGGCCTCGACAACGTGACCTTCGAGACCCACAACTGCTTTGACCTCCTGCGGGAGCTGGACGACAGGGGCGAGAGGTTCGACGTGGTGATCCTTGACCCGCCGGCGTTCACCAAGAACAAGGCCGCCGTGCCCGCCGCCGTGCGCGGTTACAAGGAGATCAATCTGCGCGGGCTCAAGCTGACCCGGCCCGGCGGGTTCCTGGTGACCTGCTCGTGCAGCCAGCACATACTGCCCGAGATGTTCCAGGACATCGTCAACCAGGCCGCCCGGGACGCCAAAAAGCGCATACGCCTTGTGGAGTTCCGCACGCAGGGTTACGATCATCCGATACTGCCGCAGTCCGTCGAGACGAAGTATTTGAAGTGCATGATCATACAGGTGATGGAGTGAGCGCGATGGAGCTTCATACGGAGCGGCTGATCCTTCGGGAGATGACCATGGACGACTTCGGCGCCCTGTACGCGGTGCTGGGCGATCAGGACATCATGCGCCACTACCCGTACCGCTTTGATGACAAGCGGGTGCGGGACTGGATCTCGCGCAACCTCGAGCGCTACCGCGTGTTCGGCTTCGGGCTGTGGGCGGTGTGCCTCAGGCAGACCGGAGAGGTGATCGGCGACTGCGGCCTGACGATGCAGCTTCTCGGCGGGCGCATCGTGCCGGAGATCGGCTATCACATCCGCGCCGACATGCAGCGGCGCGGCTACGCCCGGGAGGCCGCCCGGGCCGTGCGGGACTGGGCGTTTGAACACACGCCCTTTCGCGTCATCTATTCCTGCATGAAGTACACCAACGCGCCCTCCGCCTGCACGGCCCTCTCCTGGGGCTGCCGCCAGGTGGACGAGATCAGGGACGATGTGAACGGCTCGACGAAGGTGTTCGCCGTCGGCAGGGAAGAGTGGGCAACCGCACACGCAAAAATCCCGTCCAACCGTTAAATTTGTGCTTGCAATCTTCTTTACAATCTGATAGGATATACGTGGAATGATATGATTAGTTTAACCAGACGCATCCGATGATGGAAGACGTATTGCAGAGGGGAAACACATATGATGGACTGGGTAATGATCGTTGACGACGACGCGGCGAGCCTCGAGGCCGCGCGCCGGGCGCTCGACCGCGTTGGCATCCGGGTTACCGCCATGCAATCCGGCAGGGCGCTTATGGACTATCTGAACGATAATCCCGACGCATCGCCGGACCTGGTGCTTCTGGACAGCGTCATGCCGGAGCAGGACGGCTTCGAGACCCTCAAGGCGCTCAGGAAGGCGCGGGAGGGGCGGCAGGAGATCCCGGTCATATTCCTCTCCGCCGACCACAAGGAGGAGGCGGAGACCCGCGGGCTCCGGCTGGGCGCGCTGGACTTCATCCGCAAGCCGCTGGTGCCGGAGATACTGGTCAGCCGCGTGCAGAACGCCCTGCGGACGCAGGAAAAGCTCCAGCAGCTCGAGCGCAACGCCATGATCGACCGCATGACCGGCTTCCTCAACAAGGATACGGTCGAGGACAGGATGGAGCACATCTGCCGGACCGAGGCGGGCTTTTTATGCGTGCTGGATCTGGATTCCTTCAAGCTCATCAACGATCTCTACGGCCACGACGTGGGCGACCGCACGCTGATACTGTTTTCAAACCTGCTCAAGAACAACATGCGCACCGAGGACGTGTGCGGCAGGATCGGCGGCGACGAGTTCATACTGTTTGCCAAGAACATGCGCACCGAGAGCGAGCTTCGCCGCTTCACCGAGCGCATCAACAACGGCTTTATCGAGATGATGAAGCGACTGCTGGGGGAGGAACAGCTCAAGCTGCCCATGGGCGTGTCCATCGGCGCGGCCGCCGTGCCGGCGCACGGGCAGGACTACCGAAAGCTGTTCCACCTGGCGGACCAGGCGCTCAACACCGTCAAACAGAACGGCAAGCACGGCTGCGCCCTGAACGGCAGCCCGCAGATGAACTTCGCCGCCGTCGGCGGGGCGCTGAACCTCGAGGCCGTCACCATGATCCTCGAGGAGCGCAACATCTCCACCAACGCCATGTGGATGGGCCGCGAGGCGTTCATCAACATCTACCGCTACATGATGCGCTACATGGAGCGCTATCACGGCGTGGCCTACCGCGTGCTGTTCACCATAAGGCCCCTGAGCGACGTCGGCCCGGAGAGCCACGTCGGCATCGTCGAGCAGTTCAGGCAGATGGTGCAGGAGTCGCTTCGCAACAGCGACGTGATGGTGGAGGTCAGCCAGACACAGATCTTCCTCCTTCTGCCGGAGACCCACGACAACGGCATCGACGTGGTCACCGAGCGCCTGATGCAGAAGTGGCGCGCCTCGGAGTACTGCAACAAGGCCGTGATCACCTGGGAGGCGGGGCCCGTCCACCTGGCGGCCCACGACGCCCGCAAGGTCGAGAAGAAGCGGGAGGACCACATCGTCGCCGTGGGCTGTGAGGACGCGCTCAGGGCCATGGGCGGCGACGCCGACATGCCGAAGGCGCGCCTGACGGGGCTGGACGCCCCCGACGCGCTGTTTACCCTTTTGAAGAACGAGCGTCCGGACCTGATACTGCTGGAGGCCGGGACCCCCGGTGCGGGCGCGCTGGAGACCCTGCGCCGCCTTAAGAACCACACCTGGCGCGCCAAGGATATCCCGGTCATCGTGGTGACCTCGGAGGCCACGCGCCAGACGGAGGTCCCGGCCCTGCGGCTGGGGGCGGAGGACTGCGTGCGCCGACCCTTCGACGACAGGATGCTCGTGCATCGCGCCCGGCGCGCCGTCGAGCGCTGCCGCCTGGAGGAGAGCCTGGCCCACGAGGCCATGGTCCGCACCGAGGAGAGCGAGGACCGGCTGATGCACATCGTCTCGGCGCTCATCACCGCCGTCGACGCCCGCGACACCTTCGCCGCCGGGCACTCCATACGGGTCGCCGGCATCGCGCGGCGCATCGCCGAGCGCTGCGGCTACATCGACCCGAAGCTGTCCGAGATCTACATGATGGGCCTGCTGCACGACGTGGGCAACCTGACCGTACCGGAGGAGATACTCAACAAGCCCTCGGCGCTGACCCCGGCGGAGTACGAGATCGTCCGGGAGCACACTGTGCTGGGGGCCAAGACGCTGGAGGAGTTCAGCGAGATGCCCTCGCTGGCGGTGGGCGCGCGCTGGCACCACGAGCGCTACGACGGCCGCGGCTACCCGGACGGCCTGGCGGGGGAGAACATTCCCGAGGAGGCGCGGATCATCGCCGTGGCGGAGGCCTACGACGCCATGAACAGCCGCCGCGGCTACCGCGACGCCCTCGCGCCCGAGGCCATACGCGACGCGCTCGAGCAGGGCGCGGGCGCGCAGTTCGACCCGCGGTACGCGCGCATCATGCTGGAGATCATCGACGAGGACGCCGCGAACGCCGCGAACTGATATGATATATGCGAAAAAGACTGAAATGGCTGGTCCCGATCATTGTGCTCGCCGCGCTGGCGGGCACATTCATCGTCTATACCGGCGATTACTACCGGGCGGACGACGCGGCGCTCAGGGCGCTTGAATCGTTTGGCGGGGTGCGGGTGATGCGCACCGGCTACGGCTATCGGTTCGACGGGCCGTCTGAGGACGCCGCGCTGGTGTTCTACCCCGGCGGCAAGGTGGAGGCCGAGGCCTACGCGCCCTTCCTGCGCCGCCTGGCCGCGTCGGGCGTGGACGTGTGCCTGGTGCGGATGCCCTTCCGGCTGGCGCTGTTCGCAATCGACAGCGCCGACGCCGTGATGGCGCAACACGACTACCCCCGCTGGTACGTGGGCGGACACTCGCTGGGCGGCGCGATGGCGGCGGCCTACGCCGCGCGCCACGGCGACGCCCTGGCGGGGGTGGTGCTGTGCGCCGCCTATCCCATCGGCGCGCTGGATCAGCATATGACGGAGATCTGCGTCTACGGCTCCGAGGACGGCGTGCTTGACCCAAAGCGGCTGGAAGCGAGTCGGGCCTACGCTCCGGAGACCTGCTTTGAGCACGTCATCGAAGGGGGCAATCACGCCGGTTTCGGCAACTACGGCGCGCAGAAGGGCGACGGCATCGCCCGCATCAGCGCCGAGGATCAGCAGCGCGCGGCGGCGGCGTACATAATATCGCACATCGGCGCGTGATCAGATCCCCTCGCGCTCCAGATGCGCCTCCTTGATGGCCCGGTGCAGCAGAAACAGCGCGAACGCCGCGCCGCAGCTCTCGCCCACGGGCAGCGCCGCGGCCAGCCCGACCTCGCCGAAGAGCCTGTCGAGTATGAACATGAACGGTATGTAGAAGACCAGCTCCCGCACGAAGGCGTGGAGCAGGGTCTTCTTTCCTTTGCCCATGGCCTGCATGCAGTAGGAGGCGTGGTAGTTGGTGAACTGCACCGGCGAGGCGACGCAGCGTATGCGCAGAAACAGCACCGCGTAGCCTATGGTGGTCAGCGCGGTGGAGGCGTCCCCGGCGTTGGCGTTTAAGAAGAACCGGCAGAAGGGCTCCGCGAACACCTCCAGGGACGCGATGCTCAGCGCGGCGACCACCAGCCCCACGACGCGGGCCGCGTGGATGACCGCCTTCATGCGCGCGTGGTCGCCCGAGGCATAGTTGTAGGCCACGATGGGCAGCATGCCCTGGCAGATGCCGATGTTGACGGCGTTGGGAATGCGCTCCACCTTCATCACGATGCCCATGCCCGCCAGCACCAGGTCGCTGTGGGCGGCGGCGATGATGTTCACGCAGACGCTGGCCAGGTCGAACAGCCCCACCAGCACGGCGGAGGGCACGCCCACGGCGAACACCGACTTGATGTTGTCGCGCCCGGCCTTCACAGCGTCCGCGGGGGAGAGGCTGAGGGGCGCGCTCCGGGAGGCTTTGCGATAGGCGAAGATCAGGTAGACGCAGGCGGCGAGGTTGGACAGCGCGGTGGCGATGGCAGCGCCGGTGACCTCCTGTCCCTTCGGCAGCAGCACGAACATGAACAGCGGGTCCAGCAGCACGTTGAGTATGCCGCCGGCGCTCAAACCGATGCTGGCCTGCGCGGAGAAGCCAGCGTTTCTCAGAAGGTGGGCCAGCGCCTGCGAGAGTATGGAGGGCAGGCAGCCCAGCACGATCACGATCAGCGCGTAGCTTCGGGCGTAGTCCACCGTGGCGTCCGACGCCCCCAGGAACCGGAGCAGCGGGTCCATGAACACGCCGACCAGCGTGGCGTACAGAAGCGCGATGGCCACCGCGCCGTACACGCCGAAGGCGCTGACCCGGCGGGCCTCGTCCGTCCTGTGGGCGCCCATCAGCCGCGCCACCAGGCTGCCGCCGCCGATGCCGAACAGGTTGGACAGCGACACGTTCATCATCACCATGGTCAGCGTCAGCGACGTGGCCGCCATCATGTAGGCGTTGCCCGTGCGGCCGATGTAGAAGGCGTCCACCATGTTGTAGATCAGGTTGATCAACTGGCTGATGATCGTCGGCACCGCCATGGTGTAAAGCGCCTTCGAGATCGGCGCGGAGGCGAACAGCACTTCCTTGTCTGTGTTTTTGTTCATGGGTGAGTACCTCTCACTGTAACTTTTTTGGTATTCAATCCTTAATTGGAGGGATTAGGGATTAGGGATTAGGGACTAGGAAATGCCGCTGCCGCCATTTCTGTTGATATCCCGGGATTGAAAAAGCGCGGCAGCCACTATTTCTAATCCCTAGAGTGTGTTTCTAAATGCCGGGAGATGCAGTTTCGAGCGTATTTGGCTGCATTTCAAGGCGATTTTCCGCAGGCTTAGTGGGGCTAAGTCAAGGGAAATCAACGCAGAAATGCAGCTAATCCCTCTCCATAACCCCCATAATACCTATACGTCGCTACAACTCAACCGCTACGTCTCGACCTCAAACATACTGATCTGCCTCTCTCGCTCCGGCAGCGTCTGCATATAACGGAAGCACTCGTCCGGGTCGGAGATGATGCCGTGCTCGGCGCATGTGCGGCGAAGCAGGGCCATGAGGTTTTCGGCGTTGGGGCTTGGGAGCATGTAGGCGTTGCCGTAGCGGCGGATGTAGTCGGCTTTCAATCCGGGGAAGTGTTTATCCAGCGCGGCGTAGTAGTATTCCCGGTCGCCGTCGCGCAGCGTGAGACCCATGTCGAAGCACACGATGCCCTTCACGCCCACCCGGACGCATGCGTCGAGTATCGCGCCCACGTTTTCCGCCGTGTCGTTGATGAAGGGCAGTACGGGCGTCAGCCACACCACGGTGGGGATGCCCCGAGAGCGCATGGCCTCCAGCACCTCGACGCGCCGTTGCGTGTCGCACACGTTGGGCTCGAGGCGCCTGCACAACGCGCTGTCCCAGGTGGTCAGCGTCATCTGCACCACGCATTTGGCGTCGCGGTTGATGGCGTCCAGCAGGTCGATGTCGCGGAGGATGCGGTCGGACTTGGTCTGGATCGCCGCGCCGAAGCCGTATTTGTGGATGATCTCCAGGCACCTCCGGGTCAGGCCCAGCCTTTCCTCGCAGTGCATATAGGGGTCGGACATGGCCCCGGTGCCGATCATGCCCCTGCGCCGCTTCGACCGCAGCGCCCGCTCCAGAAGCGCCGGGGCGTTCTGCTTGACTTCCACGTCCTCGAAGGGGTGGGTGAAGCGGTAGCACAGGCTCCGGCTGTCGCAGTAGACGCAGCCGTGGGTACAGCCGCGGTAGATGTTCATGCCCCAGGCCCCGCCGCTGCCGGTCAGGATCCCCTTCGCGTCGACAAAGTGCATCGCGCCGCGCCCCCCGCTGTTTTTTGAATGCGGACGGTAGACAGGCCGCCGCGTTTCTGATATACTCATGATATCACAAAAGCGCATCGCGGGCAAGCGCCCGGCGACCGGAGAGCATACGACATGGAAGCATACGAATACGACGCATTCATAAGCTACTCGCACCGCGACCTGAAGTGGGCGCGCTGGCTCCAGAGCAAGCTGGAGACGCTGCGCATCCCCCCAGAGGCGGACGAGGCCTTTGCCAACCGGCGCAGGATGAAGGTGTTCCGCGACCAGACGGACTTAAACGGTGTGGAGGTGACCGAGTCTCTCCACCGGGAGCTCACGGCGTCCCGCTATCTGGTGGTGGTCTGCTCGCCCAGCAGTGCCTCCTCCCGCTGGGTGGACGACGAGGTGGCGTTCTTCACCGGCCTCGGGCGGCAGGACAGGATCGTGGCCTTCATCATCGACGGCGAGCCCGACAGCGACAAGCCGGAGCTGGAGTGCTATCCCCCCGGACTGCGCTGCACCGACGAGCGCCACCTGCTGGGGGCGAACGTGCAGGAGATCGGCAGGAACAAGGCGTATCTGAAGGTGGCCTCGCTGCTGATCGGGGTGCGCTTCAACCGCCTGGTGGACCGGGAAAAGCAGCGCAGGCGGCGGGCGATACTGACCGCGGCGGCCACGGTGCTGGTCATCTCCGCCTCCACGGCGGCGCTTGTGTGGCGAAACACGGTCATCTCCCGCCAGAACAAGGAGCTGGTCTACGACGGCTTCAACGCGGCGCTGGTGTCCTTTGCGCAGAAGGACGTCATTGAGCCGGAGGACTTCGCCATGATCGAAAAATCCGCCCGTGCCGGGAACGCCTACGCCGCGCTGCTGCTGGGCGACTGCTACGGCAAGGGCTGGGGCGTGGAGAAGGACGACGTGAAGGCTTTCGAGTGGTACACGCGGGCCGCCGAGGGCGGGGACGTGATGGGCATGATCGCCCTGGCAAACTGCTACCTGTTCGGCAGCGGCACCGAGGAGGACCCGGAGGAGGCCTTTTCCTGGAACATGCGGGCGGCGGAGGCCGGGTCGGCGGAGGGCATGCTGAACGTGGCCATCGACTATGAGGGCGGCCACGGCACCGAACAGGACCTCAAGGCGGCGTTTGAATGGTATAAAAAGTCGGCGGAAAACGACTACGACCTCGCCATGTACAACCTTTCGCGCTGCTACAGGAGCGGCATCGGGACCGAGGCCGATCCCGAGAAGGCGTTCTACTGGATGAAGAAGCTGGCACTCATGGACAATACCGAGGCCATGTACAACCTCGGCATGATGTACCAGCACGGCTACGGCACCGAGGAGGACCCGGAGGAAGCCTACGCCTGGTACCGCAAGGCCGCGGACACCGGCGACGGCGACGCCCTGTACATGACCGGCTGGTGCATCGAGAACCACTACGGCATCGACAACCCCGCCCTGGAATGGTACGCGCGCGCCGCGGAGGCCGGAAACGCCGACGCCAAGCAGGCGATGGCGCGGCTGGACAACGAAAAATGACCGGCACAATAAAGCATCCCCCGCGCGGGGGATGCTTTATTGTGCCGGTCACCAACGCTCAGGCGGCGGGTTCCTCGGCGGTGCTCATGAAGACGCTCATCAGCGTTTCGACCTCGTCGGGCATGGCCTGGCTGGCGGTGGATACGAGCCCGCCCAGGCCGCCGAACAGCGCGTCCATGAGCAGCTTGCCGCCAAGCTCCTCGGTCTTCTCGCCGTCGAGCAGGTCCTCCACGGCGATGACCGTCTTGCTGCCGTCGTTGAGGGCGACGGTGCGCGTCCCGCCCTGTTCGATGACGACGTTCTCGCACAGCAGGGGCTTCTCGTTGTCCATCACGTAGATGTCGCTGTCGATGGTGATGACGTCCTTCATCGTGACGGTGCACACAAAGCCGAAGTACAGCTCGCCGATGTAGAGCTCCATGCGATGCTGGTGGCCGTCTTCGATGGCGCTGGTCTGATACAGCACGTTGACGGGCGTGGCGTCGGGGTTCTCGGTGTCGAAGATCTGCACGATCACGCGCACGTTTTCGTCCTCCACCAGCACGTCGCCCATGGTGGCGACCTCCTCGGAATCGGGGGGATACACCTTGAACACAACGTCGGTGGCGCCGGTGGTGTTGCCCGCTTCGTCCACGGTCATGTAGGCCTCGAAGTCCAGCTTCGGCAGGTTCTCGGTGGAGATGGGCGCGCTGTCATCGGCGGTGAGGCGGATGCCCTTGTCCTCGAGCTGCTTGAGCGCGGACTGGATCGCCTCGTCGTTGGAGATGTCGGCGACAAAGGTGTTCAGGGCGTTGATGACGGCCTCCAGGTCCACGTTGATGGGCGCCATCACGTTGTAGCTGATGCCGTCCATCACGTAGTCGCCGGGCACGGCCTCGCCGTAGCTCACGGCGCTCACGCAGCTTGTGATGAAGGTCTGCGCGTGGCCGCTCAGGGCCTCGCCCAGGGCGCTGAAGTCCAGGCTCGAAAGATCGTCCGCCACGTCGCCGGCGGCGCTCTGCAGGGCGGCGGCGAGGGTCTCACCGGAGAGGGTCAGCACATGGGAGGGGATGATGCTGCTGCCCAGGCTGATGCCCGCGTCGGACAGCTCGCCCACCAGCGTGAACAGGTCGGTCCCCTTGAGGCTCAGGCCCAGCTCGAGGCCGTTGTCGGCGACTATGAGGCGCTCGCCCAGCTCGTTCATCACCGCGGCGGCGGCGTCGGCGATGCCGGCGGTCTTCTCATCGACGCCGAAGGTGGTGAGCACGTTGGCCAGCACTTCGCGGTCCACCGCGTACTTGCCCGTTATGGTGATCTCGGGCAGCGCCGCCGCGTCGGCGGTCTCGGCCAGGGACAGCGTGCAGGACAGCGCCACGATCAGCGCCAGCAGCATCGCAAGCAGTTTTTTCATGGTTTGATCCTCCTTTTAATGAATTCACATGGAATCGCGTTCATTTTATCACAGAGGGCCATTTTTGACAAGCCATGAGCCATAAAACCCCACGCGGCGGTTCGACATCCCTTGCCAGTCCACGCCGGTTGTGCTATGATGGATGCGGCGGGCTGTCCTTCGAAGCGGGACGGCGCGCGGGAGGCAAACGTGAGCGAATACATCTATGAAACCCATCTGCACACGGCGCAGGCCAGCGCCTGCTCCGACACGCCGGGGCGCGCGTACATCCGGCGATACATCGACGCGGGCTTTTCGGGCGTGATCGTCACCGATCACTTTAGGCGCGGCAACTGCGCGCTGGGGCGCGATTTGCCCTGGCGGGAGTTCGTGCACCGCTTCTGCATGGGCTATGAGGACGCCCTGAACGAGGGCGTCAAGCTGGGCTTTCCGGTGTTCTTCGGCTGGGAGGAGACCTACGAGGGCGACGACTACCTGATCTACGGGCTGGACAAGCAGTGGCTGCTGGACCACCCCGAGGCGGCCCATTGGAGTCGGGCGGAGCAGTTCGAGGCGGTCCGCGCCTGCGGCGGCTGCGTGGTGCAGGCGCATCCGTTCCGGGCGGCGTGGTACATCCGCACGATCAACCTGGCCCCCGACCTGGTCGACGCCGTCGAGGGCTTCAACGCCGGGAACCATATGGACTGGAACATACTGGGCATGCGCTACGCGCGCCTGCGGGGGCTGCCCGTCACCGCGGGCTCGGACAACCACCACGCCGACGCCATGACCCGCGAGAACCTGGCCGGGGTGGTGCTCGACCATCCCCTCGGGCGCATCGGCGACTACGTGGACGTCATCCGCCAAAGGCTGCCCATGCGGCCGCTGATCCCGGTGAGCGTGCCGGAGTGGACGGAGGATGTTTTGCCCGAGCGGCCCGTGCGCTGGTTGGACGCCCACGACCGGCCCGTGGAACGGGACACCATCGAGGCGCTGAGGCGCGGGTTTGTGCCCGTATGACGGGAAATAATGTTAAGAAATGATGCACAAAGCCTGCCATAATATGTTATAATGAATTATCACTTAATTGAAACTGACTTGTTACAGGGTGACGCATATGCTCCATCATGCTTCGCACGCCCGCGCAGGGCGTATACGGTCGCTGGTCCTCTGCCTTATCGTGCTCGCGGCGCTCTTATCGCCCGTCGCGCTGGCCGGGGGCGACGGGAAGACCGTGCGCGTGGGCTGGTACGACTCCTCCTTCAACACCATCGACGCGGCCGGCCGGCGCTCGGGCTATGCCTACGAGTACCAGATGAAGATCGCCGCCTACACCGGCTGGAACTACGAGTACGTCCGCGGGAGCTGGCCGGATCTGCTGCGCATGCTGGAGGCGGGGGAGATCGACCTGATGAGCGACGTCTCCTACACCCCCGAGCGCGAGGAACGCATGCTGTTTCCGTCGCTGCCGATGGGCACGGAGGAATACTACCTGTTCGTCGCGCCGGGCAACACCGAGATCTCCCAGACTGATTATTCCACGCTCAACGGCAAGCGCGTGGGCGTCAACAAGGGCAGCGTCCAGGCGACATACTTTGAGGAGTGGGCGCAGCGCAACGCGGTCCGCTCGGAGCTGGTGGAACTGACCACCACCGAGGAGGAGTCGCTTCACATGCTCCGCACCGGCGAGCTGGACGCCTACGTCACGCTGGACTCCTTCATCGCCCCCGAGCACGCCGTGCCGGTGTGCAAGATCGGCGCGTCCGACTTCTTCTTCGCGGTCACCAAGAGCCGCCCGGACCTGCTGAGCGATTTAAACGGCGCCCTCAACCGCATACAGGATGAAAACCGCTACTACAACCAGCAGATGTACGAAAAGCGCATCAAGCGGGTCGGCGCGAACGCATTCCTGTCCCAGGACGAGGTGAACTGGCTGTCGGAGCACGGTGCGATACGGGTGGGCTATCAGGACAACTACCTGTCCTTCTGCGCCGCGGACGAGGAGACCGGCGAGCTGACGGGCATACTCAAGGACTACCTGGCCTACGCCTCGGACTGCACGGCCAACGCCCACCTGGACTTTGTGACCACGGCCTATCCCACCACCGCGGCGGCGCTGGCGGCGCTCTCGAGCGGCGAGGTGGACTGCGTGTTCCCGGCCAACCTGAGCGCCTACGACGGCGAGGTGATGGACCTCGTGATGACGCCCTCCGTGATCAGCACGAACATCTACGCCGTGGTCCACGCGGCGGGCAAGAGCTTCCTGGCCGACAGGGAGCACATGATCGTGGCGGTCAACGAGGGCAACAATAACTACGACGCCTTCCTGATGGACAACTTCCCCGGCTGGCGCAAGGTCTACTACCCAACCACCCCGGACTGTTTAAAGGCCGTGTCGCAGGAGCTGGGCGGCATCGCCGGGCGGTTCGAGGCGGACCGCTTCGACATCTACTGCAAGCACGGCGGCGACTACCAGGCCATCTACGACCGCATGCAGGGCAAACTGGATGGACTTTCACAGAACGCCAGCATTCGCATCCGCATGGGCGTGATGCCCGCCGGGGGACGGCTGGAGCCCGAGCAGCGCTTCGACCGGGCGCGCACGGCGTGCAGCATGGCCCGAGGCCACTACAAGGAGCACCTGATCGTGTTCGACGAGGAGGTGCGCAAGCGCGAGATGTTCGAGCAGCGGCTGCTGGGCGACTTGCGCCGCGCGGTGGACGACTACCAGTTCGAGGTGTACTACCAGCCCAAGTACGACATACAGTCGGAGCCGCCGAAGCTGGTCAGCGCCGAGGCGCTGATCCGCTGGCGCCATCCGGAGCTGGGCATGATCTCGCCGGACGACTTCATACCGCTGTTTGAGCGCAACGGGCAGATCGGCATCGTGGACAAGTACGTCTGGACCGAGGCGGCGCGGCAGATCGTGCGCTGGCGGGAGCAGTACGGCGTGACGCTGCCGGTGTCCGTGAACCTGTCCCGGGTGGACGTGTTCGACCCCACGCTGGAGGAGACGCTGGACGACATCCTCCGGTTCAACGGGCTCGACCACGACGCCCTCAAGCTGGAGGTCACCGAGTCCGCCTACACCGAGAACGCCGACCAGGTGATCCGCGTGGTGGAGGGCCTGTGCCGCAAGGGCTACGAGGTGGAGATGGACGACTTCGGCACAGGATACTCGTCGCTGAACATGCTCTCCGCCATGCCCATCGACGTACTCAAGATGGACCGGGCGTTCATACGCAACATCGAGCACGACGAAAAGGACATCCAGCTGGTGGCGCTGATACTCGACATCGCGAAGAACCTCAAGATCCCGGTCATCGCCGAGGGCGTGGAGACCGAGGAGCAGATGCTGCTGCTCAAGAATCTGGGTTGCGAGCTGGTGCAGGGCTACTACTTCTCCCGCCCGCTGCATCCCACGGAGTTTGAAAACGTCTACATCAGGGATATGAAGGCCGACCGGTAGTTTAAGCTGATATGAAAGGTGATCAGAATGAACTCCCTGCGGACTAAAAATCACATTGCTGACCGTCTGCGTGGTCATCATCGCGCTGGTGACCGTCACGCTTCTGAGCGTGCTGTTCATACGCAACAACGAGCGGCTGGAATCCAACCAGCTTCTGCTGTTGCTGTGCGAAACCGGGGAGCGCAACCTGGACTATTACTTTGACAGTGTGGAGAAATCGGTCAAAAAGGTGGCCTCCTTCGTGGAGGAGGACCTGGATGGGCTGGAGGATGAACAGCTTGCGGCGCACATCGAGCGGGTGGGGAAGTACTTCGACGAGATGGCCTACCGCACCAACGGCGTGCTGACCTACTACTACCGCATCGACCCCGCCGTGTCGCAGAGTGTAAAGGGCTTCTGGTATATTGACCTCGACGGCGAGGGCCTCGTGCCGCACGAGGTGACCGACATCACCCTCTACGACACCGAGGACACCTCCAGGCTGGTGTGGTTCACCGTGCCCAAGCACACCGGCCAGGCCATCTGGCTGCCGCCCTACATCACCGACAACCTCGACAAGCGGGTGATCTCCTACAACGTCCCGATCTACTACGGCAGGCAGTTCGTGGGCGTGGTGGGCATCGAGATCGACTATTCCACCATGGCGGAGCAGGTGGAGAACATCCGCCTCTACAACAACGGCTATGCTTTCCTGAGCGACGCCGAGGGCGAGGTGTTCTTCCATCCACGCATCGACGTGACCCAGCTCACCGAGGAGACCATGCCCGACGTGCCCGAGGGCCTGGTCAGCGACAGCACCTTCGTCAGCTACACCTACGGCGGGGTGGAGAAGCAGGCGGCATGGCTGCCGCTTTGCAACGGCATGCGGCTCTACGTGAGCGTGCCGATCCTGGAGACGGAGGGCGAGTGGCAGAGCCTCATCTGGGGCATACTCATCGTCTCGGCCATCGTGCTTATTTGCATGAGCGCGTTTACGCTCTACTACACCGGGCGCATCACGCGGCCCCTCCAGCAGCTCACCGAGGCCGCGGAGCTTGCCGACAAGGGCAACTATGACTTCACGCTGGAGTACGACGGCGACGACGAGGTGGGCCGGCTGACCCGCACCTTCAAGCGCCTGACGGACCACACGAAGGACCACATCAGCGATTTGAACAAGCGGGTGTACATCGACGCGCTGACCTCCGTCAAGAACAAGGGCGCGTTCTCCTCGGCCGTCGAGAAGCTACAGGAGCGCATCGACAGCCGGGAGGAAATGGCGTTCGCCGTCGGCGTGTTCGACTGCGACGACTTAAAGACCGTCAACGACAAGTTCGGCCACGACAAGGGCGACGTGTACTTAAAGACCGCCTGCCGCCTGATCTGCAAGATCTTCCAGCACAGCCCCGTGTTCCGCATCGGCGGCGACGAGTTCGCCGTGATACTGCAAAACGACGATTACAACAACCGGGAGGCGCTGCTCGAGCGATTCGACGCGGCCAAGGCGGACATCTGCGCGGCCACCGAGAACCGGTGGGAGCAGGTGCACATCGCCCGGGGCATCGCCGTGTACGACCCGCAGACCGACGCCCACGCCATCGACACCGTGCGGCGCGCCGACAGCATCATGTACACCAACAAGCGGGTCAAGAAGGAGGCGCGGAAGGCGGAAGCCTAACGCTTGAAGGGCTTGATCCTCATGAGCGCGCCGCAGAGTATTTCGCCCAGCCCGTAGCAGCTCACGACCTCGCCCAGCGCCACGTAGGCGGCGATCAGCAAAAGCGGCATGTCGACGCCGTAGCCGTATTTCAGCACCGGCGGGACGATGAGCGCGTTGGCGACGATCGTCGGCAGGGGCACGAGCCAGCGGTTCTTCCGGAGCAGGTAGCCGCCCGCCGCGCCGATGAGCGTGGCGAGGCTCCCGAGGACCACGTCCCAGACGATGGCGCCGCCCAGCAGGTTCGCAAGCAGGCAGCCCACGAACAGCCCGGGGATCGCCGAAGAGGTGAACATGGGCAGTACGCACAGCGCCTCGGAGATCCTGACCTGCATCGCGCCAAAGGAGATCGGGGCGAACAGCAGCGTCAGCACCACGTAGATCGCGGCGATCATCGCGCCGTTGGCGATGTAGAGCGAGGTCTTGTTTTTCATAGTATCCATCCCATCATAGCCGCCGTCATGGCGGTTTTTTCAATTCATTATAGCACATATCGGACAATAAATTAACACGAATTGCCGATCTTTTTTGACAAAAATACAATAATGAGATTGAATTATGCGCACCGGGAGTGTATGATAATAGATGTGTTTTTTCGGAGGTGAAGCCGATATGGCGAAATACCTGATAAAGCGCGTGGCGATGATGATCATCACGCTGTTTCTGATCGCGCTTTTGACGTTTGTGCTCATGCACGCCGTGCCGGGCGGGCCGTTCACCAGCGACAAGCAGGTGTCGAAGGCGGTGCTGGACGCCCTGAACGAAAAATACAGGCTCAACGACCCGCTGTGGAAGCAGTTTGTGGACTACCTGGGCGGCCTGGTGCGGCTGGACCTGGGCCCGTCCTTCAAATACCAGGGCAAGACGGTCAACGACTTCATCAACAACGGCCTGCCCTACTCGGCGCGTCTGGGCGCGGTGACGCTGGTGTTCGTGCTGCTCGCCTCGATTCCTATGGGCATCGTGTCGGCACTCAAGAACGGCAAGTGGCAGGACATGCTGGTGATGGCGATCGCCACCATCGGCGTGACCATCCCCTCCTTCGTGATCGCCACGGCGCTTATATACATATTCTCCTTTAAACTGGGCTGGACGCCCATGTACGGCGTGGACAGCTGGAAGGGCTACATACTGCCGATGATCGCCATGGGCGGCTACTCGGTGAGCTTCCTGGCGCGGCTGATGCGCTCGTCGCTATTGGACGTGATGGGGCAGGACTACATCCGCACCGCCCGGGCCAAGGGCATCAGCGAGACCCGCGTGGTGGTGAAGCACGCCCTCAGAAATGCCATGATCCCCGTGGTGACGGTGCTCGGCCCCACGGTGGCCAACCTGCTGACCGGCTCCTTCGTGATCGAAAAGATATTCGCCATACCGGGCATGGGCGGCTACTTCGTCAATTCCGTCACCCAGCGCGACTACACCACCATACTGGGCATGACGGTGTTCTACGCCGCCTTCCTGATCGCCATGGTATTTATCGTGGATTTGTTCTACTGCCTGATCGATCCGCGCATCAAGTTTGATTAATCACGCTATTCGGAAAGGAGGGAACGCCGCATGCAGAACGCGCAAAGATGGGAGCGGGTCGCCGCATCCCTTGACGAGGCGGACCGACTGTACTCAAAGCCGCGGTCCTTCGCCAGCGACGTGTGGTTCCGCTTCCGTCACAAGCCCACGGCGCTGGTGGGGCTGATCATCATCGCGCTTTTGATACTCTTCGCGGTCGCGGGGCCGTACCTGACGCCCTACGGCTACGACGACCAGAACACCAAGCTGGCCAACATCCCCGCCGTGATGAGCGTGTACCCCGCGCCGGACGGCCAGTACATCTACATCACCAAGGCGCTGAAGCTGATCGAGGTGGACACCTCCGGCCACCTGGTCCGGCAGCTCAAGAAGGGCAAGGACGATTCAAAGAACAAGGTCACGGTGTTTCCCTACAAGGACGACATGACCGTCACGCTGGACTACACCGAACAGCCCGTCACCATACAGGATCAAAACGGCAACCGCATCGAAAAGGCCAGGACCGTCTGGAACCGCTCCTACCTGCTGGGCACCGACCACCTCGGGCGCGACATACTGAGCCGCCTCATGTACGGCACCCGCATATCGCTCCTGGTGGCCTTCATCGCCGCGCTGGTGAACATGATCATCGGCATATTCTACGGCGGCATTTCCGGCTACCTGGGGGGACGGGTGGACGCGGTGATGATGCGCATCGTGGACATCATTGCCACCATACCGCTGACATTGTACGTCATACTGATCAAGGTGTGCCTGGACGACGGCATGATCTCCATCATCATCGCGCTGTCGAGCGTCTACTGGGTGGACATGGCCCGCGTGGTGCGCGGGCAGGTGTTGAGCCTCAAGAACCAGGAGTTCGTGATGGCCGCGCGCACCATAGGCTCCTCCACAAGCACCATACTCACCCGGCATTTGATCCCCAACGCTATGGGGCCGATACTGGTCACCGTGACCATGCTCATCCCCAGCGCCATATTCATGGAGGCGTTCATGAGCTTCATCGGCATCGGCATCGCGCCGCCACTGGCGTCGCTGGGCACCATGTGCAACGACGCCACCGACGCGCTGCGCACGAATCCCTACCAGCTGTTCCTGCCGGCGCTGGTGATCTGCTTTATCATGTTCGCCTTCAACTTCGTGGGCGACGGACTGCGGGACGCGCTCGATCCCAAATTGAAGAAGTGAGGAGATGGACGCCATGGAACCGATTTTGCAGGTCCGTGATCTGCGCACCTCCTTTTTGACCTCCAACGGCGAGGTGCACGCCGTGCGCGGCGTGTCCTTCGATGTGGAGAAGGGCAAGACACTGGGCATCGTGGGGGAGAGCGGCAGCGGCAAGAGCGTCACCAGCCTGTCGATATTAAAGCTATTGGGCACCACGGGCAGGGTAACCGGCGGGTCCATTAAGCTCGACGGCGAGGAGCTGACCGGCAAGAGCCGCCGGGAGATGCGGGCCATACGCGGCGCGCGCATCGCCATGATCTTCCAGGACCCCATGACCTCGTTAAACCCCCTGATCCCCATGGGCGAGCAGGTGGGGGAGATGCTCTGGGAGCACAACCGCAGTATGAGCAAGGCCGAGCGGCAGGAAAAGGTGTTGGAGCTCTTTCGCATGGTGCGCATCCCGGAGCCGGAAAAGCGGCTCAAGTCCTACCCGCACGAGTTCTCCGGCGGCATGCGGCAGCGGGTGATGATTGCCATGGCGCTGGCCTGCAAGCCGGAGTTGCTGATCGCCGACGAGCCCACCACCGCGCTGGACGTGTCGATACAGGACCAGATATTGAAGCTGATGCGCTCGCTCCAACGGGAGATGGGCATGAGCATCATGTTCATCACCCACGACCTGGGCGTCGTGGCGGAGCTTTGCGACCGCGTGGCGGTGATGTACGGCGGGCTTTTGATGGAGGAGGCCGACATCGTCGACATCTTCAAGAGGCCCATGCACCCCTACACGATGGGGCTGATGGCCTCCATCCCGGACATGAACCAGGACAAGCATGTGAAGCTGCAACCGATTCCCGGCTCCCCGCCGGACATGATCCATCCGCCGAAGGGCTGTCCCTTCGCGCCCCGCTGCCCCTACGCCATGCGGGTGTGCATGGAGGAGGTCCCGCCCTACGCGGTCACCGGCGAGAACCGCCGCAGCATGTGCTGGCTGTTGGACCCCGAGGCCCCGGCGGCGGGCAATCCGTTCAAACAGGGAAGGGAGGCGGCGGTATGACGCAGAACAACGCGCCGCTGTTGCGGGTCGAACACCTGACCAAGCACTTCCCCGCGGGCGGCGGAAAGGTGGTCCACGCCGTGGACGACGTGAGCTTCGCCATCACCCGGGGCGCGACGCTGGGCCTGGTGGGGGAGAGCGGCTGCGGCAAGTCGAGCTGCGCCCGCACCATCATACGCATCTACGAGCCCACCTCCGGTCGTATCCTGCTGGACGGCGACGACATCAGCGCGCTGTCCCAGAAGCAGCTCTTGCCCTACCGGCGCAAGATGCAGATGATCTTCCAGGACCCCTACGCCTCACTGAACGCCCGCATGACCGTGCAGGACATCGTGGCCGAGCCGCTGCGCGCCCACCACATCTGCCAGAGCCGTTCAGAGGAGCGGGATATGGTCATACAGATGCTCAACCGCGTGGGGCTCAACCGGGACCACGCCGGGCGCTACGCCCACGAGTTCTCCGGCGGCCAGCGCCAGCGGGTGGGCATCGCCCGGGCGCTCATCCTCCGGCCGGAGCTGGTGATCTGCGACGAGCCCATCTCCGCGCTGGATGTGTCCATACAGGCGCAGGTGGTCAACCTGCTGCGCACCTTCCAGGAGGCGCAGGGGCTGACGTACCTGTTCATCGCCCACGATCTGTCCATGGTGCGCTACGTCTCCGACGACGTGGGCGTGATGTACCTGGGCCAGCTGGTGGAGCTGTGCCGTGCGGACGAGATCTACGCCCACCCCGCGCACCCGTACACCCAGGGGCTTTTGTCCTCGGTGCCGATCCCGGACCCCGTGGCCGCGCGGCTCAAGGACACCGTGGGCCTCGAGGGCGACCTGCCCAGCCCCATCGCGCCGCCCTCCGGCTGCCGGTTCCACACCCGCTGCCCCTACGCCATGCCCATGTGCGCGGAGGCGGCCCCGGCGCTTCGCGAGGCGGCCCCGGGACACTTCGTGGCCTGCCACAAGATCAACAGATGAAGACGGCCCTGCCGTTTTTCATAGAACTTTTTTTCAAGGAGGAAACACCATGAAGAAGATTCTGTGTCTGATGCTGTGCGTGCTGCTGGCCGTGGCCGGTCTGGTGACCGCGAACGCCGAAGCGCCCGTGCAGGAGCTGACTTACGCGCTGGCCAACGAGCCCGACGGCATCGACCCCGGCGTGACCAACAACTCCTTCGCCTCCCCGATCCTGAACAACGTGTTCGAGGGTCTGGTGGACTATTCCAGCGAGGACGGCGCGCTGATCCCCGGCGAGGCCGAGAGCTGGGAGATCTCCGAGGACGGCCTGACCTATACCTTCACCCTGCGCGACGGCCTGAAGTGGTCCGACGGCAGCGACCACACCGCCGCCGACTACGTGTACGCCATGAAGCGCATCCTCGACCCCAACACCGAGGCCAAGTACGTGGACTTCCTGCTGGACTACGTGGAGGGCGCCGCGGAGTACTATGAGGACAACAGCATCGACTTCGACACCGTCGGCGTGAAGGCTCCCGACGACCGCACCTTCGTGTTCACCCTGAAGGCGCCGGCGCCCTACTGGATCGACATCCTGGCGATGTGGACCTTCTGCCCCGTGCAGCAGGCCACCGTCGATAAAAACGGCGAGCGCTGGACCGCCACCGCCGACGCCTACGTAAGCAACGGCCCGTTCCGCATGGCCGAGATCAACATGGGCGAGAGCTTCGTGCTGGAGAAGAACCCCTACTACTACGACGCCGACAAGGTGAAGCTGGACAAGATCACCTTCCGCTTCATAAGCGATCTGGGCACCAGCCTCATGGCCTATGAGAGCAACGAGATCGACGGCATGGACTCCATCCCCACCACCGACATGGCCCGCCTGAAGGCCGAGGACGCCGGCGTGGTGGTCACCCCCTCCTACGGCACCGTGTGGTATGACTTCAACTGCGCCAAGGCCCCGTTCGACAACGTGCTGGTGCGCAAGGCGTTCTGCCTGGCCGTGGACCGCACCGCCATCATCGAGGACGTGGTGCAGACCGAGGCCGATCCCGCCTACTCCTTCATGAGCCCCGGCTACGTCGTGGACGGCGAGGACCTGATGGACGCCGCCAGCGACAACGGGCTGTCCGAGGAGGCCGACGTCGAGGCCGCCCGGGAGGCGCTGGCCGAGGCCGGCTATCCCGACGGCGAGGGCTTCCCGGAGATCACGCTGAGCTACTACTCCAACGAGACCGTGGGCAAGGTCGTCGAGGCCATGGCCCGCCAGCTCCAGGACAACCTGAACATTTCCATCAAGATCTCCAACGCCGACTGGGCCGTGTACTATGACGACATCCTCGCCGGCAACTTCGACATCGGCGCGATGGGCTGGAGCGGCGACTACGTGCATCCCATGACCTTCCTGGCCCTGTTCCGCACCGGCGACGTCAACAACCAGGTGAAGTACTCCAACGCCGATTACGACGCGCTGGTGGACCAGGCCGCCAACATGACCGACGTCGCCGAGGCCTTCAAGGTGATGCGCGACGCCGAGGCCATCGCGGCCGCCGAGTACCCGGTGCTGCCCCTGTACTACAAGGCCAACACCAAGCTGATCCACAACAACATCCAGGGTTACTTCGTGACCCCGTCCAACGACCTGCTGCTCAAGACCGCCTACGTGGCCGAATAAGTACGCAGACAACACTGGAGCCTGCCCCGAGCGCCGGGGCAGGCTCCTTTCAGGAGAGGCAATATGACCGAATGTATCATCACCATGGCGGACGGACGCGAGATGCGCTTTGAGCTGTTCCCCGAGAAGGCCCCGATCACCGTGGCCAGCTTTGCCGACGTGGCCAACCGCGGCTTCTACGACGGCCTGGCCTTCTGCCGGATCGTGAAGGGGTATGTGATCCAGGGCGGCTCGCCGGACGACGACATCATGACCGACAGCGACTTCCACCTGCCGGGGGAGTATGCGGAGAACGGGTACGACACCGGCATGGACCACCGCCGCGGGGCCATCTCCATGGCCCGGGACGACGCCCCGGACACCGCGGGCACGCAGTTCTTCATCTGTCATCGGGACGCCCACAAGCTGGACGGGCGGTACGCCTCCTTCGGCTACATGACGTCGGGCTTCGACGTGCTGGACGCGCTGGCCGAGACGCCCACCTCCGGCCCGGAGACGTGGAACAGGCCCCTCGATATGCCCCGCATGCAGCGGGTGCGGGTGGTCAGCGACGCGCCGCTGCCGGAGATAAAACGGATTGACTAACGCTGCTTTTGTGTGGTAAACTGGATTCATACTAATTTCAGTCTAAAAGTTAGACAGACTGCGAGGGGATTTTTTGTCATGGCAAGGCGGAGGTCCGCAGGCTTGCTGGCGGCAAGTCAAGGGCCGGAAAAGCCACCGCAGGATGGTTGATTTTTAGACTGAAATTAGTATCAGAAACCAACACATGAAGGAGGGCATTACGATGCGCAGATTGCTGTCTATACTCATCATCGCGGCGATGGCGTTGTCGCTGGGCCTTGCGGCGGCCGAGGAGGGCTACCGCATCATACGGTGCGAGGATCAGGGCTTTTCCACGCTCTGCAATCCGAAGTGCGAGGTGGACTACCACCCGGACGCGGGCGTGACCATCTCCACCGGCGAAGGGGACGCCAGCGCGGTGGTGCGCATGAACTACGCGGAGGGGGGAACGTGGACCCCCGAGATCGCGAAGAACTACCTCGACAACGTCTACGCCGAGCAGCTCGAGCGGGAGTTTGACGACGATCTGATCAGCCCGGGCAGCTACCGCGTGTTCCCCATCGTGGGGCACCAGCTGCACGGCAAGATCTCCACCTACCGCGACGAGGACGACATCGGGCTTCGGCTTTGCATGTTCGACCTGCGGGACGACGGCTTCGTGCAGTTCGACGCCTGGTGCGACGAAAACTCCCTCGAGGACGCGCTGAAGATCATCGGTGTGGCGGCGGGCAACCTGCAGCCCGATCCGCGCTACTACGACAAGCAGATGGGCAAATAGCAGCCGCCTCAGGGGGCGTCGTTGAGCGCCCTTTGCAGCCTGTCCGCCAGCTTGTACCAGCGCTGCACCGTGTTTTCCAGGAAGAAGTAGTGCCAGAAGTAGAAGGCCAGCAGCACGGCCAGAAGCAGCATCACGGCGGCGGCGAGCGGGTTGGTCTCGGGGTGGAGCACCGCGAGGTCCACGGCGAACAGCTCCGTGAGCACGGTCATCACCAGCACGATCAGGTGCACCAGCCGCTCGTGCTGGAGCCACCCAAGCCTGCGCAGGTGTTCCTCCAGCAGCGCCGGCGTGGCCGGTTGCGCGCGCACCGCCGCCTCGTGCTCCCGGCAGTAGCGCTTGATGTTGATGCCGAATCTGTCGTTCATATTGGTACCTTCCTATGCCCGAGTCAGCTTCTTCACCCAGGTGTAGCGGTTGGCGCGGATGTACGCGGGAATACATTTGAAGATCTGGTCGGAGTTGAGTATCAGCGTCACCGCGACGGGGGACAGGCGCCACACGAACGCCGCCAGAAGCGACAGCGGGAGCACGATCAGCAGTATGGAGATCGTGTCCAGCTTCATGATGTAGGCGGTGTCGCCGCCGCCGCGGATGATGCCGGTGTTCACGCACATCTGGTAGGACATGGTGAATATCGTCACCGTCTGGATGGTCATGAAGGCGTTGGCCATGCGCCGCGTCTCGCCGGAGATGTTGTAGACGCTTAAAAGCGGGAAGCGTATCGCCGTGAACAGCAGCGCCAGCGCGGCGCCGATCAATAAAAACAGCACCTGAAGGGTGCGGGTGTATTCCCGCACCCTTTTCATGTCCCCGGCCCCCACGGCCTTGCCGATCAGCACCGCGGCCGCCGACGCCGCGCCCACCGAGGCCGCCTTCAACAGCAGAAACAGCGTGGCGCTGATGGACTGTGCGGCGATGGCGCTTTTGTCCATGTGGCCGAGTATGACGGTTTGCAGCGCGTTGCTGACGCCCCATATGGCGGCCCCGCCGATGATGGGCAGGCTGACGCGCACGTAGTCTGAAAGCATCTGCCGGTCGACGCGCAGGTAGTCGGCGGGGCGGATGGAGAGCCCGTTTTCCCGGGTGAACATAAATAACGCGACGATCACAAACTCTACGATGCGGGCGGTCAGCGTGCCGATGGCCGCGCCGCGCACGCCCAGTTCCGGGAAGCCGAAGCGCCCGGGGATCAGCACGTAGTTGATGGAGATGTTGACGATCAGCGACACGACCGACACCCGCAGGGCGATCTTCACCGATTCCGCGATGCGCAGCGTGCCCAGCATCACCGTGGTCAGGCCGAACGCCACGTAGGAGAAGCGCATGATGCCAAGATAGGCGACGCCCTCGGCGATGATGGCCTCGTCGCCGGTGAACATCAGCATCGCGCCCCTGGGGAACAGGGACACGAGCACAAAGAGCGCCACCATCAGCCCCGCGGCGAACCGCGCGGCGACGGCGGACAGCTTGCGCACCTCGCATATGCGGCCCTGGCCCCAGTACTGGCTGCCCAGCACGATCATGCCGTTGCCGATGCCGTAGACGAGCTGCTGCAGCACGAACTGTATCTGGTTGACGGCGGCGACGCCGGACAGGGCGGTCTCGCTGTACGTGCCCAGCATCACGTTGTCCGCGAGGTTCACGGACAGTATCACCGCCTGCTCCAGCATCAGCGCCACGGTCAGGGCGACGAAGGATCTGTAAAACGCCTTGTCACGGGTCAATCGGACTCTCTCCTTCGCGGCTATTCGCCCTCGTAGTATTCCTCGTCAAACACCAGCTTGCCCGACTCGGTGAGCCGACGCCGCCACGCGCGGACGCCGACCACCAGCTTTTCCTCCTCGTCCTCCTTGAACAGGGCGGCCTTGAGGGTCACGGGCCTGGGCGCGCCGTTGATCATCAGCCGGTACTGGGTCTTGAAGCTGCCGTGCGCGCGGATCTCCCGCATGACGTTGTCCTTGGTGAACTGGCGGCGGAAGGCGGGGATGTCCTCCGAATAGAAGTACCTGTCGGCGTTCTTGACCGACTGGCCGAAGAAGTCGCTGCCCTCCTTGGCCACGCCCAGCGTGTCGTAGTCCTCCGAGGAGCTGTACTCGATGAAGCGCTCCGTGTCGGGGTCGACGGTGTAGAGGCTGAGGTAGTCGTCGGACAGGGCCATGACGCGGATCATCATGTCCCGCTCCTTTTGCAGCTCCTCCTGACGCTTCTTCTGCTTCATCTGGGAGTCGATGATGCTGATGCCCACGATGATGCGGTTGCCGCCCGGCATGCGGGTGATTTTCATGTTGGCGTACAGCGGCGCGCCGGTGTCGATCAGCCGGTAGGTGGTGGTGAACACGCCCTGCGCGTGAAGCTCCTTGAGAATGTTCTCCTTGGAGAACCAGGCCAGGAAGGAGGCGCGGTCCTCCTCGTAGATGCGGGTCATGGTCTCGTGTCGGGCGGACTCGAAGAAGTCCTTGCCGTGCCGCTCCATGGCCAGCTCCTCGCCGCCGACGCGGGAGGAATACTCGATGAAGTCGTCCGTATCCAGGTCGATGACGTAGATGTTGTAGTAGTCCGCGGCCAACGCCCGGGCGATCTCCGCGTAGGTGGTGCTCTCGTCCGGCGCGGAGATGGAGAGTATGGCGATGGCCACGGCGGTCGCGCCGGTGACCGGGTTGACGCCCACGGGGTTCATCACGCCGTGGACCTTGGAGCCGTCCGCCAGCTTGCCGTCGTAGAGGGTGCGGTTCCCGTCCGCGCCGCACTGGCGCACCAGCTTCAGGAACATGGCGGGCGGATCCTCGGGGCTCGCCGAGTAGCCGTCGGTCCGCGCGGTCAGGTCAAAGCCGAAGTAGCGCTTTATGAAGTTGCGGTAGGCGGGATTGGTGCGCACGTAGTCCAGCTGGGCATCCGTTACCTCCAGGATGCCCGCGGGCAGCGTGTTGAAGTAGTCCTTGCGGGCGCTCTCCTTGTCGGCGATGACGGTGATGTCGAACAGGTTGACCCGGCCGATGGCGGCGTAATACTCCGACTCCTCCGGGTTTTCAAAGCCGATCGCCGTGCCGGTGCGGTAGCGCTCGAGTATGGCGTCGAACGGTATGGGGCGGCAGTAATAGTAGCCCTGCAGCTTGCTGCAGCCCACCTCGCGCAAGAACTCGACCTCCTCCACGGTCTCCACGCCCTCGCACACAGTGTCGACTCCCAGGTCGATGGCCATGCGGATCAGGTCGGTCAGTATGATCTTGCTCTCGGCCCCCTTGTAGAAGCTCTTGAGGAAGAGCATGTCGAACTTGACCAGGTCGAAGTGGATGTCCTGGAGCACGTTGAGCGACGAGTAGCCGCTGCCGAAGTCGTCCATCCACACCTGGAAGCCCAGGGCCTGGAAGCGGAGGATCTGTTCCTTGATGAAGTCGAAGTCGCTGCCGATGATGCTCTCGGTGATCTCGATGGTCAGCCGGTCGCGGGCGATCCCGGCGTCGTCCACGCGGCGGCGGATCTCCTCCACGATGTCGCAGGCGTCGAAGTCGGCCCGGGACAGGTTCAGCGAGTGGGGCACGACCTGCAGGCCGATCTCCCGCTGGGCGTGCATCTTTTCGAGTATGCGGTCCAGCACGTACAGGTCCACGCGGTACATGAGCCGGGCGGTCTCGAGGATCGGCACGAACAGGCTGGGGGAGAGCATGCCCTTGACCGGGTCGATCCAGCGGCACAGCGCCTCCTCGTCGCACACGCGGCCGTTGACCGCGCGCACGATGGGCTGGTAGTACACCTGTATCCAGCCCTCGTTGAGCGCCTGGTCCAGGTGGTTGATGATGTAGCGCACGCCGTCGAGCTGGTCGAGCATGGCGCTGTCGAAGTAGTAGAAGCCGGAGGCGTAGGAGTCGTTATGCCTGTCGCAGGCGAACTTGGCGCGGTCGCAGGCCACGTTCACGCCGGCGTTTTCGATGCTGTTGAGGTAGATGCCCACGCGCACCGGCAGCGAATTGCCGCCGTTGGCATTCTCGCAGTCCCTGAACACCGCCTGGAGCGTCTCCTCAAGCGATTCCGCATCGGTCACGGCGGCGAAGTGGTCCTCGCTGTAGCGGCAGACGCACTTTTCGCCGTAGTGCTCGAGCAGTATCTTGCCCACGTCGCACAGCAGGTGGTCGCCCTCCCGGAAGCCGTACTGCCGGTTGAAGTGCTTCATACCGACCAGGTCGAAGTACAGCATGGCGGGGGACTTGCCCTCGTTGAGCAGGCGGCGGCGCTCCGTGACGGCGAGCTTGAAGAAGCAGCGCATGTTCGGAAGCCCCGTGAGCATGTCGGTGTTGATCCGGCGGTTCAGGTCCTCGATGTACTTTTTGATCTGGTTGCGCATCTTCAAGAACGCGCCGGTCAGCTTGCCGATCTCGTCGTTCTTGTGATAGTCGAGCGCCACGTCGTAGTCCGCGTCGGCCAGACGCTGGGCCGCTGATGTGAGCTGGTGCAGCGGGAAGGTGATGGCCCGCATGACGACCATGATGATCACGGCGAACACCACGATGACCGCCGCGGTGATGAAGTAGATGCGGTGCACCAGCCGCGTCCATGAGGCGTTGATCTCCTTCACCGGCGCGGTGATGACCAGCTTCATGCCGTTGCGCAGCGTGAAGAAGGACATCTGCCGCTCCTCATCCCCGAAGGTGTAGCGGATCAGCGCGTCGCCGCTGTCCTCATTTTGAAGAAGCTCCTCGCTCACGGACAGGTCCGTCAGGTGGGGCGTCGTCCACTGGGGCAGGTCCGGGTGGTAGAGTATGCGCGCCTCGGCGTCGCACAGGCTGGCGTAGCCGGTGTCGTAGACCTTGATGGGGCGGACCTGCGCGGCCAGCGTGTCCAACGGGATGTCCATGCCCAGCACGCCGATCAGCGCGCCGGTGCTGTAGATCGGCACCACGTAGGAGCAGGCCCACACCTCCTCCGGGTAGTGGGCGTGGAAGGGGCCGACCCAGCAGGGCCGCCCGTGCTGTATCGGCGTGTAGTACCAGGTGTTGTGCGTCGCGTCCGATGGGTCGAAGGCCGAGGCGTCGATCGGCGGCTGCGCCACGAAGCCGGCCTTGCCGAAGCGGGAATAGTAGAAGCCGTGGACCGTCCGGCTGATCTCGGGGTTGATGCAGTAGTAGTAGGCGATGACGCCGTTGGTGTGGCTGGCCACGCTCTCGAAAGTGCTCAGGGTGCGGGCGCAGTGATCCGAAATGTATTCGTCCAGCCGGGCCGTCTGCTCGGCCGTGCGCGGCTGGTCCGCGCGGGAGCCCGCCGCCCCGCACTGAACCAGGGTAACGCTGTCCAGCGAGTCGACCGCCATGTTCGCGGCCATGCCCACGGACTGCTCGATACCCTCGAAGTACTCGTCCAGCGTGTTTTTGGTGTCCTTGCCGATCAGCCGCATCTCCTCGACGGAGCGTCGGTTGGTCTCCTGCCGGATCGAGTTATAGCTCGAGGCGAATATGGAAAATATCGCCACGAGTATGGCGGCGACGGAGATCGCCGTGATTCGGAACCGGATCGAATGCACTCTCATCTTTTTATTCCTCTCGGATGGTCATCTCCCGATATTTATTCTTGACCGAGCCGTTCCAGGAGGCCTGTATGCCCTCCAGCCGCCGGGATGAAACGTAGTAGAAGAACCTGGAGAACAGCGGAATCCACGCGGCGTCCTCCTGCACGATGATCCGCTCCAGGTCCCGGTACTCCTTGATCCGCGCGTCGGCGTCCGCGATGGCCCGCGCGGCGCGCACCCGCGCCATGATGTCCTCCCGCGGGTAGCAGAGGCTTCGGAACCGGGCGTTTTCGGCGTTGCCGAAGAAGGTGTAGAGGAAGTTGTCGGGGTCGTTGTAGTCGGCGGTCCAGGTGGCGGAGTAGACGGCCAGTTCGCCGCTTTTTCTGCGGCGCATGAACTCGCCCGCGTCCAGCACCTCGATTTCGGTGTTGACGCCGGCCTCCTCCCACATGGCCGCCGCCGCGCGGACCAGGTCCATCTCGCCCAGCGTGGAGGCGGAGCTCACGCTGAACGTGAGCGACAGGCCGTCGGGGTAGCCGGCCTCGGCGAGCAGCTCTTTCGCCTCGGCGGGGTCATAGGGGATCTCCGGCAGGTCCGGGTTGTACCCGTACAGCCCGTGGGGCATGATGCCGTTTTCGGGATAGCCCTGCCCGCTGTACGCCGCGTCCAGAAGCAGCGTGCGGTCCATCGCGCGCTGGAGCGCCCTGCGGACGCGCGCGTCGTCAAGCGGGGCGACGGATTCGTTCAGGGCGATGTAGGTGATGCTGATGCGCTGCACCCGGAACAGCCGGTCGTCGTAGATGTCCCCGTGCAGGAAGTATTCTGCGGACTTGCCGATGTCATCCAGGCACAGTATGTCGAGCTCGTCGCGCTCAAACAGCCGCCGGATCTGCTCGGCGTCCGTCATGAAGCGCAGATCCAGGCCCGCGCACTCGGGCGCGCCCTGCCAGCAGTAGCGGTTCGCCGAGAGGATCATGCCCCTGCCGGGCTCCCAGCTGTCCATGACGAAGGAGCCGGTGCCGATGGTCCAGGCCGGCTCCCTGCCGAAGCGGCTGCCGGCCTCCTCGGTGGTCTGCTCGTCCAGTATCGAGGCCCCGGGCATGGACAGGCAGGCCAGGAAAGCCTCGAAGGGATGCTCCAGCGTGATCGTAAACGTCAGACGGTCCAGCACCTCAAAGCCCTCCAGATGGTCCGTCTCGCCGTTTTCCAGCGCCACCGCGCCCACGATATTGTCCGCGATGTCGTGGTTGCACGAATCGGGGTGGGTCAGAAGCCGCGTGAAGGTGTACAGCACGTCGGAGGCGGTCATGGGGGAGCCGTTTGAGAAGGTCACGCCGTCGCGCAGGTGGAAGGTGTAGGCGCGGCGGTCGTCGGAGATGTCCCAGCTTTCGGCCAGCGAGGGCAGGATCACGGCGTTGCCGTTCTCGTCGTTCTCCATCTCCACCAGGCGGTTAAAAACGTTCTGGGCGATCGTGTAGTGGATGGACGTGCACTGGAAGTCCACGGTGTCCGGCTCATCCTCGATGGCGACCAGGTAGCGGACCGTCTCCGGCTCGGGCTTCGCCGACGGCCGGGGCGCGGCGGAGACGTCGCCGCCCCCGTTGTCGCAGGTCGAAAGCAGCACCGCCGCCATGGCGATGGCGAGCAGCAGGCAAAGCGTCCTCCGAAAATCGGTCTTTGTGCGCATGGCGGCTTCCTCCTGTGGTCATCATTTGCGGTCGCAGGGGCAAAAAACGCTGTGTAATGCGCGCGGTTAAGCTGAAAATAATATCTGTATCTATATTATACATGATTCCGCACGATTATTCAATCTTCTTTTTATCGAATAAGCATTAATATTGCGTTTGTGTAATCGGTCATTTTTTACGTCTCGACAGACCTGTGCGGATATGCTACAATGAATACAGGGTTGTTGTGACGGATTTGACAGAGAACACCGACCGAAGTCTGTTATTTATAAACAGACTTCGGTCGGTATCAGAACCAGATGGTTATTACTTCGGCAGTTATATATTGCCAATGAGATGCGCAGGATAAAGCGTCAGATGCAAGGCGGAGGAGGGAGGCGATGCCGTAGCATCGGCGACTGTAATAATATCGGAGAAGAGGCTATGAACGTCGATAAGGCCGCGATGCGCGATGTGACGGCGCTAACGGACATGCGATTGCAATACCTGCGGGAGGACATGGGCGGGCTCGACGCGGAGGCGGAGGAAGCCATCAAGAGAGCGCTGCCGGGCTACTTCCGGGCGCACCTGGGCAGGGACCTGTTTGCCTATGTGATCCGGGAGGGGCGGAGCATCGTCTCCTGCGCGCTTCTGCTGATCGTCGAAAAGCCCATGAGCCCGGCTTTTCCGAACGGCAAAACCGGCATCGTGCTGAACGTGTACACGCGCCCGTCCCACCGGCGGCGGGGCTTCGCGGGGCGGATCATGGCGGCGCTGACGGACGCGGCGAGGGCGATGGACCTCTCCATCGTTGAGCTGAAAGCCACACAGGAAGGCTATCCCCTGTATTGCAAGGCGGGATTTCATGACGATCGGTCGAAGTACCGCCCGATGCGATGGGAAAATCGCCACGACCGCTGAGGCGGGGGCGCAGGACCGTAACGGAAAGAAGGGTGCGGCATGAGGAGAGACGGCGAAAAGGCGGCTCGGGAGTCCTTTTCACTCAAGAGCCGGTTCAGGTACTGGTTTGACAACCGCATGGCCCGGGGGGCCTTCGGGCTGATCCTGGCGCTGGTGGCGGGGTCCGTGCTGCTGGCCGTGTGCATCGCGGCGCTGATCGTCGCGCTGGGGTTCGGCGGCGAGGCGAAGCCCGCCGCGGTCCTCTGGGACGGCGTCGCCACCGTGATCAACGCCTGGATGCCTTCGTTTGAGGACGGCGGCCCGGGCTATCTCGTGATGATGTCGCTCATCGCGCTGGCGGGGCTTCTGTTCACCAGCGTGCTGATCGGCATCATTACCAGCGCCATCGAGGTCCGCATCGACAGCCTGAAGAAGGGCAACTCGCGGGTGCTCGAGCGGGACCACATCGTCGTGCTGGGCTTCTATCCCGGGGAATACGCGCTGCTGGAGCAGCTCATACGCGCCGCCGCGGGCGAGCCGGCGTGCATCGTGGTGGCCGAGGACATGGCGCGCGAGGAGATGGAGCAGGCGATCGGGGAGAACATCGACATTCCCAAAAACTGCCGGATCGTGTGCCGCACGGCGGATATCACGGACCCCGCCGCCCTCGAGAAGTGCTCAGTGGAGACGTGCAGGACCGTCATCGTCAGCCCGACGGACGACATGCGCACGATCAAGGCGGTGCTGGCGGTCTCAAAGCTGCTGGACGAAAAGGGCGTCCCGGAGATCGGCGTGAACGCCATCATTTCGCGGCCCGAGTACCGCTTCCCGCCGTCCCTCGTGGAGGCCGACAACATCACTACCCTCCAGACCAACGCCGTGCTGGCGAAGCTGATCGCCCACGCCTGCACCCAGACGGGGATATCCGCCTGCTTCCAGGAGATCTTCAACTTCGAGGGCGCGGAGTTCTACCTGACCACGATTGACGGAATCGACGGCATGACCTTCGGCGACGTGACGGCGCGGCTGGAGGGCGGGGTGCCCGTCGGCGTGCTGCGCGACGGCGAAATCGCGCTGAACCCCGGCGTGGCGCACGTCCTCAACAAAACCGACCGGATTCTGGTTTTCTCGGAGGAGCGGGATTCCGCACGGCTGGGCGCCGGGGCGCCGGAGCCCCTGCTGGAAGTTGAGCCGCTGCCCCTTCCCGCCGGAGAGGGCACGGGCGCCCTCATATTCGGGCACAATGAGACGCTTCCCGTGATCCTGCGGGAGCTGCCCGTCGATGTGAACAAAGTCTGCATCGTGTCAAAGGTCTCGCAGGATGAGCGGGAAGCGCTTGATGCGGTCGCTTCAGACCGAAGTCTGTTTTTGCGGTACGCGCAGGATGAGGTCGGGACTGAGGCGGCACTCTTGGCGCTGGCGCGTTCCGTGGAGCACGTCGTCATACTGAACCGCCACGAGCTGGAGCCGGAGGAGGCGGACATGGAGGCCATCTTCCTGCTTCTCAACCTCCGGGACATCCGCGCGCGCTACGGCCTGCGCTTCAACATCACCGTGGAGATGCAGCGGGAGCACAACCAGAAGCTGGTCAGCGGCGGGGACCACACCGATTTCATCGTGTCCTCGAGCGTGTCCTCGCTGATACTGGCGCAGCTTGCGGAGAACCCGGAGCTCTACGGGGTGTTTAAGGAGATACTGTCCAACGCGGGCAATGAGATCTACATCAAAAACGCCGCTCAGATGCGCTTGACGGGGCGGCACACCGTCCGCGCGCTCAGGCGGCGCCTGCTTGAGCGGGGCTACATACTGCTGGGATGGCTGGACGAAGGCGGCGAGAGCCGGTTCAACCCGCCGCTGGACGCGGCGCTTGAGCTCACGCCGGCGGACGGGCTGATCGTGCTCGGGGAGTCGTGAGCGCCGGTCAGTCCTCCACGTCGAAGTGCTCGAGCACGCTCTTTGCCGCATGCGGCCGGTTGTCGCCGTGGCGCACGAGCAGCATGGTGACGAAGGCCAGCGCCACGCACCCGGCGGCGTAGGGAAACAGCGTGTGGTAGCCCACGTGCTCCAGAAGCCAGCCGGAGAGTATGGGCGTGAGCACCTGCGCGGCCATCGAGAAGGTGTAGTAGTAGCCGGTGTACTTGCCCACGTCGCCGCTTCGGCTGATCTCCACCACCATCGGGTAGGAGTTCACGTTGATGGCCGCCCAGGCAAAGCCCACCAGCACGAACAGCGCGTAGACGACGGGCCCGAAGGTCGTGATCATGCCGGTGACGGCGAAGCAGACCGCCAGCAGCGCCACGCCGATGAGTATCATCTTCTTCCGGCCCAGCACCGAGGAGAGCATGCCCACGGGCACGTAGGACACCACCGCACCGCCGGTGGCGATCATCAGGCAGGAGGCCGCGCCGGACAGATCGCCCCACATGCGGGTGAAGTACTTGGAGTAGGCCGTGGTGACGGCGTTGTAGCCCATGTACCAGAGCGCCACGGAGACGAGTATCAGCATGAGGCTGCGCATCTTGTCGGCGGGCAGCCTGCCGCCGGCGGGGGCGTCGTCTTCATCCTCCGGGTCGGCGTTTTCCCGGCGCAGGGCGTTTTCGTCGACGCGCCAGAGCAGCAGGACCACGGACACCGCCATCAGCGCCGCCACCGACACGAACACGCCGGTGTAGTCCGCCCGGCCGTCGGGATGGGTCCCCACTAAAAACCGCACCGCCGCCAGCGCGTAGATCGCGCCCAGCGCGCCGGTCAGGTTGATGATGGCGTTGGCCTTGGAGCGCAGGGGCTTGGGCGTGACGTCCGGCATCAGCGCCACCGCCGGGGAGCGATAGGTGCCCATGGCCACCAGCAGTAGCCCCAGCAGCACGATGAACGGCCCGAAGCGGCCCGGGGCGTCGGCCCCCGAGAGCATGAGCGTCAGCGCCACGGCGCAGGCGGTGCCGAAGAGTATGTAGGGCATGCGCTTGCCCAGGCGGGTGTCCGTGCGGTCCGACAGCCTGCCGAACAGCGGCAAAAGCACCAGCGCCAGCACGTTGTCCGCCGCCATGATCGCGCCGGAGAGGCTGTCGCCCACGTGAAAGGTGTCCCGCAGTATCAGCGGTATGACGGTGTCGTACATCTGCCAGAAGGCGCAGATCGAGAAAAAGGCCAGGCCGATCAGCAGCGTCCGTCGGGTGTTCAGCTTCATGGCGCAAAACTCCTTTTTGCGAGCGTTTCTATCATTATAGTCGCTTTGCGGGGGATTGTAAAGGCAGGCGACGCACAGCGCACGCACCGAGAGGTCGTCATCCCAAAAGAAAAAATGAAGTACCAACATTATTTAAGAAAGGGGCAGGATTATGATCCGCAAGTATCCGAATCTGTGTAAACCCATTACGATCGGTCGCGTGACCTTCCGCAACCGCATGTTCTCCACGCCGCTGGGCGGCACGGACATCATGAACGACGGCTGCATCGGCCCGAAGTCCACGGCGTTCTACGAGCTGCGCGCCAAGGGCGGCGCGGCGGCGGTTACGGTCAGCGAGTGCATGGTACACCCCGCCACCGACGGCAGCCACGCCTACCACCTGGACGAGAGCATCCTCAACTCGCTGGCCTGCGCCACCTACACGGCGGACGCCATCCGCCGCCACGGGGCCATGCCCAGCATGGAGCTGTCCCACTCCGGCATGTACGCGGGCACCTACATGACCGACAAGACCAAGCAGAAGGGCTTAAACCAGTGGAGCGCCTCTGCCTGCACGCGCGCCGACGGCGTGGAGGTCAAGGCGCTGACGAAGGACATGATTGCCGACATCGTCGCCGCCTACGGCCACGTGGCCGGGCTGTGCAAGCGCGCGGGGTTCGAGATGATCATGATCCACGGCGGCCACGGCTGGCTGATCAACCAGTTCTTCTCGCCCATGTTCAACCACCGCGACGACGAGTACGGCGGGAGCCTCGAGAACCGCTGCCGCTTTGCCATCGAGGTGTTGAAGTCGGTGCGCGCCGCCGTGGGCCCCGGGTTCCCGATCGAGTTCCGGCTCTCCGGCTCCGAGTGCGTGCCCGAGGGCTACGACCTGGACGAGGGCATCCGCATCGCCCAGCAGATCGAGCCCTACATCGACCTTTTGCACGTCACGGCGGGCACCTATCAGAAGACCTTCGGCATCACCCATCCCTCGATGTTCGAGGAGCACGGGCGCAACGTGTACCTGGCGGCGGAGATCAAGAAGCGCGTGAAGGTGCCCGTGGCCACACTGGGCGGCCTCAACGACCCGGCGCAGATGGAGGAGATCATCGCCTCCGGCAAGGCGGACGTGGTGTACATGGGCCGAAGGCGGACGTGGTGTACATGGGCCGCGCGCTGCTGGCCGACCCCTTCCTGCCGCGGAAGGTGACCGAGAACCGGGACGAGGAGATCGTGCGCTGCCTGCGCTGCTTCACCTGCATGGCGGAGCGCGCCGCCACCGCCACCCGGCGCTGCACCGTGAACCCGCTGATCGGGCGGGAGTGCGAGGGCAGCGAGGTCGTCCCCGCGCCGGTGAAGAAGAAGGTGCTGGTCGCCGGCGGCGGCCCCGGCGGGCTGTACGCGGCCTGGACCGCGGCGCGGCGGGGGCACCGGGTGATACTGTGCGAGAGGGAAGGCGAGGTCGGCGGCATCCTCAGGGGGGAGCAGGCCCTGCCCTTCAAATACGACATGTACCGGCTGGCGGGCACGTATAAGCTGCTGGCCGAGCGCGCCGGCGTCGAGATCCGGCTGAACACGGAGGTCACCCCGGAATACGCGGAGAAGGAGGCCCCCGACGCGCTGATCGTGGCCGTGGGCTCCGAGCCGCTGGTGCCGCCGATCAAGGGGCTGGACGACGACAACGTGATCATCGTCAACGACTACTACAAGCATGCGGATGAGGTCGCCGACGACGTGGTAGTGTTCGGCGGCGGCCTGGCGGGCTGCGAGATCGCGCTGCACCTGGGCATGCAGGGGAAGAGGGTCCACATCGTGGAGATGCGCGACAGGCTCGCCCCCGACGCCAACGTGCGCCACCGCCCGCTGCTTTTAAAGGAGATCGACAAGTACGTGACCGTGCACCTCAACCACAGGGGCGTCGAGGTGCGCCCGGATGGCATACTGTGCGCGGATGCCGAGGGGAAGGAAGTGCTCGTGCCCGGCCGCACGGTGATCTGCGCCCTCGGCCAGCGCTCCCGCGCCGACGCCGTCGGCGCGCTCAACGACGCCGCCCCCTTCGTGCGCGTGATCGGCGACGCTTCAAGGGTCGGGACGATTACCAATGCGGTGTATTGGGGGTATCATGCGGGGATGGACATCTGAGTTAATTAGGAATTAGGAATTGGGAATTAGGAATTGTGGTGCAAATCCTAACGGATTTGTTTGATTGAAAAAAGGTATAGAACGTTCGCACAAACCTTCGTTGCCCTTAATCAAAGAAATCCGAAAGGATTTCAACCTGAATTCCTAATTCCTAATTCCTAATTCCTCATTCCTAATTCCTAATTCCTCATTCCTAATTCCTAATTCCTCATTCTTCCTGATTGACGCGCGCACACAGGATGTGTTAAAATGAGATTACGTTATGAGTGGCGAGGACTCGAAACGCAGAGGAAGGGCATATGGCGGATTTTGTACAGGAGAGCTATCCCCAGAGGGTTTTGAGGGACATGAACGAGGCGGTGCTGGTGCTCGATCGCCAGGGCCGCATACTCTATGCCAACCAGCCGGCGACGCGCATGCTGGAGATGGGCGACAATTACGTGCCCGGCGAGACCCGCTTCGGCATGAATTACGATCAGAAGACCAACGACGACTTCTACGAATGCGTCACGGACGCGCTGTTTCACAAGCGCGAGGACATCGTGCAGACCGTCCCGTACATGACGGCCTCCGGCAGGAAGTACGTCTTCCGAATGTCCAGCTCGTATCTGGCCGACGGCCCGGGCCACCTGGTCATCACGCTGGCGGACGAGACGGAGACCATGCGCCTTAAGGAGCGCATCAGGGAGTCCACCAAGACGTTTACCATGTTCCTCTATGCGTTCTGCGTGTGGATGATCTTCTACGCCTTCTGGGTGTTCATGGGGAAGCCCTTCGGATACAAGCACATGACCCGGGGGGTGGAGGTACTGGGGCTTCTGATGTTCTTCTACATCTCGCTGTACACGAAGCTGAGTTGGAAGGACCTGGGCCTCGCGCCGCGCGACATGGGCAAGACCCTCCGCACGGCGGCCATCGTGGCGCTTTGCAGCGTGGCGTTCCTGTTCGCGCTCAAGGGCGTCATACGGCTGTTCAGGCCCGACGCCTACGCGCCGGACAAGCCCTTCTGGGACATCCGCCTGTTCGGCCTGCCGCAAATCGCCTACATCTTCACCGCCGGCATACAGGAGTTCCTGGCCCGAAGCGTCATGCAGGGCAACCTGTCCCGCATACTGATCGGCAGGCATAAGGCGGCCTCAGCCATCGTGCTGTCCTCGCTGATCTTCGCCGCGCTGCACATCCACCTGGGGTTCCTGTTCATGGTCGGCGCCGCGATACTGGCCGGGCTCGAGGGCATACTCTACGAAAAGCAGCGCTCGATCTACGGCGTGTGGCTGGTACACTGGGTCTTCGGCGTGACGGGCACGCTGCTTCGGCTGATCGACCACTGACCGCCCGGGGCGTGATGTCCACAAAAAACCATATAATACAAACAAATCGCCATGTAAAAATGTTGTTTTCTATAATATGATGTTTACATGGAGTCAACGAATTTTCACGCGAAGATCAAAATCTCCGCGGTGAATAATAAACAAGGAGGGTATACTCATGAGGAAAGTTAGGGTTCTGGTTTCTGTTCTGCTCGCATTCGCCATGCTGTTCAGCGCGGCGGCCCTGGCGGACTACTCCGTGGACACCCTGGAGGTCAAGATCTGGGACAACAACCAGCTCGCGGGCCTGCAGGAGATTGCTGATCTGTGGACCGAGCAGAGCGGCGTGAAGGTCAACATCCAGGTGGTCAACTGGGACAACTACTGGACACTGCTCGAGGCTGGCGCGACCGGCGGCGACATGCCCGACGTTTTCTGGATGCACTCCAACAATGCCGAGATGTACATGGCCGCCCAGAAGCTGCTCGACCTCACCGACTACATCGCAAACAGCGACGTGGTGAAGCTCGAGAACTACTATCAGGGCATCACCGACCTGTACAGCAAGGACGGCAAGTACTACGCCGTGGCCAAGGACCACGACACCATCGCCCTGCTGTACAACAAGGCCATCTTCGACAAGTACGGCGTTGACTATCCCACCGACGACTGGACCTGGGAGGACTACAAGGCTGCGGCCGAGAAGATCACCGAGGCCTCCGGCGGCGAAGTGTACGGCGGCGCCTGCAACACCGGCAACAACCAGGATACCTTCTACAACATCATCTATGACTTCGGCGGCTATGTGATCTCCGACGACAAGAAGGTCTCCGGCTGGAACAACGAGAACACCCTGAAGGCCTTCGAGTTCATGGGCACCCTGTTCAACAACGCCTGGGCGCCGCAGCCGATGCTGGCTGAGAACGGCAAGAACATCCTCTTCGAGAACAACAAGATCGCCATGGACACCGAGGGTTCCTGGATGATCCGCGAGTTCTACGACCATGAGGGCCATGAGGATTACGCCTGGGCTATGCTGCCCTATGAGGACGTCAACGGCAACGGCCAGTGCGATGAGGGCGAGCGCGTCTCCATCTACAACGGCCTGGGCTGGGCCGCCTCCGCGGACGTGAAGGATCCCCAGGCTGCCTGGGATCTGATCGAGTGGTTCTCCAGCTATGAGATGCAGCTCAAGCAGTCCGAGCTGGGCGTGACCATGGCCGGCTACATCGGCTGCTCCGACGCCTTCATGAACGCCTTCCCCGGCATGGACATCTCCGCCTTCCTGAAGATGGAGACCGAGGGCACGCTGATCTTCCGTCCGTACAGCAAGTACACCTCCCGCTGGGAGGATCAGGCCACCCGCGACCTGGTGACCATCTGGAACGATCCCTCCACCACCGAGAACGTTCTGAACACGCTGGCCGCCGACATGAACGACCTGCTCGCTCAGGAATAACGACCCGTTGATCAAGGGCCGGAAGTTACGGCTTCCGGCCCTTTTGGAATGAATGACTTTTTTCTGAACGGGAGGCTTGATTTCATGGCAAAGACCAAAATGACGCCCACCCAGAAGAGCCAGGCCAAATGGGGACTGGCGTTCGTGGCTCCGACCATGATCGGCCTGCTGGTGCTGAACTTCTATCCGATTTTTAACACCATCTACCAGTCCTTCTTCAAGACCGGCGACTTCGGCATGGGCAACATCTTTGTGGGCCTCAAGAACTACGCGACGGTGCTCACCGGAAACAACTTCTGGCGCGCCCTCGGCAATACCTTCAAGTACGCCCTCATCGAGGTGCCCTTCTCCATCGTGTTCGCGCTGTTGCTGGCCGTATTCCTGAACCGGAAGATCGCCTTCCGCGGCGGCTACCGCACGATATTCTTCCTGCCCATGGTGGCGGCCCCGGCCGCGGTGGCTATGGTGTGGCGCTTCCTCTACAACCAGCAGTTCGGCCTTCTGAACAACGTGTTCCACACCACCACGGCGTGGATCTCCGACCCGAAGATCGCGTGGATCTCCATAGGCGTCATCGGCGTGTGGAGCATCGTGGGCTACAACATGATACTGCTGATCGCGGGATTGCAGGAGATCCCGCACGACTATTACGAGGCCGCGGAGATCGACGGCGCGACCGGCGTGAAGCAGTTCTTCCGCATCACGATACCGCTTCTGAGCCCCACGATCTTCTTCATCCTCCAGACCCGCATCATCGGCGCACTGCAGCAGTTCGACCTGATCTTCATGGTCATGGACCGTTCCAACCCGGCGCTTCCGAAGGTTGAGACCGTGGTCTACTACTTCTACACCACCGCCTTCAACCAGAACAACCGCGGCCTGGGCGCGGCCATCGTGGTGACGATGCTGGTCATCATCATGGCGATCACCTTCATTCTCCAGAAGTCGGAGAAGAAGTGGGTCTTCTATAACTGAGAAGGGAGGGGAGCACATGGAAAGCTACAAGGCAAAGAAAAACCTGACGCAGGCGCTTATCCACCTGTTTCTGATCGTATTCTCCATCACCATGCTGGTGCCCTTCCTGTGGATGGTGCTCACGGCGTTCAAGACGCAGACGGAGGCCACCGCCATCGACCCCTTCGTGATACTGCCGTCCACCTGGAACTTTGACAACTTCGCCACCGTGTGGACCAGCTACAACTTCCTCTACCTGTACAAGAACACGCTGTTGATGATCTTCTTCCGCGTGCTGTGCGCGGTGCTGACCGCCACCATGGCGGGCTACGCCTTCGGGCGCCTTCAGTTCCCGTTCAAGAACCTGCTGTTCTCGCTGGTGCTGATACAGATGATGGTGCCCAGCCAGATCTTCATCATCCCGCAGTACATCATGGTCAGCAAGCTCAAGTGGATCAACACCATCGCCGGCCTGGTGTTCCCGGGCATGGTGACGGCGTTCGGCACATTCCTGCTCAAGACGGGCTATCAGGGCCTGCCAAAGGATCTTGAAGAGGCGGCGAGCATCGACGGCTGCAACATCGGCCAGCAGTTCCTCGTCATCATGATGCCGCTGACCCGCTCCTCGATGGTGTCCCTGGGCATCTTCACGGCGGTGTTCGCCTTCAAGGACCTGATGTGGCCGATGATCGTGTGCTCCGATGCCAAGAGCACCACGCTGTCCGCGGGCCTGGCCAAGATGCAGGGCCAGTTCTCCTCGAACTTCCCGCAGCTCATGGCCGCGGCGACCATGGCGTGCCTGCCCATGATCGTGCTGTATCTGATCTTCCAGAAGCAGTTCGTCGAGGGCATCGCCACCTCCGGCGGCAAGCTGTAAGCGCCCGCGGGGGTTTTCACGGGATGGGGCGCGCCGCGCGGCGCGCTCCCGTCCCAACCGGATTCCGGCGGAGGGTGTGGCATGAATCACAGCGAATACAGCGAAACCATGCTCTACCGGATATTCAGGGAACACTTTCCCCGGCAGAGCGAGAACCTCTACCTGACCATCTGCGGCATCGAGCAGTGCGCGCCCGACAAGGAGATCAACGACCGCCTGCGGGACGGCTACCACCTGCATGTGGTCATGTCCGGCGAGGGGATCGTCGAGGCGGACGGGGAGCGCGCCACCTTGCAGGCCGGGCAGATGTTTCTGGTCAAGCCCGGCGAGCGGATCAGCTACCGCCCGGTCGTCGGCAACCCCTGGGCCTACTGCTGGATGGCCTTCGACGGCGAGCGCGCCGACGAATACATGCGCGCGGCCGGGTTTGAAAAGGGCGTGTACCACCTGGACGCCCATGTCGATATCTCCGGCTTCTACAACCTGTGCGAAAGGGTTTTGAGCGCGTCCTCGCAGGATTATTCCGCCGCGCTCAAGCGGCTGGGGCTCCTGATGGAGTTCATCGCCCTGGCCATCGAATCCAACGAGCGCGGCCGCACCCACAACGTGCGCCGGGAACACAAGGCGCTCTACAAGAAAAAGGACTACATCCGCTACGGCGCGGAGTACATGCTGAACTACTACGCCAGCATCAACGTGGGGGACGTGTCGAAGTACCTCGGCATCGACCGAAGCTACTTCTCCGCCATCTTCAAGGAGAGCATGGGGATCGCCCCCAACGAATACCTGCTTCAGGTGCGCATGCGCAATTGCGGCTATCTGCTGCAAAACATGGATATGTCCATCCAGGAAGTCGCGCACCACGTCGGCTATGAAGATTCCCTGACCTTCTCAAAGGCGTTCCGGCGCTTCTTTGGGGTCAGTCCAAAATACTATCGGGAAATGCCCGCGGACCAGCGCCCGGACCTCGAGGCCATCATCGCCTCGCACAGGAAAAACACCACACGGGAGTGAAGAAAATGGCCATCATCTACGACGCTGCATCGAAAACCCTTTCTCTGCACACCCAAAACACCACCTATCAGATGCAGATCGGCGACATGGGCCATCTCTTCCATCTGTACTTCGGGCGCAGGGTGGACGCGGCAAGCCTGGCTTACCGCATCATACCGTCGGACCGGGGCTTCTCGCCCAATCCCTTCGAGGCCCGCTATCACCGCGAACTATCGCTGGACACGCTGCCCCAGGAGTACGCCGGGGCCAATTCCGGCGACTTCCGCGTCCCCGCTCTGGACTTGATCGGCGACAACGGCGCCGTGGGCACGGACCTTCGCTACCTGCGCCACGAGATCCGCGCGGGCAAGTACGCCCTGAGCGGGCTGCCCGCGGCCTTCGCGGACGCGGGGGAGGCGGAGACCCTCTCCATCACGCTCTCGGACGCCGCCACCGGGCTCGAGGTCGAGCTGCTCTACGGCGTATTCGAGGACGCCGACATGCTGACCCGCGCGGCGATCATACGCAACAACGGCGCGTCGGCCGTGACGCTCAACCGCGTCGGCAGCCTGTGCCTGGACATCCCCTTCGGCAAGTGGGCGCTTTTGCACCTGCACGGACGCCACTGCATGGAGCGCAACGCCGAGCGCGTGCCGCTGATGCGGGGCATACAGACGGTGTCGAGCCGCCGCGGCGCGTCGAGCCACCACCACAACCCGTTCGTGGCGCTCGTCGAGCCCACGGCCACAGAGACCCGCGGCGAGTGCGTGGGCATACTGCCCCTGTACAGCGGCAACCACCGCACCGACGTCGAGGTGGACCAGACATCGTCCGTGCGGGTGGTCAGCGGCATCAACCCGGACACGTTCTCGTGGTATTTAAAGCCGGGCGACAGCTTCGTCTCGCCGGAGGTCGCACTGTGCTGGACGGACGGCGGGCTGGGCGATATGAGTCTCCGCCTGCACCGCTTCATCCGCCGCCACATCATCAGAAGCCCCTGGAAGGACCGCCGCCGCCCCGTGCTGATCAACAGCTGGGAGGCGATGCTGTTCGACTTCGATATAGACCGGCTGATGGCCTTCGCAAAGCAGGCCGCGGCGCTGGGCGTCGAGATGCTGGTGCTGGACGACGGCTGGTTCGGCGCGCGCAACAGCGACCTGGAGGGCCTGGGGGACTGGACCCCCAACCCGGCGAAGCTGCCCGGGGGGCTAAAGCACCTGTCGGACGCCGTGCACGGCCTGGGCATGAAGTTCGGGCTGTGGATCGAGCCGGAGATGGTCAACGAGTTAAGCGCGCTCTACGCCGCCCATCCCGACTGGGCGCTGACGGTGCCCGGCCGCAACCCCGCCTTCGGGCGCAACCAGCTCGTGCTGGACATGGGGCGGCGGGAGGTCGTGGAGCACCTCTTTAAAGTGTTCTCCGCGCTGCTTCGGGAGGACGGCATCGACTACATCAAGTGGGACATGAACCGCAACATGACCGACGTGTACAGCCGCGCCCTGCCGCCAGAGCGGCAGCGGGAGGCGAGCCACCGCTACATGCTGGGCGTGTACGACCTGCTGGACCGGCTCACACGGGCGTTCCCGGAGGTGCTGTTCGAGGGCTGCGCCGGCGGCGGCGGGCGGTTTGACGCCGGCATGCTGTACTACACGCCGCAGATCTGGTGCAGCGACGACACCGACGCCATCGAGCGCGTCGCCATACAGCTTGGCACGTCCGTGGCCTACCCGGTGAGCGCCATGGGGGCCCACGTCTCGGTGTGTCCCAACCAGCAGACCGGGCGCAACGTGCCCTTCGGCGTGCGGGGCATCGTGGCCATGAGCGGCACGTTCGGCTACGAGCTGGATCCCGCGCAGCTCACGGAAGCCGAGCGCGCGCAGATACGCACCCAGATCGACCGCTTTCACCGCTGGTACGACGTGATACAGTTCGGCGACTGCCACCGCCTGACCGATGTTGACGCGCCGGGCGACTATGCCGCCTGGGAATATGTGTCGCAGGATGGTAGCCGCGCGCTTCTCAACCTGGTGACCCTCCACACACGGGCGAATTGCCCCGGCGCGCACGTTCGGCTCCGCGGGCTGGACCCGGGGGCGATGTATGAGATCGACGAAATCTGCTATGAGGGGTGCGTCAATGCCTCAATGGACAGTCCCCTCGGCGGGGCGCTCGGGGGCCGCGTGCTCTCCGGGGCGAGCCTCATGTACGCGGGCTTCACGCTGCCGCCGCTGATGGGCGACTATCCCGGCGCGCAGGTGTCGTTTACGCGGGTAGACGCCGGAGGGACACGCTGATGCGCTCGCTGCCTCAGTGGTACCGGGACGAGCGGGAGAAGCTCAGGGGCTACGGCCCCCGGGACGTGCTCAAGTACGTCTGGCAGTATTACAGGCTGTGGATCATCGGCATCGGCTTCATCGTCGGCTTCGCCGTCTACGCCGTCGTCATCTACGTCACGGTGCCCGGGGACATCCACTTCTACGGCATCTGCTCCAACACCTACGCCCGCCTGGGACCGGGCTCCGACTTCTACAATGGCTTTGTGGAGGCGGCGGGCTACGACCTCAAGACCGGCGTGGTGGAGATCGACAGCGCGAACTATTGCAAGCCCTCCGTCAACGCCACGGGCAACACCTACTATGAGAAGCTCATCTCCATGATGGACGGCGGCGTGGACGACATGTGGATCGCCGGGGAGGAGGACGTGGTCGCCGTCGGGGCGACGGGGCGCCTGATGGACTTGAACGGCGCGGCGGCCGACGGGCGGTTTTCAAAGTACGCGGACCGGTTCGTGTACTGCACGCCCCTGCGCGACGATTACAGCGCCGGCCCGGTGGCCGTGGGCATCGACCTTGCCGGGACCTGGCTGGTGGGGGAATACCGCCCCTATCCCGGCGGCGCGGTGCTGGGCGTGAACGCCGCCACCAAGCGGCCAGATCAGGCGGCGGCCTTCCTGGACTATGTGTTCGGCTACGAGGGGTGAGCGGTCATGCGGTTTCTGCTGAAGCTGTTCGGCGAGGAGAGCGCCATGGGGCGCTTTCTCAACCGACTGTACGTCGTGACCGTGTCCAACCTGCTGTTCGTGCTGTTCAGCGTGCCGGTGGTGACCATCGGCGCGGGCATTTCCGCGCTGGACTACACGCTTTTGAAGCTGCAGCGGGGCGACAAGCACTTCAAGGTGTCCGCCACCTTCTGGAAGGGCTTCAAGGAGAGCTTCAAAAAGGCCACGGTGTGCTTTGTCGCGCTGGTGGCGCTGGAGCTTGTACAGCTTCTCGAGATCGGCTGGTGCCGCCAGTTCCAGGGCCCGGTGGCGCTGTTTCGCTACCCGCTGATCGGCATGATGATCCTGGAGGGCATCGTGGCGATGTACCTGTTCCCGGTCATCGCGGCCTTCAACGGGCCATTGAAGGAGCTTCTTAAGGACGCGCTCTTCTTCGCGTTCAGCAGGCCCCTGCGCATGCTGGCCTGCCTCATGCTGCACGCCGTGCCGATCCTCGGGACCTACTGGTACTTTCAGTACCTGCCCCTGTGGGCGTTTTTGTGGCTGATGTTCGGCTTTTCGATCATCGCCTACGCCTGCACCCGCATCATGCTGCCGCAGTTCATACCGTTCCTGCCGGAGGTGGACATCTGCGGCGACATCATCAAGCCCGGGCAGGAGGACGACCCGAACATCGTGTCCGGCGAGGACGATTCCGGGGACGACTTCGATGAAAAGACCCTTCACGAAATGATGAAGTACGGTCTGTGAGCGTGAAACTCAGGGGCGAGAGCCCCTTGGTATAACATGGTGTCCGCCTACTCCACAAAATAGACGGGCATACATACGAAAAGGAGGTTACCTGTTCCGCAGGGCCCGCGGTGCGGCAGTGTGGAGACCTGTCGTAATGTGGTTCGCTCTTCACCGGGCGACACGAGGGCACGGCAAAGGACCGTCGTGCTCAGGGTCAGACGCAATGGCAGAGGTCGTTATCAAGAACATGAAGAAGATCTACGGCGGCAAGACGACGGCGGTGCACGATGTAAACCTGCACATCAAGGACAAGGAGTTCATCGTGCTGGTCGGCCCCTCCGGCTGCGGCAAGTCCACCACGCTGCGCATGGTGGCGGGCCTGGAGGACATCTCCGAGGGCGAACTGTACATCGACGGCAAGCTGTGCAACGACATCGCCCCCAAGGACCGCGATATCGCCATGGTGTTCCAGAACTACGCCCTTTATCCCCACATGTCCGTCTACGACAACATGGCCTTCGCCATGAAGATGAAGAAGGTGCCTCAGAACCAGATCGACAAGAAGGTGCGCGAGGTCGCCAAGATCCTCGACATCACCCAGTACCTCGAGCGCAAGCCCAAGGCCCTCTCCGGCGGCCAGCGCCAGCGCGTGGCCATCGGCCGCGCCATGGTGCGCGACCCCAAGGTGTTCCTGATGGACGAGCCGCTGTCCAACCTGGACGCCAAGCTCAGAAACCAGATGCGCGCCGAGATCATCAAGCTGCGCTCCTCCATCAACACCACCTTCATGTACGTCACCCACGACCAGACCGAGGCCATGACGCTGGGCGACCGCATCGTCATCATGAAGGACGGCTATGTCAACCAGATCGGTGCGCCGCAGGATCTGTACAACAAGCCCGTGAACCTGTTCGTGGCCGGCTTCATCGGCATGCCGGTGATGAACTTCTTCGACGGCTCCAAGCTGCTCCTGGAGGACGGCAAGTACTACGCGCAGATCCACAGCGCCAAGTTTGAGCTAAGCGAGTTCCAGCAGAAGGCGCTCAAACAGAACAACCAGAAGCCCTGCGACATCATCGCCGGCATCCGCCCCTGCCACATACTGCTCGACGAGGGCGAGCTCACCGCGAAGGTGGAGGTCTCCGAGATGCTGGGCAACGAGGTCAACCTGCATACCGACTGCGAGGGCGACCACGTGGTCATGGTCATCCCCACGATGAACCTGGAGACCGACGTCAGCATGGGCAAGACCATACGCTTCACCACCCAGCCGCGGCTTATCCAGCTGTTCGACAAGGAGACCCAGAACAACCTGATCTGGTTCGACGAGGCCTCCGCCAAGGCCAACGCCCCGGTGTGCAAGGAGTACAGCTTCTGATCCTTTATGCTGTGGCCGGAAAGGCGCCTGCACCGCATCTTTCCGGCCGTTTTTATGCCGGCATGCCCGGCTTTTTCACAGAAACGGAGGGATAATTATGCCCAAGATCGCATTCATGGGGGCGGGCTCCACGGTGTTTGCCAAGAACGTGCTGGGCGACTGCATGATGACCCCCGCGTTGGAGGACAGCGTCATCGCGCTCTACGACATCGACGCCGCGCGCCTCGAGGAATCCAGCGCCATGCTGCAGGCCATCAACCGAAACAACGGCAGTAAGGCCCGGATCGAGACCTACCTGGGCGTCGAGAACCGCAGGGCCGCGCTCAAGGGCGCGCACTACGTGGTCAACGCCATACAGGTGGGCGGCTACGACCCATGCACCATCACGGACTTCGAGATCCCGAAGAAATACGGGCTTCGGCAGACCATCGCCGACACCCTGGGCGTGGGCGGCGTGTTCCGCGCGCTACGCACCATCCCCGTGATGCTGGACTTCGCCCGGGACATCGAGGCGGTGTGCCCCGACGCCTGGCTGCTCAACTACACCAACCCCATGGCGATGCTGACCGGCGCGATGCTTCGGCTGACCAACGTCAAAACCGTCGGCCTGTGCCACAGCGTGCAGGTGTGCGCGTCAACGCTGCTCAAGGAGCTGGGCATGGAGTACGATGACCGCGTGCGGTGGAAGATCGCGGGCATCAACCATCAGGCGTGGCTGCTGGAGCTGACAAAGGACGGCGTGGACCTCTACCCCGAGGTCAAGCGCCGGGCACTTCTGTACAATCAGGGCAAGCTCGACATCGGCACGTTTGAGGAGCGCGTCGCCGGGCTTTCGCAGGGCGAGGAGCTGCCGGAGTGGTGGATGGAGCGCATGAAGGCCGACTATGAGCTGTATAAAAAAGAAGGTCGTCACGGCGACATGGTGCGGCTGGAGCTGATGCGGCGCTTCGGCTACTACATCACCGAGTCCAGCGAGCACAACGCCGAGTACTGCCCGTGGTTCATCAAGGAGCGCTACCCGGACTTGATCGAGCGGTTCAACATACCGCTGGACGAGTACCCGCGGCGGTGCATCCACCAGATCGAGGATTGGAAGAAGCGGGGCCACGAGCTCACCGAAAACCCGCTTTTGACCCACAAGCGGACCCACGAGTACGCCAGCTACATCATGGAGGCCATGGAGACGAACGTGCCCACGAAGATCGGCGGCAACGTGTTGAACACAGGGCTGATCACCAACCTGCCGCGCAACGCCTGCGTGGAGGTGCCCTGCCTGGTGGACAAGAACGGCGTGCAGCCCACGTTCATCGGCGACCTGCCCGAGCAGTGCGCGGCGCTCAACCGCACCAACATCAACGTGCAGCTGATGACCATCGAGGCCGCCAGGACGCTCAAAAAGGAGCACATCTACCAGGCGGTCATGCTGGACCCGCACACCGCCTCGGAGCTGTCCATGGACGACATCGTGGCGATGTGCGACGAGATGATCGCGGCGCACGGCGACTGGTTGCCGAAGTATAACTGAAAATGACCTGATTAAAGGGGCTGTCTCAAAACGCATAATCATTCAGATGTGTGCATGCCGTAGGGGCGGCGATGCGCCGCCCGCCCATGAAGTACGTTGCATTTCGTACTCGAATCCATATGCATTTTGAGACAGCCCCTCGTTTGATTTGGGGGTGTGTGTCAGATGCGGGCCACGCCGGAATCCCGGGCGGCCTGGGCCACGGCCTTGGCGACCGCCGGTCCGACCCGCGGGTCGAAGGCGTAAGGGATGATGTAGTCCGCGGAGAGCTCCTCGGGGGAGATGAGGTCCGCCAGCGCCTTCGCGGCGGCCATCTTCATGGCCTCGTTGATGTCGCTCGCCCGCACGTCGAAGGTGCCGCGGAAGATGCCCGGGAACGCCAGCACGTTGTTGATCTGGTTCGGGAAGTCGCTGCGGCCCGTGGAGATCACCGCCGCGCCGCCGGCCTTGGCGTCGTCGGGGAAGATCTCGGGCGTCGGATTCGCGCAGGCGAACACGATGGCGTCCTTGTTCATGGTCTTGACCATGTCCGTGGTCACGGTGCCGGGGCCGGAAACGCCGATGAACACGTCCGCGCCGACCATCATGTCCGCGAGGGAACCGGCCTTCTTGTCGAGGTTCGTGACCTGCGCCATCTCGGCCTTGATCCAGTTCAGCCCCTCGCGGCCCTCGTAGATCGCGCCCTTGCGGTCGCACATCGTGACGTTTTTGAAGCCCGCCGACAGCAGCAGCTTCACGATGGCAATGGCCGCCGCGCCCGCGCCGGAGGTCACGATCTTCACGTCCTCCTTCTTCTTTCCCACGACCTTGAGCGCGTTCATAAGCCCCGCCAGGGTGATCACGGCGGTGCCGTGCTGGTCGTCGTGGAAGATCGGTATGTCGGTCTTTTCCTTCAGCTTGCGCTCGATCTCGAAGCAGCGCGGGGCGGAGATGTCCTCCAGGTTGATGCCGCCGAAGGAGCCGGAGATCAGCGCCACGGCGTTGACGAACTCATCAACATCCTTGGACTTCACGCACAGCGGGAAGGCGTCCACGTCGCCGAAGGACTTGAACAGCACGCACTTGCCCTCCATGACCGGCATGCCCGCCTCGGGGCCGATGTCGCCCAGGCCCAGCACCGCCGTGCCGTCGGTGATCACCGCGCACATGTTCCAGCGGCGGGTGAGCTCATAGGATTTGTCGATGTCCTTCTGGATCTCCAGGCACGGCTGGGCCACGCCGGGGGTGTAGGCCAGGGACAGGTCGTCCTTCGACTTCACCGGCACGCGGGAGATGACCTCGATCTTACCCTTCCATTCGCCGTGTAGCCGCAGGGATTCCTCTGCATAGTTCATGTCAGATACCTCCTGATATTACAGAATCTCGGACAGCGCCACCGGGCGGTGCTCGTCGAGCGACTTCTTCGCCGCCATGGCCACCGCCACGGACATGATGCCCTCGTGGCCGCCCACGGGCACGTCGGTGTCGTTGAGTATGGCGTTGACAAATTCCTTCGTCTCCTCGATGAAGGCGTCGTTGTAGCGCTCGAGGAAGAACCAGGTGGGCTTCTCGGTGACCACGCCGTCGGCGGTGGAGACGATGTTGGTGCTGATCAGATCGTTT
>CADASI010000034.1 GCA_902790525.1 uncultured Eubacteriales bacterium
CGAATTTCCGGGAATACATCCTTCTGCGGTTGGACGGTGAGAACTGGGAGTCGGATGCACACGTCGAAAACAAGGTTCAGGTCACGCAGCAGGCCGGCTTCGCGGGCTGGAACGCCTGGAAGGATGAGAATAAAAAGGGACTGGATTGCGTCGTAAAGATCAAAAGGAACGGGAACGTGATCACCATGCAAACGGAGAATTTGGGCATCGCCATAAGCAGCGTTACGACGATCCTCGACGAAGTGATGAAGGACGTGTATGTCGCGCTCACCGGCGATCAGTGCGCCATTACGAATATCCACGTGTCGCGCCCCGAATGAGTGCGACAATGTATCATGTGCCACAGGGACGGCTCTCCGGACATGTATTTCACAGGGACAGCGAACCGGCATTCCCTGTTGCAACAGGTTGGGATGCTGTGTTATAATGGAGACAAGGAATAAGACGGCTCGCGCACATTCGGTCAATGATGTGCCAATCGTGTCATTATTATAATCGGTGGGAAAAACCATGCGCTATGGATTGCCTGATCGACTGTTGTCGGAGATCACGGAGCTTGCGAAGGCGCACAACCTTGGCAGGGTCATGCTGTTTGGGTCGCGCGCGCGGTGATTATCACGATACAAGCGATATCGACCTTGCCGTTTCAGGGGGAGACGTCAATGCCTTTGCGTTGGATGTGGAGGCGGAGACGCAGACGCTGCTGTCCTTTGATGTTGTCAACCTGGATGGATCGGTGCAGCGGGAGCTGCTGGAATCCATTGCCCGGGAGGGATGCCTGATCTATGAAAAAGTATGAAAACTTCTGCAATGCGCTGGAGAATCTCAAGGACATCTACAAGTATCACGAGCCCTATGACAACGTGGTGCTGACCGGGCTCGTCGGGCTCTATGAAATCTGCTTTAAGCAGTCCTGGAAGGCGATCAACGAGATCCTGACCGAGCATGGCCTCCCGGAGAGCAAGACAGGTTCTCCCAAGCAGATCTTAAAAACGGCGTATCAGACGGGGATGATCCATGATTCGGAAAAGTGGCTGGCGGCCCTGAACGCGCGCAACAATGTGACCCATGCCTATAATCGGGCCGTCGCGTTGGATATCGTCAACCAGACCAAGGGCGTTTTTTACGATATGTTCCGCGAATTGAAGCGGGAGATTGATCAAAACTGGATTGATTAGAAAAAAGGTCGAAGGGCAGACCCATCGTTCACATCGATGGGGTCACAGGTTCAAGTCCTGTTGCGACCCCCATGCGTTATTTCTCCAGCATCTCGTCCAGAATATCCACCGCCATCCCCACCAGCTCCGGGCAGGGGCGTTTTTTATAGAACTCCGGGGTGCGGGCCTCGGGCTCGCCGCCGGGCTGTGCGGCGTGGGGGTCGCCGCCCGCGAGCAGTTCGCGGCAGACGATGGACCCGTTGGCCTCCCGGAAGCGTGCGGCGAAATCGCGCACCCGGGCGTAGTGGTCCTTCTTGGCCTGGGCGTCCTTCGGGTCGGCGTAGCCCTCCGCCATGCCCAGCACCATGGCCGCGCCGCTGACCGCGCCGCAGACCTCTCTCAGCCGCCCCAGCCCGCCGCCGAAGGACGACGCCAGCCGCGCCGAGGTCTCCAGGTCCAGCCCCGTGACATCCGCGAAGGCGCAAAACACCGCCTGCGCGCAGTTGTACCCCTCCTGAAACAGCGCTGTGGCACGTTCCCTGTGATTTGACATATCCACTCTCTCCTTTTTATGTATTTTTATAATACTGCCTGCGGACGCCAATTATGGCGTCCCTACTGCCTCATCTTACAACTCCCCCGACAAACCAGATGCACGGGGCACACCACGGTCTGGGGCGCGCGGGGGTCGCCGTGGATGCGGGCGCGGAGCAGCCCGATGCCCTGGCGGGCCATCTCGGCGTAGTCGCAGCCGATGCTGCACAGCGGTATGGGGAAGGCCAGCGCGCCCTCGATGTTGTCGAAGCTGACGATGCCGAAGTCGTCGACGCCGATGTCCGGGGCGTTTTGCAGCGTGTAGAGCACGTGCCACGCCTGCACGTCGCAGAATATGAACAGCCCGTCGATGCCCTCGGCCTTGAGCTGACGGAGCTTTTCGACGAGCAGCCGCACGTTCTCCGACAGGCTCCGGTGCGTGGCGGGCTGATCGTGCATCACGCACACCCGGCGGTCCCGCTCGGGGATGCCCGCGTCGGCGCAGGCCTCCAGGAAGCCCCGGATGCGCTGTTCGCTGGAGTACACCACCGTGCTGCCGGACACGTAGGCCAGCCGCCTCGAGCCGTGCTCCACCAGGTGCATCGTGGCCAGGTACGCGCCCCGGGCCTCGTCGCACACCACGCTGTCCGCCTCCCCGGGGGTGAGGCAGCGGGCCATCAGCACGAAGGGCATGCCCGCCTCCCTCAGCCGCCGGACGGTGGGCCGGCTCTCGGCGGTGGGGAACAGCAGTATGCCGTCCACCCGGCGGGCGATGGCCTGCTCCGCGAGCTGGCGCTCCAGCGCGGCGTCGTCCCGGCTGCACATGATCATCACCGAGTAGCCCGCCTGCAGGGCGGCGTCCTGTATGGTGTCGGTCATGATGCCGTAGAAGGGGTTGGACATGTTGCCCAGGATCACCGCGAAGACCCGCGTGCGCCCGGAGCGCAGGGAGCTGGCGATCTGGTTCGGGGCGTAGCCCATCTGCCGGGCCACCGCGCAGATGCGCTCCCGGGTGGCTTCCGACAGCCGCTGGTCGCCCCGCAGCGCCCGGGAGACCGTGTTGACGGTGTAGCCGCACACGGCGGCGACATCCTTGAGTGTGACGCGGGACGTGTTCATGCCGGACCCCTTCTTTTCGCAATTCTGAGTATACTATAACATCATTTGACCGATTTTGCAAACATAAATATAAAAAAATACGTCAATTAGCCAAAAAAGGGCTTGACAAATGCTAAGGATAACGTTAACATAGGTGTAAGAGTGGGGAATACGACGTTAACCCCACAGAGAGAAGGAGGCATATCCCATGAAGAAACTGCTGGCTGTTCTGCTGGCCGCGCTGATGGTGCTCGGCATGTTTGGCGCGCTCGCGGAGGAAGAACCGATTCACCTGACCCTCTGGACCTTCCAGGAGCTCCACACCCAGCTCTACAAGGAGATGCTGGAGAAGTGGAATGCGAATCCCGACAACCCCAAGCTGGACATCGACATGCAGGTCTATCCCTATGAGGATATGCACAACAAGCTGACCATCGCCCTGCAGTCCGGCGAAGGCGCGCCCGACATCGTGGACATCGAGATCAACATGTTCGCCAACTACCTCAAGGGCGACATCCAGCTGGCCGAGCTCAACGACATCGTGGAGCCCATCGAGGACCACCTGGTCATGAGCCGCTTCAACAACTACGCCAAGGACGGCAAGTTCTACGGCATCGACCACCACATCGGCGCTTGCATCGTGTGGTACAACACCGAGATCCTCGAGGAGGCCGGCGTGGACTACACCACCATCAAGACCTGGGACGACTATCATGAGGCCGGCAAGATCGTGCTGGAGAAGACCGGCAAGCCGATGTGCACCTGGGAGTCCAAGGACTGCTGGAGCATCTATCCGCTGGTGAACCAGCACGGCGGCGACTGGCTGACCCCCGACAACGAGGTCCGCATGGACGAGCAGGTCGTCATCGACACCCTGGCCTTCATGCGCAGCATGCTGGACGACGGCACCGCGGTGCCCTGCCCGGGCGGCAACCATCACTCCGAGGAGTACTACGGCTGGATGAACGCCGGCAACTGCGCCTCCGTGTCCATGCCCTTCTGGTATCTGAACCGCTTCACCGACTACATGCCCGACCTGGCCGGCAAGATGAAGGTCGCCCCGATGCCTCTGTGGCCCGACGGCGGTCACAAGTCCGCGCAGATGGGCGGCACCGGCACCGCGGTCGTCAAGACCAGCCCCAACGTGGAGGTCGCCAAGCAGTGGCTGGCCTACGCCACCCTGTCCTTCGAGGGCTGCGTCAACACCTGGCTGATCCTGGGCTTCGACCCGATCATGACCGACGTGTACGGCTCCGAGGAGATGAAGGCCCCCAACAAGTTCTTCGACTACTATGACGACACCATCTTCGACATGCTCAAGACCGTGCTGGACGACATCCCGGACACCTGCATCACCGAGTACTTCCCGGCGGCCGGCGATATCGTGCGCAACCAGATGGCCTACGACCTGGTGATGAGCGACAAGCCCGTCGACGAAATCGCCAAGGATTGCGCCCAGGAGCTGCGCGATCAGATCTTCTGATCCCCGCCTTTACCCCACAGATAGCCGAAGGGGGCGCGACCCCTTTCGGCTTTCCCTTGTAAAAGAGTGGAAAGATTCCCGCGTTCCCATATCCCGCCCCTGGCGAGGAGGTTCAGCCTATGCAAAAGCAATCCCTGTCCGACAGGCGTCGGGGCGGCTTTCTGACCGACCCCAAGGTGGTGCCCTACGTGTTTGTGGCGCCGTTTGTGATCTACTTCCTGGTGGTGTACCTGTATCCCACCATCGCCACCATACTGATGAGCTTCCAGCGCATCGAGGGCCCGACGAGCGTGGAATGGATCGGGCTCAAGAACTACGAGCGCCTGTTTTCCCGCAACTACATCCAGGCGCTGGAGACCACGGCGCGCTACGCCTTCTGGGACGTGGTGGTGCTCACCATCGTGCCGCTGCTGGTGGCCGTGATACTGCACTCCAAATTCGTGAAGTTCGCTTCCTTCTTTAAATCGCTGTTCTTCATCCCGGCGCTGACCAGCATCATCGTGGCGGGCATCGTGTTCCGCCTGGCCTTCGGCACGCTGCCCACGGCCCCGGTCAACCGGCTGGTGCAGATGTTCGGCAAGGAGCCGCGGGACTGGCTGATGTACGCCGGTACCGGCAACATGGTGCTGATCATACTGACGCTGTGGCGCTGGATGGGCGTCAACATCATCTACTACCTCTCCGGCATACAGGCCATCCCCACCGACCTCTACGAGGCCGCGGAGATCGACGGCGCGGGCGCCGTCAGCAAGTTCTTCCACGTGACCCTCCCCGGCATCAAGCCGGTGCTGATATACGTGATCACCATCACGGTGCTGGGCGGCTTTGCGATGTTCACGGAGTCCGTGGCCCTCTGGCAACAGAACAACCCCGGCGGCGTGGGGCGCACCATCGTGGGCTACATGTATTTGATGGGCTTCTATAAGAACAACATGGGCCTGGCCTCCGCCGTGGGCCTGACGCTGCTGGTGCTGGTGCTGGGCGTGAACCTGATCCAGTTGATCCTGATGGGATTCTTCAAGAAGGAGGACTGAGCATGGAGAAGCGCTATGTTGACCGAAGGGGCGTGGTGCTGACGGTGCTGGCCACGGGGCTGATGATACTGATCGCCATATTCGCCATGCTGCCCTTCGCGTTTATGTTTTTAAGCTCCCTAAAGCCGGGCCAGGAGATGCTGCGCAACGGCCTGAGCCTGACCTTTGAGCCGGGCATATCGTCGTTTTCCAACTACGCGGCGCTCAACACCTACCGCGACGGCATCTACTGGTGCTGGTACCGCTCCAGCGCCGTGATCATGATCATGCAGACCGCCGTGGGCCTGTTCTTCGGATCGCTGGTGGGCTACGGGCTGGCGATGTACGATTTCAAGGGCAAAAACCTCATATTCACCATCGTGCTGATCGTGATGATGATGCCCTTCGAGATACTGATACTGCCCCTCTACCGCATGCTCATACGCGCCAAGCTGACCGACAGCTACTTCGGCGTGATCATGCCCTACCTGGTGCCGCCGTTCATGGTGTTCTTCTTCCGGCAATACGTCACCGGCCTGCCGAAGGAACTTCTGGAGGCCGGGCGCATCGACGGCTGCACGGACTACGGCGTGTTCTTCAAGATCATGGTGCCCATCATGATCCCCGCCTTCGGCGCCATGACCATACTGTCCTGCATGAACAGCTGGAACAACCTGCTGTGGCCGCTGATCGTTTTGAGCACCAACGAGAAGTTCACCATCCCCATCGGCATGGGCACCACCATCACCCCCTACGGCAACGCCTTCGACGTGCTGATGCCCGGTGCGGTGATGGCCGTGGTGCCGATCGTCGTCATCTATCTGTTCGCGCAGAAGACCTTCATCGCCGGCCTGACCTCCGGCTCCGTCAAGGGCTGACCCGAAAGGAGAATAATATGAAGCAGGCATCCATGATCCTGGACAGGGACTATACCATTGGCCGCATCGACCCGCGCATATACGGCTCCTTCATCGAGCACCTGGGCCGGGCGGTGTACGGCGGCATATACGAGCCGGGCCACCCCCAGGCCGACGAACAGGGCTTCCGCAGGGACGTGCTCAAGCTGGTCAGGGACCTGGGCGTGCCGGTGGTGCGCTACCCCGGCGGCAACTTCGTGTCCGGCTTCAACTGGGAGGACAGCGTGGGCCCGGCGGACAAGCGCCCGAAGCGCCTGGACTTGGCGTGGTTCACCACCGAGTCCAACGCGGTGGGGCTTCACGAGTTCTACGACTGGTCGAAGAAGGCCGGGGCGCAGGTGATGTACGCCGTCAACCTGGGCACCCGCGGCCCGGAGAACGCCCGCGACATCGTGGAGTACGCCAACCATCCCGGCGGCAGCAAATTCTCGGACATGCGCATCCAAAACGGCAAAAAGGACCCGCTGGGCATCAAGCTGTGGTGCCTGGGCAACGAAATGGACGGCCCCTGGCAGATGGGCCACAAGACCGCCACCGAGTACGGCCGCATCGCCAACGAGGCCGCCAAGATCATGAAGTGGGTGGACCCCTCCATCGAGCTGGTGGCCTGCGGCTCCTCCCATTCGGACATGCCCACCTTCGGCGACTGGGAGCTCAAAATGCTCGACGAGTGCTATGACAACATCGACTACGTCTCCCTGCACCGCTACTACGGCAACCCCACCAACGACACCCCCGGCTTCCTGGCCCGCAGCATGGACCTGGACGACTTCATCAAGACCGTCATCGCCATCTGCGACGCCGTGAAGGGCAAGAAGCACTCCAAGAAGCGCGTCAACCTGTCCTTCGACGAGTGGAACGTGTGGTATCACTCCAGGGAGCAGGACGAGGAGATCTGGAAGCGGGAGAAGTGGGGCCCGGCGCTGCCGCTCTTGGAGGACATCTACAACTTCGAGGACGCGCTGCTGGCGGGCAGCATACTGATCACCTTCCTGCGCAACGCGGACCGCGTGAAGATCGCCTGCCTGGCCCAGCTCGTGAACGTCATCGCCCCCATCATGACCCGCAACGGCGGGGGCTGCTGGGCGCAGACCATCTACTGGCCCTTCCTGCACGCCTCGAAATACGGCCGCGGCACCGCGCTCAAGGCGCTGGTGGACACCCCGGTGTACGATTGCAGCGACTACGAGGGCGTGCCGGTGGTGGACGCCACCGCCACCATGGACGATGAGGGCGGCGTGACCGTGTTCTGCGTCAACCGCGACATGAAGGAGGACTTCACCCTCGACATCGATCTGCGCTCCTTCGGCGCTATGAAGCTCAAGGAGCACATACTGCTGCACCACGACGACGTCAAGGCCGTCAACACCGAGGACGACCCGATGAAAGTGGCCCCCGCGGCGGGCCCCGGCGGCACCGTGGACGGCGGCCGGGCGCAGGTGAAGCTGCCCGCGCTGAGCTGGAACGTGCTGCGGTTTGAGAAGGCATAACAAGGCATAATGACGACAGGGGGGGCCGGCGCGCATCGCGCCGGCCCCCTGTCGTTGTGTCTATATCACCCCAGCGCCGCCCTCACGAAGCCTGTGAACAGCGGGTGCGGCTTGTTGGGGCGACTCTTGAACTCCGGGTGGAACTGCACCCCGATGAAGAAGTCCTCGCCGGGGATCTCCACCGTCTCCACCAGCCTGCCGTCCGGGGACAGGCCGGAGAGGCACAGCCCCGCGCTCTGCAGCGCGTCGCGGTAGGCGTTGTTGAACTCGTAGCGGTGGCGGTGGCGCTCGCCGATCTCGGGCGCGCCGTAGCAGCGCGCGATGGCGGTGCCCGGCTGAAGCATGCAGGGATACCGCCCCAGCCGCAGCGTGCCGCCCTTGTCGATGTCGTCGGACTGGTCGGGCATGTAGTGGATCACCTGGTGGGGGCTGTGCTCGTCGAACTCGTGGGAGTTGGCCCCCTTGAGCCCGGCGACGTCGCGGGCGTACTCGATCACCGCGATCTGCATGCCCAGGCAGATGCCGAAGTAGGGCACGTGGCGCTCCCGGGCGTACTTCGCCGAGAGGATCATGCCCTCGATGCCCCGGTTGCCGAAGCCGCCGGGCACGATTAAACCATCCACCTTCGACAATACCTCGATATAATTCTCCTCCGTCAGCGCCTCGGAGTCGATCCATGTGATCTCCACCTTCGCGTCCAGCGCGTAGCCCGCGTGCCGGAGCGCCTCGGCCACGGACAGGTAGGCGTCGTGCAGCTGCACGTACTTGCCCACCAGTCCGATCTTCACGACCTTCGACTGGTGGTGGATGCGCTCGACCAGCGCGCGCCACTCGGTCAGGTCCGGCGCGGGGGCGTCGATGTGCAGCTCCCGGCAGGCGATGGCGGACAGGCCCGCCGCCTCCAGCATCAGCGGGGCCTCGTAGAGGTTCGGCAGCGTGCGGTTCTCGATCACGCAGTCGTCCTTGACATTGCAGAAGTGGGCGATCTTGGCGAATATGGTGTCGTCCGTGATGGGCTCGTCCACCCGCAGCACGATGATGTTCGGCGTGATGCCCATGCCCTGCAGCTCCTTGACCGAGTGCTGGGTGGGCTTTGACTTGTGCTCGCCGGAGGCCCTGAGGTACGGCACCAGCGTCACGTGCACGTACAGCGCGTTCTCGCGCCCGACCTCCAGCCCCACCTGGCGGATGGCCTCGATGAAGGGCTGGCTCTCGATGTCGCCGATGGTGCCGCCGATCTCGGTGATGACCACGTCGGCATCGGTCTTCTTGCCGACTTGGTAGATGAACGTCTTGATCTCGTCGGTGATGTGGGGGATGGTCTGCACGGTGCTGCCCAGATAGCCGCCCTGCCGCTCCCGCTGTATGACGTTGGAGTACACCCGGCCGGTGGTCAGGTTGGAGAAGCGGTTCAGGTCCTCGTCGATGAAGCGCTCGTAGTGGCCCAGGTCGAGGTCCGTCTCGGCGCCGTCCTCGGTCACGTACACCTCCCCGTGCTGGTAGGGACTCATGGTGCCGGGGTCCACGTTGATGTAGGGGTCCAGCTTCTGCGCGGCCACCTTGAGCCCGCACGCCTTCAAAAGCCGCCCCAGCGACGCCGCCGTGATGCCCTTGCCCAGCCCGGAGACCACGCCGCCGGTCACAAAGATGTATTTCGTCATACCTGTCCCTCCAGATATTGATTGACCTCCCGTGCCGCCGCCCGGCCGTCCGCCAGCGCCCGCACCACCAGCGACTGGCCCGTGCGCATGTCGCCCGCCGAGAACAGGTTGTCCCGGAGACGGTGCGTGCCGTCCGCGGGCATCATGGTGCCGCGCTGCGACAGGGCGACGCCGAAGCGCTCGGCGGTGGCCGTCTCACAGCCCACAAAGCCCGCGGCGATCAGCATGAGGTCGCAGGGGATCACCTGCTCCGTGCCGGGGATGGGGGAGAAGCCCTTGAGCTTCACCGTCTCGATCTGCCCCGGCAGTATGCGCTTCACCGTGGTCTCGTAGACGCGAGGGTCGCCGCCCTGCCGGTGGATGGCCTCGAGCTGCCCGTAGTCGGTGCGCAGCGTGCGCGGCCACTCGGGCCAGGGGTTGTTTGTGAGGCGGTTGACCGGCGGCGCGGGCATCATCTCGAGCTGCACGACGGATTTGCACCCCTGCCGCAGCGCCGTGCCCACGCAGTCGTTGCCGGTGTCGCCGCCGCCGACCACGACCACAGCCCTGTCCTTCGCGGAGATCGACGATTCCCCGCCCGACAATACCGCCCTTGTCGCCGCCGTCAGGTAGTCCACGGCGAAGCGCACGTCGTTTGATCCGTCGTCTTCCACGTTCAGCGCCCGGGGCTTCTTCGCGCCGCCGCAGAGCAGCACGGCGTCGTATTTCTTCAATATGGCGGGGTCGGCTTCCGTGTCCAGCATAAAGCGCACGCCCTCGGCCTCCATCAGCCTGACGCGCCGCTCCACCACGGCCTTCGGCAGCTTCATGTTGGGGATGCCGTACATCAGAAGCCCGCCGGGCCTGTCGGCGCGCTCGATCACCGTGACCTCGTGCCCCAGCCGGTTCAAGAGGTCCGCCGCCGCCAGCCCCGAGGGGCCGCTGCCCACCACCGCCACGCGCCTTCCGGTGCGTACAGGCGGGATGCGCGGCTGCACCCAGCCCTTCTCAAAGCCGGTCTCGATCAGGTAGAGCTCGTTGTCCCGGTTGGTGGTGGCGTCGTCTTCCAGATTGCACGCCTTCTCGCACAGCGCCGGGCACACGCGGCCCGTGAACTCGGGAAACGGCGCGGTCATCATGAGCCGCTCCAGCGCCTCGCACTCCCTTCCCCGGTACAAAAGGTCGTTCCACTCCGGGATCAGGTTGTGAAGCGGGCAGCCGAAATCCGACTGGCAGAAGGGCACGCCGCAGTTCATGCAGCGGGCGGCCTGCGCGCGCCGCGCCTCGACGGGCTGGGCGGCGTGCAGGTCCTCGAAGTCATGGAGGCGGGCTTCCGCGTCCCGATAGGGGTTTTCGATGCGCTCGATCTCCAGAAATCCCGTGGGCTTTCCCATGCTTCACACCCTCCTGTTCAGATAGTCCAGGTACTCGTCGGAGATGACCGCCTTGAACTTCGGCAGCCACGTCCCGAAGTCCGCCAGTATGTCCGCGGCCCTGCGGGAATCGGTGTGCCGCGCGTGCATCTCCAGCAGTTGCCTAAGCTCCTCCGCCTGCTCCGGGGTCACGTCGTGCACCCGCACCAGGCCGCTGTTGATGCGGCCCTCCAGCGTGCCCGCCTCATCCAGCACCCAGGCGATGCCGCCGGACATGCCCGCGCCGAAGTTGTCGCCCACGCTCCCGAGCACCGCCACGCGCCCGCCGGTCATGTACTCGCAGCCGTGGTCGCCCACTCCCTCGACGACGGCCCACGCGCCGGAGTTGCGCACGGCGAAGCGCTCGCCCGCCGCGCCGGCGATGAAGGCGTAGCCGGAGGTCGCGCCGTAGAGCGCCACGTTGCCGATGAGCGTGTCGTTCGGGTTCCACACGGCGTCCACCGGCGGGCAGATGGCCAGCGTGCCGCCGGACAGGCCCTTGCCGAGGTAGTCGTTGGCCACGCCGTACAGCGATATCGACTGCCCCTTGGGCAAAAACGCCCCGAAGGACTGCCCGCCGCACCCCTGCGCCTGGATGTGGCGCTCGCCCTTCAACAGCGTGCCGAAGGCGCGGTCGGTGGTGGTGAGGTGGACGTGGTTCTGTATGAGCCGGGCGTCGGCGCGCTCGTTCAGCGCGAAGTCGTGCCGGGATTCCGGCTGGACGTGGATGTTGCGCGCGAAGCCGATCAGGTCGGACAGATCCATCTGCGCGCCGTCCTTCATCTTCAGAAGGTCGCTGCGGCCCACCAGCTCGTCCGCCGTCCGAGCGCCGAGCCGCGCCATGATCTTACGGAGCTGTTCGGCCACGAAGCGCATGAACCGCTCCACGTACTCCGGCTTGCCGATGAACCGCTTGCGCAGCTCGGGGTTCTGGGTCGCCACGCCGAAGGGACAGGTGCCCAGGTGGCACACCCGCATCATGCGGCAGCCCATGGTGATCAGCGGCGCGGTGGCAAAGCCGAATTCCTCCGCGCCCAGCAAAAGCGCTACGGCCACGTCGTGGCCGGACATCAGCTTGCCGTCGGTCTCCAGGGTGACGGTCTGCCTAAGCCGGTTGCGGCAGAGCACCTGGTGGGTCTCGGCCAGGCCGATCTCCCACGGAAGCCCCGCGTGATGCACGCTGGACATGGGGGCCGCGCCGGTGCCGCCCTCGCCGCCGGAGATCAGTATGCCGCCCGCCCCGGCCTTGGCCACGCCGCTGGCGATGGTGCCCACGCCGGTGGAGGACACCAGCTTGACGGTGACCTTCGCGTCCTCGTTGGCGCACTGGAGATCGTATATGAGCTCGGCGAGGTCCTCTATCGAATAGATGTCGTGGTGGGGCGGGGGAGAGATCAGCGATATGCCCGGAGTGGCGCAGCGGGTCCTGGCCACGCTCTCGGTGACCTTCGCCCCGGGCAGGTGGCCGCCCTCGCCGGGCTTCGCGCCCTGGGCCATCTTGATCTGTATCTCCCTGGCCGACAGCAGATAGTCCCGGGTCACGCCGAAGCGCCCGGACGCCACCTGCTTGATGGCGGAGTTGAGCTCGGTGCCGAAGCGCTCTTTGAGCTCGCCGCCCTCGCCGCTGTTGGACTTGCCGCCCAGCCGGTTCATGGCGACGGCCATGCACTCGTGGGCCTCCTTCGAGATGGAGCCGTAGGACATGGCCCCGGTCTTGAAGCGCCGCACGATCTGCTCGACGCTCTCCACCTCGTCAAGCGGTATGGGTTCGCACAGGTCGTAGCGGAAGTCCAGCGACGCGCGGATGGTGCGCGGGCCGTCGTTTTCCACCCGCGCGGCGTATTCGTCGAACTTCGCCTTGTCGTCCGTCCACACCGCCTGCTGGAGCAGGTGGATGACCTCGGGGCTGTACAGGTGCTCCTCGGACGCCTCGCTCTTTCTGTATTTGTGCCGGCCGACGGACGGCAGGCCCGCCTGCATGGGGCCGAGGAACGCGGCGTCGTGCCAGTGGCGGCTGTCGGCCTCCACGTCGTGCAGGCCCTTCCCGCCCAGCGCGCAGGGGGTGTTGGTGAAGTACTGGTCCACGAACTGCGCATCCAGTCCCACCGCCTCGAAGAGCTGGGCGCTCTGGTACGCCTGCAGCGTGGACACGCCCATCTTGGAGGCGATCTTGAGCACGCCCGCCGTCAGAGCCCGGTTGTAGCGCGCGATGCCTTCCTCACCGCACTCCAGGCGGATGATGTCGTGGGCCAGGTACGGGTTCACCGCCCGCGCGCCGTAGGCGATCAGCATCGCAAGCTGGTGGGTGTCGCGGGGCTCGCCGCTCTCCAGCACGACGGACACCGCGGTGCGCTTCTTGATGTGTATGAGGTGCTGCTCCAGCGCGGACACCGCCAGCAGCGACGGTATGGCGAGATGGTCGGCGTCCACGCCCCGGTCGGACAGTATCAGAATGTTGACGCCGTCCTGACACGCCGCGTCGCAGGCGGTGAAGAAGCCGCGCATGGCCTGGCGCAGGCGGGCGACGACGGGGTATAGCAGCGATATCTCCCGCACCTTGAAGGCGGGATGGTCGATCTGGCGGATGCGCTTAAGCTCCGCCTCGGTCAGCACCGGCGAGGGCAGCTCCATGACGGTGCAGTTCTCCGCGTCGTGGGACAGCAGGTTGCCGTCGTCGCCGATGTAGATGGCGCAGTCCGTCTTGCACGCTTCGCGCAGGGCGTCGATGGGCGGGTTGGTGACCTGGGCGAAGCGTTGCTTGAAGTAGTCAAACAGCGGCGGATGCGCCTTGGACAGCGCTGCCAGCGGCTCGTCCGCGCCCATGGACACGATGGGCTCCGCGCCGTTTTCCGCCATGGGCATGAGCACGTCGCGCACGTCCTCGTAGGCGTAGCCGAAGGCCATGCAGAGGGTCTCGACTCCCCCCGGCCTGCGGCCACCCCCCTCTGGGAGGGGGGCTTTCTCTGACGGAGGGAGTAAGCCTCCCTCTTCGAGGGAGGTGGCAGCCCGCAGGGCTGACGGAGGGAGTTCTTCCAGCCGCACGATCTGCTTCACCCATTCCCCGTAGGGGTGCAGGCCCGCGAAGTGGCGCTTCAGCGCTTCCGATTCCAGCAATTCGCCGGTGTTGAGGTCGGCGCACAGCACGTCCCCGCCCTTGAGCTTCCAGCGGCGGCGGATGTGGGCGTTCTCCTCAAACAGCACGCCCGCCTCTGAGGACAGTATCAGCCGCTTATCGTCGGTCAGCGCGCAGCGCAGGGGCCTAAGGCCGTTGCGGTCCAGCGACGCGCACACGCTGTCGCCGTCGGAGTAGAGTATGGCCGCGGGGCCGTCCCAGGGCTCCATCATGGTGGCGTAGTAGCGGTACAGGTCGCGCCAGGGCGCGGCGTCCTTCTCGCCCTGCCAGGGCTCGGGCAATAACACCATGCCCGCCAGCGGCAGCGGGAAGCCGTTCATCGCCAAAAATTCCAGCGTGTTGTCCAGCATCTGGGAGTCGCTGCCGTCCGGGGCTACCACGGGCAGCACGCGCTTCATCGAATCGCCCATCACGGCGGAGCGCATGGTCTCCTCGCGGGCCTTCATGCGGTCGTGGTTGCCGCGGATGGTGTTGATCTCGCCGTTGTGCAGAAGCATCCGCTGCGGGTGCGCCTTCGACCAGCTCGGGAAGGTGTTGGTGGAGAAGCGGGAGTGCACCATGGCCATCTGCGACACGTAGCGCACGTCCTGCAGATCGTCGTAGAAGGAGCGGAGCTGGCTGACCAGCATCATGCCCTTGTAGACGATGGTCCGCGACGACAGCGAACAGATGTAGGTGTCGGTGTCCTGCTTTTCAAACACGCGGCGCAGCACGTACAGCCTGAGGTCGAAGTCGGCCCCGGGGTCGATCCCGGCGGGGCGCTTCAGAAAGCACTGCCGGATGCGCGGCATGGTGCGCCGCGCGCCCGCGCCCAGCTGCGCCGGGTGGCAGGGCACGTCGCGCCAGCCCAGCACCGGGATGCCCTCGGACTTCGCAAGCTGGTCGAATATGCGGCAGACGTTCTGAACGCCGACCTCGTCCTCGGGCAAAAAGAACATCCCGACGCCGTAGTCGCCGGGCTTGCCGAGGCCTATGCCTTCCTCCCGCGCCCATGCGGTGAAGAATTCGTGGGGGAGCCGGGTCATGATGCCCACGCCGTCGCCGGTGGTGCCCAGCGCGTCGGAGCCCGCCCGGTGGGCCAGGCGCTCCACGATGGTCAGCGCCTGGTCCACGGTGCGGTGGGTCGCCCTGCCGCTCAAATCGACGATCGCGCCCACGCCGCAGGATTCATGCTCCAGCTCGGGGCGGTAGAGCGGGTATTGCTGGTCGTACATGTTGCAACCTCGTTTCTGTCAAATGGGAAATGGGAAATGGGAAATGATCTGTACCGACATAGCCCCTACTCCCTACTGCCTACTCCCTACTCCCTCATCCTCACGCAGCACCATTGCCGCGTAATCGGTCATCTTCATGTGATGGCGCATGGCGTAGCGCTGCATGCGCCGATGGGCCTTGGGCTCGTCGATGCCTTCCCTGCGCATCAGAAGCGCCTTGGCGTCCTCCACCAGCGCCCTGTCCGCGCCGGTCCGGTGGGGCATGCGCATGGCGTGAAGCTGCGAGAGCATCTCCACCGCCGTCAGCACCGCGCTGCCCGGGCAGGGATAGGTCAGCTTGAATATCTCAGTCGATTCGCACGCCTCCAGCGCGTCCGGCCGGCCGATCAGCAGGAACTGAAAGAGCGCTCCGAAGTCGGCGATGAGGTCGTCCGGAAGGGCGTCCGGCAGTCCGCCCGCCATGACGACGACGCCGTCCTCGCACTCGGTGAGCGTTCGCCGCAGCTCGGCGCCGGAGGCGCACAGCCGGAACACCGCGCTGCCGGAGGAAGCCAGCAGCCGTGAAAGCTGCGCGCGGCTGGCCTTGGACGCGCCGGCTATGATGATTCGGGACACCGGGGACACCTCCCTTCGGTCGGCGTGGAATTGAGAATTGAGAGTTGAGAATTGAGAGTTGAGAATTGAGAATTATGGATAGCCCTTTGCGATCCTGTTTCCCTCATCCGACAGAATTGTTTGGTTTTGAAGCGCGGCAGCCGGTAACTCCAATTCTCAATTCTCCATTTTCAATTCTCAATTAATACATGACCAGGTACCTGTCGATCTCCCAACTGCTCACATGCGTGCGGTAGGCGTCCCACTCCTTCTCCTTGCCTTCGACGTACTGGGAGAGGACGTGCTCGCCCAGGGCGGCGCAGATCACGGGGTCGGCCTTGAGGCACTTGACGGCCTCGTGGAGGGTGCCCGGCAGGGAGGCGATGCCCTTGGCTTCGCGGGTGGCCTCGTCCATGGCGAAGATGTTCTCGGTGATCTCGTCCGGCGGGGTCAGGCCCTTTTCGATGCCGTCCAGGCCCGCCGCGAGGCACACCGCCATGTTGAGGTAGGGGTTGCAGCTCGGGTCGGGGCAGCGAAGCTCGACGCGGGTGGCCTGGCCGCGGGCGGCGGGGATGCGGATCAGCGCGGAGCGGTTGCTGGCCGACCAGGCCAGGTAGCAGGGCGCCTCATAGCCCGGCACCAGCCGCTTGTAGCTGTTCACCAGCGGGTTGGTGACCGCCGCCATGCCCCGGACGTGGGCCAGTATGCCGGCGATGAAGGCGTAGGCGTCCTTGCTCAGCCCGCGGCTGTCGGCGGGATCGGCGAAGGCGTTCTTGCCGTCCTTGAACAGGCTCATGTTGGTGTGCATGCCGGAGCCGTTGATGCCGAACACCGGCTTGGGCATGAACGTGGCGTGCATGCCGTTCTTCTGCGCCAGGGTCTTGACCGCCAGCTTGAAGGTCATGATGTTGTCCGCGGCGGTCAGCGCGTCGGCGTACTTGAAATCGATCTCGTGCTGGCCCGCGGCCACCTCGTGGTGGCTGGCCTCGATCTCGAAGCCCATCTGCTCCAGCGCCATGCAGATCTCGCGCCGCGTGCTCTCGCCGTGGTCCAGCGGGCCCAGGTCGAAGTAGCCGGCCTCGTCGGCGGTGGCGGTGGTGGGACGGCCGTGCTCGTCGGTCTGGAACAGGAAGAACTCCATCTCCGGACCGACGTTGAAGGAGTACCCCATGTCCGCCGCTTTCTGAAGCACCCGCTTCAGCGTGCCGCGGGGATCGCCCAGGAAGGGCGTGCCGTCCGGGTTGTACACGTCGCAGATCAGCCGCGCCACCTTGCCGTGCTGGGGACGCCAGGGCAGTATCGCGAAGGTGTCCGGATCGGGATGCAGGTACTGGTCGGACTCGTTGATGCGCACGAAGCCCTCGATGGAGCTGCCGTCGATCATGATCTCGTTGTTCACGGCCTTCTCCACCTGGCTTGCGGTGATGGCCACGTTTTTAAGCTGGCCGAAGATGTCCGTAAACTGCATGCGGATGAACTCCACGTCGCCCTCCCTGACCAGGCGGATGATATCTTCCTTCGTGTACTTGCTCATAACAGCACCTCCAAAAACATTTGGGGGCAAGGGGGTCACACAACATGACGCCCTTGCCCTGTCTTGCAAAGAGCATAGCACACCGGCGAAGGTCTTGTCAAGGGTTTTTGAATGTTAAATAATACGGAACTGCGGATTTGCGGCGATTTGCGGCTCATATAATGGAAGAACTGCAAGTTTACAAATTCTTAATTGCATATTTGTATTGACAAGCGGCGCGGTCTGTGTTAAAATGCGGCAAAACCGAACAGCGAAAGCGTTGCGGAAGCAAAGTACCCCGGAGGGTTTCAGCACAGAGAGCGGGCGACGGTGGAAATCCCGCGTGAATTGCCGGGCGAAGAACCCTTCCAAGCCCAAGCTGAAAGCCGAAAGGCGAGTAGGGGCGGCGTGCGGGCGGCACGTTACAACCGCCAGGGCTTGACAGAGCCCGGAAAGAGAAGCAAATCAGGTGGCACCACGGAGCGGCGGCCTTCGTCCTGAAATCAAGAGACGATTGCCGACCATTCACGGAGGTGCTTTTTATGTGTTCCATATTCGGTATCGAGGGCAAGACGATCCCCGTCGAAAAGTTGAAGGCGGGCTTTGACCGCACGATCTCCCGCGGCCCGGACATGAGCCGGTTTATCGAAATCCCCTGCGGCTATTTGGGCTTCCACCGGCTGGCCATCATGGGGCTGACGGTGGAGGGCATGCAGCCCTTTGAAATGGATGGGTCCTATGTGGTCTGTAACGGCGAGCTCTACGGCTTCCGGCCCCTCCGGCAGCGGCTGATCGAGCAGGGCTTCCCGATCAAAAGCGCGTCGGACTGCGAGATACTGCTCCCCCTGTACCGCGAGTACGGCGTGGAGATGTTCAAGACGCTGGACGCGGAGTTTGCGCTGATACTCTACGACGCCGCGCAGGACAAGCTGATCGCTGCCCGCGACCCCATCGGCATCCGCCCGCTGTACTACGGCTACACGCCGGACGGGCACATCGCCTTCGCCAGCGAGCCCAAGAACCTGACTGGCCTGTGCGAAAAAATCCTGCCCTTCCCGCCGGGCTGCTACTATATCGACGGAAAATTCGTGCGCTACGCCGACCCGTCGCACGTGGACCAGTTCACCATGCGGGACGAGGATCACGTCTGCGCCAAGCTGCGGCGGCTGCTGATCGACGGCGTGGCCAAGCGCCTCGACGCCGACGCCCCCATAGGCTTCCTGCTCTCCGGCGGTCTGGACTCCTCGCTGGTGTGCGCCATCGCCCAGCGGATGCTGACCCAGCCCATCAAGACCTTCGCCATCGGCATGGACATCGACGCCATTGATTTGAAGTACGCCCGCATGGTGGCGGACTACATCGGCGCCGACCACACCGAGGTCATCATCTCCGAAAAGGACGTGCTGGACGCCCTGCCCACCGTGGTGGAGCTGCTGGGGACGTGGGACATCACGACCATCCGCGCCTCCATCGGCATGTACCTGGTGTGCAGGTACATCCACGAGCACACCGACATCCGGGTGCTGCTGACCGGCGAGATTTCCGATGAATTGTTCGGCTACAAGTACACCGACTTCGCGCCCAACGCCGCCGCCTTCCAGGAGGAGGCCGAGAAGCGCATCAGGGAGCTGCACATGTACGACGTGCTGCGCGCCGACCGCTGCATCTCCGTCAACTCCCTCGAGGCCCGCGTGCCCTTCGGCGATCTGAAGTTCGTGCGCTACACCATGTCCGTCGACCCGGAGCTCAAGATGAACCGCCACGACATGGGCAAGTACCTCATCCGCAAGGCCTTCGCGGACGATCACATACTGCCCGAGGAGATCCTCTGGCGGCAGAAGGCGGCGTTCTCCGACGCCGTGGGGCACTCGATGGTGTCCGATTTAAAGGCGCTGGCCGAAAGGACCTACACAGAGCAGGAATTTGCGGAAAAGACGGCGAAATACGATTACTGTCGCCCGTTCACCAAGGAGAGTCTGCTGTACCGGGAGCTGTTCGAGCGGTACTACCCCGGCCAGGCGGGGATGATCGCCGACTTCTGGATGCCCAACAGGACTTGGCCCGGCTGCGACGTGGACGACCCCTCCGCCCGCGTGCTCAGCAACTACGGGGCCAGCGGAGTATGATACAGTATAATGATAAGGAGCTGTCTCATACTAATTTCAGTCTAAAAATCAACCATCCTGCGGTGGTTTTTCCGCCATGGCTTCGTTGTCGGCCCTTGACTTTTACGCACCGCCGCTGCTCCGC
>CADASI010000035.1 GCA_902790525.1 uncultured Eubacteriales bacterium
AATGACCTTTCCTTTCGTCGTTTTTTGTCATTATAGCGAGCAATTCTATGTCAGTCAAGCAGAGCAGTTTTCGGACGGCCTAAGCGGGCAGAAACAGTACTGTATTAATCACTCTGCGGCGGCAGGATAGCAAGTTAATTCTGAGCATAATCCGCACAAATATCCGGCCCGTTATTTGTACATAAAGAAAGCGGCTTCACAGGAGCGTTTCTGCTCCTATGAAGCCGTTTTCCGTTGTTCCCGCCCGAAGAATGCTGGCTCAAATTAGCTTGTTCTCGAAATCCCTAATTTGAACCGCCTTTAAAGGCAGCCTGTAATTTTTCAAATGACAGGTCGGCAATCCATTCTTTTGCCCGGCGCATCCTGACCTTATTGTTCCGAAGGACCAGTGCCAGCTCTGCCACTGCCACAACACACCATGAAACCGCCACATATGTACTGTCGAGCATATGAAAGAAGCTCAGCACTTCCGTTATAGCAAATAGTATAAACAGGAAGTATATTGTGGCGTAGCAATAGCTCAGGCAGCGATTCTTTTCTCTGAACGATACGATCAGATAAGTCATCAAAAAAGACAGTGCAAAACATATCATCCCAATATAACCCATAATGTGCTCCGATCAGAGAAGTGTGTTTTTAAACCAGTTCACAGTCCCATACGCTGATATCCGTGTCAAAAAATACGGATTGTATCCTGCTCTTCAGTTGTTCTTTGGTAACATCCCTCTTCAGCACGACCTGCAGAAAGCCGCCGCCGCCGGCACCGCAGATCATGCGTCCTGCCAGCAGGTCGTCCACGGAGCCAAATATCTGATCGATGAGCGTATTCGTGCTCTCCCTGTCGATCATCCGGCTCAGCTTCCAGTGCTCGTTCAGCAGTTCTGCAAACGCATCCACATTGCCGCGCTCCAGTTCAAACCGCTGCAGAGCGGCATTCCTCTGGATCTCATTGAGCGCGTAGACCGTATCCGGTTCGTTTCCGATATAGCGCCCGACGACATCACGCAGAAGATTGCGCGCAAGGCGTCTCTGCCCCGTATAGATCAGGCAGAATCTGTCGTTCAATTCATACTGCGTATTCTTGTCCAACGCCACATGTGTCACTGTGATCTTCTGTTTCAGCCCCGGCCTGGACGTGATGTACTTGATCCCATCGGTCACACCACCGACCTGATCCTGCCAGCCGCCGCCCGTGGACATGATCTGCTCCATGCACAGCACATGGCTATACAGATCGTCTTCCGTGTATTGAATGCCGAGAAATTCAAAGAGCGCTTTCACGCAGGCAGCCGCCAATATGCTGCTCGTTCCGAGGCCGGACCCCTTCGGAACGCCGACGACCTCCGTATCCATCCAGATGCCGCCGCCGAGTCTTGTCAGGATCTCATCCAGATTTCCACCGGATGCCGGTATCACGCCGCAAGCCAGAAGGGCTGCCTTTTGCAGCACAAAGGGATCGAAGGGATCGCCGACGGACTGAAGCGGTTCTATGCCTGTAAACTCCCCGTGCACATCCATGTCCCGGCTCTCAAAGACGACCTTGCTTTCCTCCAATCGCTTCAGAGACACCCGGATTGGCCGCTCGCCGTTCAGCGTTATCGCGGCATTCAACACCGTTCCGCCGTTTTCATTGCAATAGGGCGGCTATCCGACCACCCGCCGCCCCAGTTGACGCGAAGGGGCAGCCTGACCACATGCCTGTCCAATTGTATCCTGGCGCTCCTGTTCTCCTGCAATCCTGCCAGCGTCGAATCCAGTATGGCGTTGGACAGTGTGGAAAATGCCTTCGCCACCTCGCTCTTGTCCCTGAGGGCCGTTCCCACATAGTAGTGCAAGCGCATCCGGTCGCCGTAATCCGCCTTGTTCAGGTGATTGTTGTACCATTCCCTCTGGATCTTGGTCAGCGGTTCATCGAGACGGGCCAGCGATGCCGGCTGATGATTGTCGATCAGGGTCTGAATACGGTTCATGTGAACCAGTTCCAGCATCCGGTTGTTCCACGCGATGATCGCTTCCGAATCGGCATCATGAAAGCCGGTGGCCATTGACTTGCCGCTCGCCTCCAGCGGTTTTCCCGCCTTTACCCTGTCATAGATTTGCAGGGCGGCCTCTACGGCTTCATCAACCGTTCGCTTCTCCGGATAGATCTTCGCAAACCAGAGGATGTGCGCGTCGCCCTCATCCCACAGGTCGCCCGTCAGTTCCCTGCCGAAGAGTCTGTTTTCTCTCGGATTATCGTCTACGCCGTAGATCCGGCAGACAAAGCTGCCGTCAGACTGCTTCAATCCGTGAATCACAACGCCGTCCGGCACCGTTCGATTGTAGATATCGATATAGGACAGCACGCAGTATTTCCCAATCCTGGAATCGCCATGAACATAGGAGACCTCGAGGTAGGAGCTGTCTTCCACCCGCGCCCGGGAGGATATGACGGAATTGTAGCCCGCCGCCGCCTTCATGGAGCAGTTGACGCAGCGCGACCAGCCCAGTTCCCTGTAATCCTCCACGCCGCCGCACATGAGCCGGAGGATCTCCATGGTAGTACCGAAGTGGATAAACTTTGCCGGCGCAAGGCGCAACAGCTTCATGCAGAACGGGCGCAGCGCATTCCAGACGGCGGTGCGGCACGCCCTCAGCTGCGGGCTGTAATCGCCCTCGGGCTTCTCCTGATAAAACCGTTCCAGCGTGCTGTCGGTAGCCAGCGGATACTGGAAGTCCCCGTACAGCGACAGCCTGACCCTGTCGTTGACAAAGCCGGCGTACTTCGCCGCGTCCAGTTTGTCGTCCGTGCTGATCAACGACCAGAGGGCGGACAGTATGTCCACGCCGAATATGACCGCGCCGGTGTCGATATCCACGGCGTTCCGGTCGTTGACCGCGCCGATGGCGCGAAGCGTCTCCACCGTCTGCTTGTGCAGGAAGGCGCGGACATATCCGTCCTCTCCCCGGAGAAAGACGCCGTGGTTCTTCCCGGTCTCTACGTCCTCCTTGAAGCTGATCACCGCCGCGCCATGGCCGGAGTAATCGATGAGAAGGGGGTTGAACAGCAGCAGCACGTCGCCGGAGAGCAGCAGCATGCCCTCCCGAATGCGGCTCGGGACCGCCGACATGGCGATGATGAACTCGTCGAACAGGGTGGAGCTGCGCCCGTCGGGCCGCACGTGGGGCACCGGGCTGAACAGCTTCCCCAGCGTGCTGTACTGGGGCACGCGCTTGCTGTCCCCGCCGGAATGGATCACGAGGATCCGCTTGCCCTCAAACCCGTCCCGCTCCCGGATCCACTTTAGCGCGGAGAGCGTCGCGCCGCCGCTTCCGACGCGCACCCCGCCCTCATCGGGGATGATGCCGATCACCGTCCGCGCCGGGAGGTACTTTTTGCGGGCGTCGATCTGCCGCTGGAAGGATTGGGCCTGATGCGCGTTGCTCGCGGTCAGTATGATGTAATCCCAGACGGGGAAGGTGTCTGAGCGTATGGAGCGCTCATAGTCGGCCCACCCGTCCTGATAGGATTCAGAGAGAAAAAGACTCGTCTTGATCATAGTCGTTTCTGATCTCCCCTGTCATGGATTCGTATTGAACAAATTGAAATGTCAGGCACATGTTCATCTATGACAAACAGTCCGGTCGTCAAAGGCGCTCGTCTTTCTCCTCGATTGCTCTGATTCGCTTTTCCATCAGCGCCGTATGCTGCACCAACTGCTTGATCGATTCATTCTGCTTGGAGATGATCGAGGTCAGCGATATCAGAATCATCAGCACGCAGAAAAAGAGAATCGCGAACAGCGCGTTGGACAGAAGCTGGATGCCAAGCAGGCGTGTGACGCCCTCCAGAATCTGAGGGAAAATGGTTACCAGCAGCATCAGCAGGCCGCTGAACATCCACAGCAGCGTATATCTCAGCGCAAGCCGCTTCTGCTTCAACAGCAATACCAATATGACAAAATAGATGAAGATGGCAACGAGTATCGCGGTCTTCAGGGATGTGGACAGCATGTCATTCACCTCTCTTTTGAAGAGAACTTGGCAAGAATCAGCGCCAGGGATACCTTGATCATGTAATAGACCGAGCGCACGGGGTTGATGGAGCTCTTGCCGCCCTGCCGCTCCCGCATCTGCACGGGGACTTCGACGATCTTCGCGCCGCGCACGGACGCGGCGATGATGGCCTCGGGCTCCGGGTAATCCTGGGCGTAGGAGCGGGCGTATTCCTCGATGAACCGCCGGTTGACCGCCCGCATGCCGCTGGTGACGTCCGTCACGCGAATGCCGCACAGCAGCTTGATCATCCCGCTGAGGAAGCCGATGCCCAGGCGGCGCAGTCCGGTGGACTGAAAGCCCTCCTTGCGGATGAAGCGGGAACCGATGGCGATGTCCGCCGCGCCGGCTTCGAGGGGGGCGACGAGGTCGTGCAGGTAGCGCGCCTCGTGCTGGCCGTCGCCGTCGAACTGTATCGCGATGTCGTAGCCGTTTTCGCAGGCGTAGCGGTAGCCCGTCTGCACGCCGCCCCCGATGCCAAGGTTGCACGGCAGGGACAGGTAGTTCTTGCGGTTCTCGCGCAGTATCTTTTCCGTATCGTCCTTTGAGCAGTCGTTGATGACGATGTAATCCATCTCCGGGCAGTGGCGGTTGATGTCGTCGATCGTGTTGAGTATGTTCTCCTGCTCGTTGTACGCGGGGATGATGACGAGTGTCTTCATGATGTATTTCCTCTCGTTCAATCCATTTTATTGGAATCCTGTCCGGCGGAATAGACCCTGTTGATCCATCTTGCGATCGGCGCAGGCCAGAACTTCATGTACATCGCCAAGTCCTCCCCGGAGCGCCCGTTATCATTGCCAATCACCTGGGTGGTGGTGGATTCCTCGTGGATACGGTGGCCCATCAGCGGCGCATGGACGTAGCAAAAGCCCCCCTTCAACCGGGAGAGCTTTTCCCACGCCTGCCAGTCGAGATCGCTGGAAAAATGGGATTCAAACAGCACTTCCGGCAGGTTGGGCTTGACGTAGGTCACCGAGGGGCAGCAGATCGGGTCGCACAGCGAAAGCATGCGCCGCCGCACCCAGCGGCTGTTTTCAAGCGCGGCGATCCGAAGGGGCATCAGGACCAGCTCCTTGATCTTCAGGTTTTTGATGGTGTCGGAGAATGCCTTCTCCCCGTTGCGCAACTCGTAATAGTCGGTAAAGCAGATCATGGGACGCCTTGCCCGGTTGACCCGCGCCAATACCTGCGCCAGGTAGTCCGGTTCGTACACATCGTCCTGGTGCGTCAGCGTCACCAGGGGCGCGTCCGCCTGCGCGTAGGCGAAGTTCCAGTCCTCAGCGATGCCGTGGGGGCCGTTGTTGACGTACATCCGCAGATGATGCCGCCGGGCGATATCGTCCAGGAAGTCGCCGGGCGTCGCCGTGCAGAGTATGATCCCTGAGGGCTGCGCCTGCCGCTTCAGAGACGCGATGCAATCCTCAAGATAGCGGCTCTCGCCATAGGCGCAGACGGCAAACAGATGATCTTTGGTGGTATACTGCATTGAAGCTCACTCCATATTCTGTCGCAGGCGGTCGAGGCGTCATTTGATATTCATCAGTATGATGCCGCAGAGCACGAGAAACACGCCGGCCATTTTCAATACGGTCACCGGCTCGTGAAAGATGAAGAGCGCCGCCGCGAGGGTCAGTACGTATACGACGCCGGTGGAGATCGGCGCCAGGTAGCTGAGCTGGATTTTGGACACCAGGCCCATGTAGATCAGAAAGCTGCACACGTACATGGCCAGCCCCGCCAGCGAGAGCCAGCTGATGTTCAGCGACAGCAGGCCCCCGGTGACGCTGATGCTCAGCGCCTGCTGGCTGCCCAGCTTGAACAGCGTCAGTCCGCCGACGGACAGAAGCGCGTAGACGGCTAAAATAACGACGAACACGATGAGATTACCCCCTTGTGTTATTTCCGGAATTTCCAAGAGAGATCGATTCCTCATCTCAATCATGAAATGATTAACCGAAAGGGAAAAAGCACCTAGCGACATCGATCAGAGGGATACCGTTCAGGGTTATTATCAGAAGATAGAGAAAGGAGCCGCGCTCATATTGATCATTATACATCTTCACATTGGAAAGATGCAAGCGTCTGCTTCTGCCAAGGATGAAAGAAAATGCGAGAAGGGCAATGACCGGCAGGAAATACCTGCCCTGTACGCCTTCCACGCAATCCGAACCAACAGGCGTCCACGAAGCATACATTGCCAGTGCAACCAGTGCGGAACCCGCAAAAAACGTACCCAGAAGGATTACAATGTCCCACACAATGATTTCAGTATCATTGACATAGCAGCTACACATCTCATAGATGAACACGATGCAGTATACTATACTTATGATGACCGGGGGCGTAATGGACATGGCACCCAAGGTCGAGCCGATCATGCTTTCTATCCAGAAGGAGCCATACTGAAGCAACGATCTCGTAGGTACTTTGTGCCAAGCCGAGACATTTGACAAAAGGTATTTTATCTGTCCGATAGAATTAACGTCTGCAGACGGCACACAAGCATATTTCAGCACCGATTTATACCATAGGAGTATTATTACCGTCGAAATAAAGATAAAGCCAAACCTGTAAAACAAAGACTGTCTTCTGCTTGAAAACCTCTCGTTTGGAATCAAAAACAAGAGAAGAAGCAGCGCAAGATAGACCGTTTTGCAGACAGCAAGGCAAAACCCCGTAACAGTCAAAATAAAATAGTCTTTCAGAGTAAGTCGGTCTGTACGATAAGTCAAATGTAAAACATATGCGAGAAACAGCATCGAAAGTGAAGTAGTAAATCCATCAGGAGAGAGCGTAACCATCTGCTGCATCGCCATTGGGAAGGACATGATGACAAACAGTACCTTTCTGCCAAATGGCGCAAAATACAGTGCCAGCACGCAGAGAAACAGGCATATCAGGGCATTTCCGATTTTTCCGCCGTAGTATATTCTATGCACATTATTGGTAAATAGAGTGGCGATTTTTATACCGATTGTCTGTGGCAAGTAACTGATTAACGAATATGAAGCGGTTTGTGGAAACGAAATAAAACTTGTGTTGTTCCAGTCGATGACTGCGTTTTTATCAGAAAACGCCATGATGGCTACCGGCAGTTCGCTTCCACCTATGGGGGAAGTAAAAAGCTCATCGCCATGTGCAAGTTCATAGCACCTCAGGAAGTGAGCTGATTCGTCCGGAGCCATTCCAGGGGGACATAGCGTCAGATACAGCATCAACAGAATGACGAGAACGCAAGTCATAACGACATACTCATCAATGTTGAACAGAACCAATGCAAGTACGATCAAGGATGCCACCAATGACACAAGTATTGCCGTTTTTCCCCTTGAAGTATGGTATGTCAAGGAGTAACAAGCCGTCTCGTTTTGACGGTAATCATTATTATAGCAGAATCCTGTATTGTCTGCTTTATTGATCCAAACGGCAATCTCGTTTCTCCCTCTATATAATCCGGAAAGCGTAACGAAATATTGCGACTCCGTTTCAATCCTATGGGGCGAATCCAGGGCAAAGGTCACCATTCCATTGGCAGGAAGTGCAGTCGTCTCAAAATCCCACGACTCCAATACGGTCTCGTTCTCATAGAGTTTGACGATGAGCTTTCCTTTGTTGGTGCGCCCAAAGGAATAGAAGCCGATATTGAAAGCCGACAAGGTTTGATCGGGAATCGCGTTTATCTCCTGCTTGAAAACTGCACCGTTCTCCAACCCGATCGGGATATCTCCTGCCGGATGATTTGTCGAATAATCACTCATGACATCAGCGTAGTTAAACAGAAATGCGAAAAGTATCAAAGCAACAAGAATAACCAAAACGGGAAAAGCCTTCCCCCGCTTTGCCGGATTATTTGTCAATCGTGGAAAATGAGCCATTTGCCTCCTCCTTATTGTTAAATGCGCGCTTCAAATAGTATTGTCCACTCTATCAAACAATTTTCAGAATACAACCGGCTGTGTTTTCGAATACCGTATCGAATTTCTGCCAGATGGTATTATAATCGTTGTAAGCGCTGGTATTATACAATAATACAACATAATTCGTCTCCTTATCCGTCGCAATCTTTTCAACAACTGTTTCTATACCACTTGTCCAATAGTAATAATCGCTCAAATCCTTGCCGGTGAAATCTTCACACCAGTATACATCTAAATAATTGGTAAAATCTCCCAGTACAGGAACTGTTTCATCTTTCAGGTTCTCAGTAATATACCTAAATATATTCACTTTATATAAATCATATGGTCCAAAGCCAGCGATCAAATTTATATTATCATCATATATCCCAAAGCTGACTGTTCTGTAGAATTCGCTGAAAAGACCATAACCCATCTCGTTAGCCTTACAAGCCAATCTTCCATTGATATTGAAAATCCAAACGAAGAATAGAAAACAAATTACCATAGTATAAGAAACAAATGCATTCTTATCTGTATCCAACATATATTTTAAACCATAGAATGACGAGAAAGACATCATCAGCCAGAGCAGATAAGGCACCTTGGAATAATAATATATAGAGATATTATCAGTATATACCAGCAAAAGAAAAAGTGCTGCGAACAGCGCAACGCACAGCAGAAATACGGTCAGTTCAAGATGCTGTTTTTTCTTGATATCCGTGACCAGATAATAAACAGTTGCCGGGAAAAGAATTAAAAGATGTGAATAAAAATGACCGCGAGTGCCTCCGTTGTTTGTAATCGCATCTCCTATGGATAAGCCTCTGCCCTTGAAGAAACAGAAGTAGCAGTAGTAGATTCCCAAAACACAGGGAATCAGAAAAATCTCCAGGACAGTTTTAATAAAACAACGCATACTTGTCTTTTTGTAACTGCCTATCGCTAAACTGATGAAAAGGGCAATATAGATGACCGGCGCAAACAACATATAGCACATGACCAGAGAAAAGCACCCCAACATCATGAGACAGATTGCCCAGTTGTTGTGCATAACATTGTCTAGGTACAGTTTAACAAAGAATATCAACAATGCAATGATCGTGATCGACATCCCCAGATAGCAAAATCCCATCAAATGGTTGTGAAGAGGATAGCCAAGCATATAAAGCAAGCTGACGATCAAACCAAACACCCTGGACAACAACCCTTTCATCGTATCGCTAATGATCGCGTAAAAAGCACAACCGGATAGAGCCAGCATCATTATGCCCATGGCAAAGAAAGCTTTGTAATATTGGTAGGGCTTTACCAATGGTTTTACGATTGATATAAACAATCCATTATTCACCGGTGCAAAAAACATTTCGCCTTTTACAATGCCATGATTGGAAACATTTAGTGCGTAGTGGAAATGCATACAACTGTCACCGGTAACATCGCAAATGAGAAGCTTTTTTGTGTGGAAGCGTATACCAACAGAAAGAGCTACACCTATGATGAACAGCATGAATAAAAAATCCCATATACACCATTTGTATTTTTGTATTCCATTCTTTCTGATATATATTATTCCAAGCATAGATAGAAAAAAATAGGCAACAGAGACAGACAACAGCGTAAAAGGAATGCTGACTAAAGCATAGATTCCCGCGATCATATTATTTATCCACATAAGCACCCCCGAATGAATGACAATCCATGCAGCAGCGCTATGATCGGAAGTGTTGTCCTTTTTCGCAAATAGAAGTATGCAGAAGAAAAAGAGCGCAAAAAGGCAATATAATATTGAATTCGTGAGCATACTTTCTCCTTCTATCGCTTTTGTCTGGTATCACTGAAGCTAACTCAAGCTTAACGCTTTCAGATACCGCCCCACCGCGTCCCGCCAGTCCGGCAGGGGCTCAAAGCCGCACTGTATGAGCTTTGATTTATCCAGCCGGCTGTTAAAGGGTCTGGCGGCCTTGGAGAGGCCGTATTCGGCGGTGGTGACGGGAATGACGTTCACGTTCAAGCCGGCCTGGCGAAAGATCTCCTTCGCGAAATCGGCCCAGCTGATGTAGCCGCCCTCGTTGGTGGCGTGGTAGTAGCCGTACTTGTCGGTCTCGATCATGTCCACGAGCAGGCGGGCCAAATCGAGGGTGTAGGTGGGCGTGCCGATCTGGTCGTCCACCACCCGGAGGGTATCGTGGGTCCCGCCCAGCCGGAGCATGGTCTTAATGAAGTTCTTGCCATTCAAGCCGAACACCCAGGCGATGCGCACGATGAAGAACTTCTCCACCAGCGCGCTGACAGCCTTCTCGCCGCCCAGCTTGGTCTCGCCGTACACGTTCAGCGGCGCGTAGTCTTTGCAGTCCGGCTGCCAGGGCGCGGTGCCCTGGCCGTCGAACACGTAATCGGTGGAGATGTACATCATCTTGCAGCCCAGCGCCTTGCAGGCCTCGGCGATATTGCGCGTGCCGCCCTCGTTGATGGCCTGCACCTTGCCCCGGTTCTCCGCGTCCTCGGCGGCGTCCACGGCGGTCCAGGCGGCGCAGTGGATCACGGCGTCGGGCCGGACTTCCTCCAGCGCGCGGCGCACCGCCGCGGCGTCGGTAATGTCCGTCTGCACATAGGGCATCGAACACACCGCGCTGTTGTCCTGTATGCCGCTGTACGCGGGGGCGATGTCGCTGCCCACGCCCGCGTGGCCGCGCCTGTTCAGTTCATTCATTACGTCGTGGCCCAGCTGGCCGCCGACGCCTGTAACAAATACCTTCATAGATTGCTCCTCCAAGTATTGATTATTTATGCAGAAATTTCATTGGAGACATCATTTTTTTCCTGAAGATCAAAAGCTTGCTGGCGATGTAGTTCAGGATTATTACGATCGCATTGCTTACCAGCTTCCAGATCATGGCATTTCCATGCAATAAATCCACCGCAAAGTACATGATGGCGACATCCAGCACACCCGTCAACAATCTTGCTCCGAAAAAGGTCGGTATTTCGTGTTTCAGAATATCCCTATCGAAGGATTTGCTGTTAAATACCCACAGCTTGTTGGTAATAAAAGCGAATGCAACTGCAAACACCCATGCGAACACAGTGGAAACGACATTGGATATACCCAATAAATTATAAAAAATATAGTATACTGCTATGTTGATGATTGTGGTCAGCACACCAAATATCCCATACATGATAATGCTTTTAAATCGAATCAGCTGTTGGACTATTTTAGTCATTGATCTCTCTCCTGAGCCTTATAAAATCTCCCAAAGCCTTCCAGCCGATTTTGACAATCTTTTTCATATTTATTGAGTTTTTCCCTTGTACGCGTGGCTTGAACGATATCGGTATGAATAAAACACGTTCCTTGAAGTAGACGAAATACGTGGTAAACATAATATTGGGAATATTGAAATCTTCCGGAAGCTTCCTGATATATTTGTCCACCAGCGCGGCTTTCATCAGTCTGAATGGCGCATTTGCGTCCTGTACCTTTATCCCGAAGATCATCCGAAGCAGAAAACACACGGTGTTCTCTACATATTTACGACCTTTTCCGTCCCCGCGTTCAATGCGATTGCCTATGATCGCATCGCATTCTCCTTTTTTCCTCCAAAACTGTTCAAATTCCGCAGGGTTGGTCTGTCCATCGGAATCAGTCTGGAATATCCAATCTGCATCGTGGTCGATGGCATAATGATAGCCATATAGCAGCGTGGGACCATGTCCGCTATTTGGCTTTGTCAGCGGTTGCAGAAGCGCGCGGTTCTCTGCAAGCGCCAATAGTTTCTCGTAGGTACAATCCTTGCTTCCGTCGTTAATAATAACGAGTCGCGATAAGCCTCCTCCAGGGTGCTTTTCTATAATCGGATACCAGTCCTTAACGCACTGTTCAATATTGGCCTCCTCATTGTAAGCGGGAATGACAATATATAGCACAGCCTCCAAACAAATCACAACCCTTCTGTGATGACTACAAAATCACATAGGCACAGTCTATTCTGCTATCTGTCCGCAAACAGTTTAACCGAAGGATCAAACACAGATTTCTTTTTCTTCCCCATAATAGCTATACGAACTAGTATGATCAGAAGTAACCAGGCAGCGATGGAAAAAGAGTTTGTTATAATCCAACCATGAAGCCGCTTGTAAAAACCATCAGCAGGTAATATGTACATCCATAGCCTATCAATGTTGCTTAGTAGGAAGGATGACAAAGCGATTATATATATATATTTCCATCCCCCGCTACACAATACAAACAGCGCGACCATTGGGATGGCAAGATATTGATTTACAATGGCAGAGGAGAAACATACCAAAGAAATCAAATAGATTAACAATGCGATATCGTAACTTTGCTTTCTTACTACGAAAGAAACAATTAGCATACATGCAAGAAAAACAAAAAAGCTGATCCCTCCAGACAAACCCAAATGTTCATACAGAGCATGAAATAATGGTGAGTTATTTTTACTCCTGTACAGGAACACATTGTTCATTACTCCCTCGAAAGCAGTGCCGTTTCCTATCATAAAGGGAATGAAACTTAACAGAAAAAGGGCTGGCGGTGCAAAAGCATAGAGCAGCTTCTTTTTAATGGACAATTTGCTTGAAAGGAGCAGAAATACAGGAACAAAAAACAGGATATGCTTGGTTATAAGAGATAACGTAAGAAAAACAACAAAACCTATATCCTTTCGGTTCCATTCCGTGGCTCCATTAAAACAGGGTATGGTCAGCAAGCCAAACAATACAGCCATGTTGTCAAACTGGTTGTGATTCCCAGAGATATAAACAGATATGGGATTGAGGAAGAATAGCAGTGCAGCTTTTTCTGAATATCTTCTTGCAATAAACACTGTAATGCCCAAATCGGTAAAGGTAAGTATTGAAACAATCAATATCCTGTACAGATCTTTCCAGTTTTCCCCGGCAATAAGAGAAATGCGATAAAGTAATCCTTGAAGAATAAAGAAAATCGGGCCATAATTGTATCTGGATGTCTCAGCGTATACATTTCTGCAGTTTCCGGCAATCTCCCCAACGATACAATAGGATTCGAAATCATAATTATAACCAAGGGCCATGACCATGAATCGCAAGACAATACCCAGAAACAGAATTGAGAGAATACTCTCATTCTTCCATAACAAACGTGTGTTACTATCTCCGTTCAAAAATGAATATTCGGAGGTTGAGAAGCGCTTAACTAACAGCCAGATCAGTGTGAACACTGAAGCCAGAATGCATGATAAAAACAGGTTCGCAACATGGATTGCCCAAGGAAAGGCGATTTCAAGGCTTTGATCGCTGACTTCTATATGATCAATTGTAACAATACCATTGATATCGATACGCAGTGCGCTACTCTCCCCCGCAGGAATATCCGCCGTATAAACATCGGATTTAGCCTTGATAGAATCGCTTTTTTCAAAACTCTCATTCTCAGAAACAGAATACACTTCAATAACTGTGTCTGTCTCGAGGGGCTGCTTGAATGCAATCCTCAAAGAATTGATCTTCAGGGGGACATCAAATACAAATATCATCTGCGGATCTTCTCCGGTTGGAGCATACAAGCCGCCCAAGCCACCCGGTAACATCTCAGCATCATTGAGGTAATACCTATAACTGTCATTGGGAAACAGTTCTAACGTAGAGTTAGGCATTCTCACTGTCAAAATCTTGTGACTAGCCCACTGATACCCTATAGCAGATGCCAGCAAGACCAGTATCATAACGATGCATCCAAGCAAAAATCTTTTTGATGATCTAAACGGATTCCCCATGCAGTGGTTCCCCCAGAACGTGTCTAACATCAACGCCTTACCGGTTGCCATACATCTGCGCGTAGTAGTTCTGATACTCGCCAGAGATGATGGTCTCCCACCACTCGCGGTTGTCGAGGTACCACTGGATGGTCTTCTTGATGCCGTCGGCGAACTTGGTCTCCGGCAGCCAGCCCAGCTCGTTGTGGATCTTGGTGGGGTCGATGGCGTAGCGCATGTCGTGGCCCTTGCGGTCGGTCACGTAGGTGATGAGGCTCTCGGGCTTGCCCAATTCTTTGCAGATCAGCTTCACGATGTCGATGTTGCGCATCTCGTTGTGGCCGCCGATGTTGTACACCTCGCCCACGCGCCCCTTGTGGATGATCAGGTCGATGGCCTTGCAGTGGTCCTCGACGTACAGCCAGTCGCGCACGTTCAGGCCCTCGCCGTACACGGGCAGGGGCTTGTCGTTTAAAGCGTTGGCGATCATCAGCGGGATCAGCTTCTCCGGGAAGTGGTAGGGCCCGTAGTTGTTGGAGCAGCGGGAGATGGTCACCGGCAGGCCGAAGGTGCGGTGATACGCCAGCACCAAGAGGTCCGCGCCCGCCTTGGAGGACGAGTAGGGGCTCGAGGTGTGGATCGGCGTCTCCTCGGTGAACAGCAGGTCGGGCCGGTCCAGCGGCAGGTCGCCGTAGACCTCGTCGGTGGACACCTGGTGATAGCGGGTAATGCCGTGCTTGCGGCAGGCGTCCATCAGCACGGAGGTACCGATGATGTTGGTCTCCAGGAATACGCCGGGGTTCTCGATGGAGCGGTCCACGTGGCTCTCCGCGGCGAAGTTCACCACGATGTCGGGATGCTCCTCCTCGAACAGCCGGTTCACCGCCTCGCGGTCGCAGATGTCCGCCTTCACGAAGCGGAAGTTCGGGTTGTCCATGACCGGCGCGAGCGTCGAGAGGTTGCCCGCGTAGGTCAGCTTGTCCAGGCAGACGATCCGGTAATCCGGGTGCGCCGCGAGCATGTGAAAGATGAAGTTTGAGCCGATGAATCCGGCGCCGCCGGTGACGATGATGGTCATGATGCTATCTCCTCTTTTTCAGATTTCGCCGTACACGAAGTTGCAGTCGCTGTCCTCAAGCAGCGGGGCGGCGGTGTCCTTCTGCGAGAGCAGCTCCTCCCGGACCTCGCCCCAGTCCACGCCGATGGCGGGATCGTTGAACCGTATGCCCCGGTCGCACGCCTTGCTGTACAGGTTGTCCACCTTGTAGCAGAACTCCACGTCCTCCGTCAGGGTCTTGAAGCCGTGGCCGAAGCCCCGGGGGATCATCAGCATGCGCTTGTTGTCCGCGGAGAGCTCCACCGCCACCCACTGGCGGTAGGTCGGGCTGCCCCTGCGCAGGTCCACCGCCACGTCCATCACCGCGCCGCGGGTCACGCGCACCAGCTTGGCCTGGGCCATGGGCGCGTTCTGAAAGTGGATGCCCCGCAGTATGCCCTTCTGCGCGGAGTAGGACTGATTGTCCTGCACGAAGTCGTAGTGAAGGCCCATCTCCTCGAAGTTCCGGGTGGACCAGGTCTCCATGAAATAGCCCCGCTGATCGCCGAACACCTGGGGCTCGATGATGTACACGCCCTCTAACTTTGTCTCGATCCTGTTCATCAGTAGCGCACCTTCCCCTCCGCCACGGCCTTCAGATGCTGCCCGTAGGGGCTCTTGCCGTAGCGCGCCGCGGACTCCAACAGCTTATCCCTGGTGATCCAATCGTTCTTATAGGCGATCTCCTCCGGCGCGGAGATCTTGATCGACTGGCGCTTCTCGATCATGCGCACGAAGTCCGCCGCGTCCACCAGGCTGTCCATGGTGCCGGTGTCCAGCCAGGCGAAGCCGCGGCCCAGGAGCTGCACGTCCAGCAGACCCTTTTTCAGGCCCCTTGGGGTAGAAGTACAGCCCGGTGATGGCGTAGTTGCTCTTGGGGTTCTTGGGCTTCTCCTCCACGGAGACGACCTTTCCGTCCGCGTCAAACTCTACGATGCCGAAGCGCTCGGGGTCGTTGACGTAGTAGCCGAACACCGTCGCGCGGCTGTTGACCTCCGCGTCCCAGGCGGCGGAGCGCAGGATCCGGCCAAAGCCGTTGCCGTAGAAGATGTTGTCGCCCAGCACCATGGCGCAGGCGTCGTCCCCGATAAAGTCTTCGCCCAGCAGGAAGGCCTGGGCCAGCCCGTCGGGGGAGGGCTGCACCACGTACTGAAGGCGCACGCCGAACTCGCCGCCGTCGCCCAGCAGGTGCTCGAAGCGCGGGGTGTCCTCCGGGGTGGAGATGATCAGTATGTCCCGGATGCCCGCGAGCATCAGCGTGGACAGCGGATAGTAGACCATCGGCTTGTCGTAGACCGGCAAAAGCTGCTTGGATGTGACCATGGTCAGCGGATACAGCCGCGTGCCGGCGCCGCCGGCGAGTATGATGCCTTTCATAATAGCCTCCCCATCGTACAATTCAGGATTCAGTAAACGGACATCAAAGCATTTTCAAATAAGTCAGATAGTCGCGGATGCCCTGCTCCAGCGGGCGGCAGACGACGCCGGTGGCAGCGATCATCTTGTCGTTTCTCGCAATACTGCACTTGACGTCCACGCTCCTCGTGGCCTGGTAATCGACGTCCGCACGGAACCCGAGCTTCTCAAACAGGCGGATGATCTCAACCTGGGAAACGCCGACGCCCGTCGAGATGTTGAAGGTGTGCATGTCGCCTTCGTAGTGCAGCAGCGCCTCCATGGCTTTGCACACATCCTCGATGTAGATATAATCCCGGACCACGCTGCCGTCGCCCCAGATCTCCAGCTTCTGACGATGCAATATGCTCTTGACCACGGCGTCGATAAAGCCGACGCCCTTCAGATAATCCTGGCCGGGGCCGTAGGGATTCGTGATGCGGCAGGACATGAAGCACGTCCCCTGCTGCTCGTTGAAGGCCCGCATCGCCGTCTCAACGCACAGTTTCACGCTCCCGTAGTGGTTGATGGGACGCAGGGGGTCCGATTCGTCAAAAGGACGGCCGGGGTATTTCCCGTAGACCGTGCCGGCGGAGGACAAAAAGATCAGCCGGCCTTTCGTATGGGTCAAGCGGTCGAACAGCTTGATCGTCTGGACAAAATCCCGGGTATATCCGCGCATATACATGGCGTTTGAATTGCCGGGATTGATCGTTGAGAGCGCATGGATGATCACATCCTGTCCCTCGGTCAGCACATCAATGGAGGAATCCTCAAAAAAATCGCCGGTGAGATAGCGCACACGGGGGTCTTCCCGCTCCGGCTTTCTCACGTCAAAGACGCAAACGCGATAGCCCGCGTCGCTGAGATAGCGCGAAAGATTCTGTCCTATGAAGCCGTTGCCTCCCAGGATCATGACATTACAGTTTTTGTTCATCTTCTTTGATTCCTTCGACGATGCATTCATAGACTTTATTCGTCTCATCGTCCCAATCGGTCGCTACGGCGCATTTCAGGCCGGCCTCGCGAAGCGCCTTGAGCTTTTCAGGGTGATTCAGATAATGCTGGAGGGTGTCGGCGATGTTGAGCGGATCGTTGTCGATGATGATGGCGTTGCGCTCATCGACCATCCAGGCGTTGTTTTCGCTTCCCTGGGTGGCGATGACGGAGTTGGAGGCCATGACCTCCAACGGCAGCAGGGAGAGGTTCGTCGGCGACATCACGAGGCAGATATCGCATTGCGCGTACATATCCGACAGCTTGTCCAGCGAAACGCTCCCGGCGCTGACGTGGTTGAAGGGGATGTAATACCTGCTCACATCCCAGCCCGCCAGGACGACTTCCACCTCCGGCATGCGCCGGGTCAATTCAATCAGCGCCAGCAGGCCAAGCTCAAAGCAGCGCCGCGGCGTGACGGGGCGCGCATAGAAGAATATGCGCTGCTTGTCGTCGCGCTTTTTGCCGGGGCGGTACAGCTGCTTGTCGTAGGAGAATCGGAAGCTGTTGCAGGGCATGGAATACTCCGTCTCCAGCTTGTGCTTCAGCCAGTCCCCCGCCGTAATGCCCCTGAATCCGAAACGATAGGTGTTCGAGGCCAGCATGTATTCCGATCCGATCGGATAGAAATAGGATTCGAAGTCCTGTACAAAGTAAAACTTTGAAACGGCGTTGTCAAAGTGCCGCACGAAATAGGCGGTCGGCCAGGAGGTTGCGACGATGCCGTGGCAAAACGGCATGTTGTCCGTCGAGCAGTGCACCTCGATCTCAGGATCCAGTATGGGGTAGTTTTCGGACAGGAAGGCGCGCAGGGCCTTGTCCGTCGCGAAGTTGACGGGATGCACGACGTAGATGCGGTTCTTGATGCCTCTCCGTTCCAGCGCGGAGATGAACCTGAAGATATTGATGTGGCCGCCGGAGCCCTGCCCCATCTCGGGAATGACCCAGTTGAGCCGGATCGGGCCGTCCCGGTGCTCCAGGTAATCCTGCCGGTTGAAGGGGACTTTCCTGTCGTCGATCGCCATACCGTACATCTGCTCGACGTGGATCACGAACGACCCTTCCCCGTCCAGCAGCGAATCCGGGATGCCGTGGTGCACCCGCAGATAGTGTATGCCTTTTTTAAAAAAGCGCCAGTATTTCTTCAGCATGGTCGTCTCCCCTTACTTTTTCCGATTTCTCTGCCGGTATTGTTGTGAAAACCATCGGTCCATCCGCCTCTGGGTCTTTTCGGACATGTCCGCGTATTTGCCGCCCAGATAGCCCGCGACCGTGCGGTCGATATCCCGCCTTATGGCATAGCCGCTCCAGTAGAGCTTCTGCCTCAGCGGCAGATCCGCATGGCGCGTGTATCTCAGATCATTCAGGATCAGCGCCGCCGCGCGCAACGGTATGAACAGGCCCCGGCGCACGATTCTGAAGCCATGAAGCTCGTACAGGCCCTTGTATTCGTCGAAATACCGGCGAAAATACTGCCTCAGGGGGAAGTTGTGGGAGTGATAGACCGGGGCGAACGGGCAATAGACCTTGTGATAGCCCATCTCCATCATCTTTTTGGTCCAGATCTGATCCTCGGCGAACTCCACGTCCTCGTAGGGATACTTTTCAAAAACGCTTCGCCGCACGCAGGCGTTGTTGTCCGACGAAAAGGCCATCAAGTGGCGATAGCCCTCCTCCCGGGCGTAACGTTCGGGATCCTCGATCCAGTAATACGTGTTATCGACACCGAAGCCCTTGAAGTGCGCGTTGATGTCCCGGGCGTCAAAGATGTTGCAGCCGGGATAGGGATAGTGGATCCCAAAGCCCACCACGCATTGATTGTCCTTCCGGATGGCCCGGATCATCTGATCGAGCCATTCCTCCGACGCCGGCAACGCATCCTGCGTGATGAAGAAGATGAACTCGCCGGTGCCCAGCGAGGCGGCCAGATTCCGCGTCCGCCCGTGGCCAAATTCGGAGGGCTGTATCTGATGCAGCCTGACCTTCGGATACCTTTTGATCGTCTCCAGCGTGCCGTCGACCGACCCGGAATCAACGCAGATGACCTCGTATTCAAGGCACGTCTTCTGGCTGAAAACCGCCTGAAGGACGCGATCCAGCAATTCGCCGCCGTTTTTCGTCGGAATGCAAATGGTTACGTCCATGTTTAACTCTGCGACCTCCGCTTCTTGATCCAGTACGCGGCCTTGTGCCAGATGGGCGCGCGCTTCTTCCATACCCGCAGTTCGGCGGCGGTCTCTTCGAGGGCCTTTTCGGCGATGTGCACGCGCTTCCAGAGCTCCTCGTTGGCCTTCAAAAGCTCCTCGTTGGCCTTGCGGTACACCTCCGTGAGCAGCATACTATCCAGGTTCAGCGATGAGAAATCCTTTTCAAATTCGCGGTTTTCAAAGCGTTCCAGCTTGTCGTTTTCCCCCGAGACGTATCGCTGGAAGCTGAGCTCCATCTCAAAGTAGGTCTTTCGCAGCGAAGCATCGACGCCCAGCCTCTCCCAGACCGAGGCGCGCTCCTCTTCGCTGAAGCACAGCATGTCCACGTTGACCAGCAGCGCTCTGTAAAGCATGAACGAGAGCGGCACGGGGAAGGGCATGACCCATTCGTAATCCGCGATGAGATAGCCGTCGCCCTCAATGAACACATTGTCATAATTGAGGTCGAGATTCGTAACCCCCAGGGCATCCGCGCCCTCCTCCAGCGGTACATCCCCGAAGATCGCCTGAAACGCCTCTGTCTTCCTGAAAGGAACGGTCCCGTAGGCGGCGATCAGCGCATCCCTGAAGCCCGCGATGGCATCGCAAAAAGCCCCCGTGTTTCCGCGCAGGTCCGACAGCAAGTCGCGCAGCGTCCTCTGGGTACAGTAGTCAAAATCGATCGTCCCGTCCTCATTCAGTCGGCAGGGAACTATGCCGACGGGTGCGCCGGGCGCCATGCCGCCAACCAGCCGGTCATGGCATTCCCGCATATGTCCAAGGTGCGCTTCGGCGGACGGGGTCGCAGCCTTTTTCCGAACCAGCCTTTCCCCGCCCTCGCGCTCGATGATCAGCGTATGGTGCCTGTATGCGGGTCTGCGTTCCATCGACGATTTGGCAAATACGACCCGGTCGCCGCCCTTCACGGCCTGCTTTGTCAGCCGGACGAGGAATGAATTGAACATATCGGGCATCAGTCCGGCGTCGATCATCACATCGTTGGCCAGATCCTCGTTGAACAGGAGGATCCGATTCGCGTCGAAATGCTGCCAGTTCCGGTTCAGCTCGCCCCGGGCCGGCAGGTAACGGTCGGAGAAAACCTTCATCGGGAATTTGTAATCCGGATAGGGATAGTAGAACTCACAGCAAAAACCGCAGTCGTCGAAGATCTTCCTGAGCTCCCGCCTTGAGAAGGTGACCGGACCGTCGCGGTGCGGGTAGCCCTCGATGCTCTCGTAAAAGCGCCCGGTGTGGTCCTCCCTGCACCCGGCGAAATACTTCATGCCGATCTTGTTTTCGATGGCGACAAACAGCTCCGCGTCGGGTTCCATGACGGCGCCGATGCAATCCAACATGTATTTCTGCGGGTTCTCCGCGCTGGAGAACACGGATGCGTACTCGAGCACGCCGATGAGCAGCACATAGTCAAACCGGCGGTCGATATCCTTCAGTATGTCTTCGATGGCGCCGACATAGATCTCCAGGCCCTCGCAATCGGCGTGGCGCACAGCATTGATCCTGCAGCGGCGCAGCGAAAGGTCCACGGCGGTCACCCGGAGCCCCCGGTTCAACAGCGCACCGGTGACCGCGCCGCACCCCGCGCCCAGCTCCAGCACCCTCGCGCCCTTGCGAAACGGATACCAGGAGACGATGTTTTCACGGATCGGCGAAAGATGGTACAGCACGGGCCAGGAGCCCTTGCGCATGATGATGTCGTTGTATTCCTCCGAGGGATGGTTTTCCACGATGGACAGCAGCTCGTTTTCCGTCGCGTCCCCGTCGGAATACTGATCGTCGCCCCTGTACCACTTCGTGTTCAACTGAACCTTGCCGACCCATTCAACCTTTTCAGTCATTTCAGCGCGTTCCTCCCTGTCTCTTGATGCGCTCGTAACCGACCTTCGATTCAACATCGTATACGCCGATGGTGTTGTATTCGGAGACCACCTGAATATGGCACATATCGTACAGCCTGTGGTGAACGCACAGTTCCCCGTTGGTATAGCTGGTGATGCCCAGCGATACCAGGTACTGCCCGCCCTGCAGGCGCATGACCTGTTTGAATTTCACGATGCCGGTCATGCCGGCTTCCGTCTCCTCCAGCGTCTGGCCCTCGAGCATCGTGTTCGTGCCGCACAGGTCGGTGCCCTTTCGGTCCTTGATCGTAAAGGCGAATATGGGCTCCGAGATCTTTTCGTTAAAGCGGAACTTGATGGCGATGGTGTATTCCGAGCCCTTCATGAGGATGCTGGAAACCTCGCCCTGGTCGTTGATGATCCCATAGTCCTCGATGACCGCGCGCTCATCGCCGTACTCCACATAATTCGGGTTCTGCAGCACCGCGCTTTTCCACATCACCGGCTCCCGGTCGTCGGCGCTCTCATCGGCATCGGGCGATTCCGGCACCACCGCGTCTTCAACCGTCACGGACTTCAGCCCGTTGTCCTCGTCGTACTGGTCGACCAGTATCTTCCGGTAGATGTCCACGACCTCTTTGCACTTGCCCAGGGCGATCTGTCTGCCCTTGTGCAGGAGCAGACAGCGGTTGCAGTACTTGATGATGCTGCTCAGATCATGGGAGACGAAGAGTATCGTCTTGCCCATCTTCATAAACTCATCGAACTTTCGGTAGCACTTTGTCTGGAAGAAGATATCGCCGACGCTCAGCGCCTCGTCGATGATCAGTATGTCCGGATCGACGTTGATCGCCACGGCGAACGCCAGGCGCGCGAACATGCCGCTGGAATAGATCTTGACCGGGCGATAGATAAAATCCCCCAGCTCGGCGAACTCCTCGATCAGGGGGATGCGCTTTTTCATCTCCTCCTCGGAATAGCCCATGATCTTGCCGTTGAGAATGATGTTTTCGATCCCTGTGTATTCCTGATTAAAGCCCGCGCCGAGCTCCAGCAGGGCGCTGACCCTTCCCTTGACGTCGACCCGGCCGCTGCTGGGCTGCAACACGCCGGTAATGATTTTCAGCAGCGTGGATTTTCCCGAGCCGTTCGTGCCGATGACGCCGAGGCACTCGCCCTGTGTGAGGCTGAAATTGATGTCCTCCAGCGCCACAAACTGATCGTGAAACGACTTGCGCCGGAACGATATGACTTCCTTGAAGCGATCAATTTCCTTTTTATAGGTGTTGTAGGTCTTATTGATATGCTCAGCTTCGATAACGGGCATGAATATGTTCCTCTCCGATCAGATGATATCGGCAAAATGCACCTTCAGGCTATTGAAGAGCTTTTTCCCGGCAAACAGCAGCACCAGCACAAAGCCCCAGTAATACAGCGTCAGCAGCGGGCGCTGAAAGAACCATGCCTCGTTCATGTAGGACTGCCGGTATCCGCTGATCACGTAGTAAAGCGGGTTCAGCTTGAAGATGAAGGCGTACTTCGCAGGCAGCATCGAGATATCCCACATCACCGGGCACGCCCACATCAACACCATCAGCATGATCTCCAGCAGCTGGGTAAAATCGCGGAAGAAGGGCGTCAACGCACAGTTGATCCGGGCAAACGCGGTGGTGATGCAGAAGACGCAAACCATGTAATAGGGGATCTGCAGCATCGTCCAGCACAGGGGCAGGCCCCTGATGATGTACAGGAACAGAACAAACAACACGAAGAAGCAGTGGACGATGCTCGAGGAGATGACTTTGACAAAGGGCAGGATGTCAATGCTGAACCGCACCTTTTTTACCAGATATGAATATTCCAGAAGCGCATACGCACCGGACAGCGTGCCGTCGGCAAAGAAGAACCAGACGATGATGCCCGGGAGAAACCAGAACGCATAGGGGTAATGATTGCCGGCCGGTGTCGCGCGGGCAATCACCGAAAACACAAACATGTACACGCACGCCTGGACGATCGGCTTGATAAACGCCCACAGGATGCCCAGCTGAGAGCTGGCATATTTGCTCTTGAAATCGTTCTCCGCGAGGGAAAGCGTCAGCGAGATCTTCTTTTTTAATTCATCATATCGTTTTTCAGCGCTATTCACGACTGTCTCTTTCTCCAATCTACAGCTTTTCCCGGGTGGCGCGCATCGCTGCCGACAGCTTTTGGATCACGACCCCCGGCAGCCGCAGGCCGTAGCGACGGCTCTTTTCGACGGCCTGGTTCAGCGCGTTGCCGGTTTTCAGAAGCGGCATCGGCAGCGCCTGGATTCGGGCGCACGCGCAGGGAACAAAGATTTCCGGATGGGCTTCAAAAAGCGCCAGGCCGATGGTCTCCGGGCTCAGCTCCGTCGCCGCGAACACGCTCAGCCGCCGCCGCCGGGCCTCGCGGCCCGCATCGTCGTCGATCTCCGCGCACAGCGCGTCGTACCACGCCCCGGCTTCGTTTTTGCAGAAGCGCCCGTATATCTCCCGTTGGGGGATGAAGGTATACGGCGGCAGGTCGGAGTAGATGCCCGCGACGCCCGCCGCCGCGTATTCGCAGAACTTGTTGTAGTGCTTGCAGGCATGAAAGGGCGTGTCCGGCATCGGCGCGAGGCCGATATCCCATTCCAGGGCGTTGAGCTGCCGCCGGTAGTCGATATAGGATTCCAGATATGGCACGCAGGTCGCGCCGAGCTCCTCCGCAAAATCCGGCGTGGCGCCGAAGAACTCGAAGGCCACCCGGTCGCCGTAGCGCCGCCTGACGCCTAGCAGCGCCTCCCGCAGCAGCTTCTCCAGGTCCGACGTGCGATCGACCGAACCCGCGAAGCCGATCTTGACGGGCCTCCCCGCCGCGTGCGGCCTGAAGCGCGCCGGCTCCAGCGCGGGCTCCTCCGTGCGCATCGGCAGCCTCCCGTCCTCGGCGTACTTTTCCAGCAGTATCGGCGAGGGTGACAGTATCGCATCGCTCATCTCCACCATCGCGCGAATGTTGTCCTGTATCGCGGGCTGGCCCAGATACGCCGCGCTGCTGATCTGCGGGGGCAGGTTGAGCAGGTCGTCGTCCATGATGTAGACCAGCCGCCGTCCCGAAGCGTGCAGCGCCGTGACGATCCGGCGCTCGTACCAGTTGTCCAGGCGTCCCAGAAACGCGACGTCCGCCCACTCCAGGTCCGAGCGGCGCAGCCGCCGATCCCTGACGGCGCGGTATTCGATCCGGCCCAGCGCGTCCAGCGCCCTGAGTTGGCTGTACCCGCAAAGCCGCACGGAGGGTATCATTCTGCGGTAGATCAGCAGCGCATGGCATTTTCGCCCGTTTTGAGCCGTTTGAATCATCCCCATATCCCCGGTAATCAGCACAGCAGCAGCATCCCAGCCTTGCGGACCGCGCCGTGAATGAGGCGTCGGTATTTCAGCCAGAACAGCGGTCCGCTGTGGTTGCGCGTGAAGGCCGAAAGGAAGGCGCGGTCGTCTTCGGTCAGCGCGTCGGAAAACACACCGGCAAACGCCGAGGCCTGGCGCTTCTTTTTGACGATCGTGCGGCGAACCTCTTTAAGCGCCCTCAGTTGCCGGGCAATGTACCCCGCGCTGTTCACGTTCTTCGCGCCCACGGCGTTGTCGATGTGCTGCCGGTAGGCGCCCAGGGGTTCGTCGAGGTACACGACATGCCCGAAACGCGCCGCCGTCGCCGCCAGCCACCAGTCGTGCATGATGATGCCGGTGGCGTCCCCGCGGGGCCTGCCCAGCCGGGCCAGCGCCCGGTTGATGCCCATCGCCCCGCCGGTAACCACGTTCTGCATCAGTATGCTCCGGTAGTCGAAGGCTTCAAAATACTGTCCCTGATAGCGCATCAGCGATGGCGCGAGGGGGTTCAGGTCCGCGTCCGTGGGAGTCTGGTCGCTGAACACCAGTATCGGCGTCTCCGGGCCCCATTGCGCCGCCGCCGCGATCAGCGCCTCGCGCGTGCGCTTCACCTTGTCCGGGTACCACACGTCGTCCTGGTCGCAGAAGAGCATGTATTCCGCGTCGCAGGTCGCCATCAGATCGAAGAAGTGGTCCCGGGCGCCGCCGAAGCGCCGCCCCGCGGGACGAACGCCGATCTTCTCCGGGTACCGCCGCGCGTAGTCCGCGATGATTGCGGGGGAGGCGTCCTCCGAGCCGTCGTCGGAGACGGTCAGGTGCCAGCGGTCGTCCGACTGCGCCAGTATGGAATCCAGCTGCTCCGCGAGGTAGCGTTCGCCGTTGTAGACGGCCAGCAGTATCTCCACAACCTCATTCATGCGCCTTCTCCTGCCGCCTTCCGGCGCGGTTGCCCAGCATGCGCGACAGGCAGTTGAGCCCGAAGGCGAACCATTCGATGATCCTGCCCCGCTTTAAAAGCTGCGCCGACACGGTCTTCACCATGCGCAGGCCCTCGCCCAGCGCGCCGGAATCTGGGAACCGGTCGGCGTAGCGGGTCAGGAACGCGCCCACCTTGCGGTTGCGCGTGTATTCCTGCCGCAGCGTGATATCGTGGGAGTGCCACACCTGCGCCTCGGCGCGATAGCCGAGCTTCCAGCCGGCGCGCAGGAAGTCCGCCGCGATGAGCATGTCCTCGTTGGTCTCGATGGGATGGGCGAACCCCCCGACCGCCTCGTAGGCCGCGCGGCGGTAGGCCGCGCACACGTCCGAGAGCAGGTACGCGCGGATGCCCAGCCGCGGGATGTCTGCCGCCGACCAGATGCGGCTCTCGTCGGGATAGCGAAACGCCCGCACCAGCCTCTCCCGCTCGCTGGCCTCCGGGTACGCCACCTGCCGGGCGCACACCGCCGCCACGCCCGGGTCCTCAAAGGGCGCGAGCAACTCGGCCATGCAGCTTTCGTCCACAGGCAGGGCGTCCTGGGTCATCAGCACCGCGAAAGGCGTGCCGCACGTCCTGATCGCCATGTCCCGGGTGCCGCCGTGGTCGAACGCGCGGCGCTCGATCTCCATGACGCGCACGCCCTTGAGCTGCCTGACCCGCCGGGCGGTGCCGTTGTCCGACTGCGAATCGACCACCAGTATCGCCTCCGGCGGAAACGTCTGTCCCTGCAGCGCTTCAATCAGCCGCACGATCGCGGGGCCGGCGTTCAGCGTCGGTATGATCACCGTGTAATTTTCCATCTATATCCAAACTCTTTGGGGGAATACAAACAACGTCAGCCGAGTGCGCCTTTGGGCAAAGCAATACCCTCCGAACACAATCGGCTTTTTCAAAAGACTGTTCATCCGGCCTTCCACGCCGTCGAAACCCCAGCGTCCGCTTCCGACCGAACCTGTGCCGGACCGCCCGTAAAGCCGGGTGTCCGACGGGGTCTGGCGCTCTTCCGCATTCTGCCAAAAGCGACAGAATCCACCAAAAACCGCCTGTTATCACTACATTTCTGAAGCTAAAACCCCAACATTGATTATAGCATGCAGCGCCTCAAAAGTCCACAAAATACCCAACTCTTTACGAATTCGTACCACCGTGATTACGATTGCATAATTATGCCGCACCAGGCCGTCGCGCGGGCATAAAGAACCCCCCGACATCCGTAAGGACGCCGGGGGGTTTTCAACTGCGTAACGGCGATCAGAACTTCAGGCTGTTGAGCTTGATGCCGGGGCCCATGGTGCTGGAGAGCACCGCGGAGCGGATATAGGTGCCCTTGGCGGCGGCGGGCTTGGCCTTAATGATGGCCTCCATCAGGGTGCGGAGGTTCTCATTGAGCTTCTGCTCGTCGAAGGAAGCCTTGCCGACGGGGCAGTGGATGATGGCGGTCTTGTCGACGCGATACTCCACCTTACCGGCTTTGATATCGTGCACGGCCTGGGTGACGTTCATGGTCACGGTGCCGGCCTTCGGGGAAGGCATGAGGCCCTTGGGGCCCAGCACGCGGCCCAGGCGGCCGACCTGGCCCATCATGTCGGGAGTGGCGACGACCACGTCGAAATCGAACCAGCCGCCCTGGATCTTGGCGACCATGTCCTCGGCGCCCACGAAATCGGCGCCGGCGGCCTCGGCCTCAGCGGCCTTGTCGGCCTTGCAGATGACCAGCACGCGCACGGTCTTGCCGGTGCCATGGGGCAGGACCACGGCGCCGCGGACCTGCTGATCCGCGTGGCGGGGGTCGACGCCCAGGCGCACGGAGATCTCGATGGTCTCGTCAAACTTGGCCTTGGCGGTCTGCTTGACCAGCGCGACGGCCTCCTCGGGGTCGTACTGCTTGCTGCGATCGATCAGCTTCAAGCTGTCGGAATATTTCTTACCCATCTTCATGAATACATCCTCCTTGTGGTCAAACGGACAATGCGTCCTCCCACTTGTCTGTCAGGCTCAGTCAACCACCACAACGCCCATGGAGCGGGCGGTGCCGGCGATCATGCTCATCGCGGCTTCCAGGGAAGCGGCGTTCAGGTCGGGCATCTTCAGCTCGGCGATCTCCTTCACCTGAGCCTTGGTGATGTTGGCGACCTTGTCCCGGTTGGGACGTCCGGACGCATGCTCGAGGCCGCAGGCCTTCTTGATCAGCACGGCGGCGGGCGGCGTCTTGGTGATGAACGTGAAGGAACGGTCCTGGTACACGGTGATGACCACAGGGATGATCAGACCGGCCTGCTTGGCGGTGCGGTCGTTGAACTCCTTGCAGAAACCGGGGATGTTCACGCCATGCTGGCCCAGCGCGGGACCGATGGGCGGCGCGGGCGTCGCCTTGGCGGCAGGCACCTGCAGCTTGATCAGCGCAGTAACTTTCTTTGCCATTGGGGTATCCTCCTTAACATGTATGTGGTGAAGCGGAACGTCATAGCGTCCCTCCCACTACTGAAACCCGGTGCGGGTCGCAGTCACAGGAAGTCCGGGTCAGTCCTCGGTGCGCACGACCTCGTCGTAGGCGAGCTCCACGGTCGTCTCGCGCTTGAGCATCGGCACGACCACCTGCAGCTTCTGCGCGGCGTTGTCGATGGACACCACCTTGCCGGTGAAGTTCTCGAACAGGCCGGAGAGTATGCGCACCTCGTCCCCCACCTGGATGTCCAGCCGCGTCTTGGTGGCGGACTCGAAGATGGCGGCGAAGTCGGTCTCGGACAGGGGGGTCGGCTTGTTGCCGGAGCCCACAAACCCGGTAACGCCGCGGGTATTACGGACCACGTACCACGTCTCGTTGGTCATTTTCATCTTCACGATGACGTAGCTGGGCAGCAGCTTGCGCTGTACCGTGCGGCGCTTGTTGTTTTTGATCTCGATAGCTTCTTCCACCGGTATGCGAACGTCCACGATCATGTCCTGCATGCCGTTGTTCTCAACGGCCTTGAGCAGGCTGTCGCGCACCTTGTTCTCATATCCGGAGTAGGTATGGACGACATACCACTTGATATCCGTGTTTTCAGACATATCCGTATCCCCGACCTTAGAGCTTGACGATCAGGTTGACCAGCGCGCCCGCGCCGGTGTCGATCACGCCGATGATGACGCCCATCACGATCAAAAATACGAACACGACCACGGAGTAGTTCAGCAGCTCCTTCCTGGTGGGCCAGGTGACCTTCTTGAGCTCATGATACATGTTCTTGAAGCTCCGGCCGATGCCCTTGAAGAAGTTGGAAACGCGCGCGCCGAAGCCGGGCTTCGCGCTCTTGTTGGTGTTCTCTGCTGCCTTTGCCATGATCTCACATCCTTGTCTTGTCAGTGGACAGGGAGATTACTTGGTCTCCTTGTGGCTGGTGTGCTTCTTGCAGAAGCGGCAATACTTGTTCATCTCAAGACGGTCGGGGTCGTTCTTCTTGTTCTTCATGGTATTGTAATTGCGCTGCTTGCACTCAGAGCACGCCAGCGTAACCTTAATACGCTTATCCGATGCCATGCTTGACACCTCCCATGTCGTTAATCCGGCCGTGGTCAGCCGTTGATTGGAAGACAGTGCAGTTTCCAAATGAGACCATGCGCTGAGCACACGGTCTCATCCGTTGCGTTCTGATTGAGATTACTTGATCTCGATCTCGGCGCCGACTTCTTCCATCTTCTTCTTGAGCTCCTCGGCGGCTTCCTTGGAGATGCCCTCGGCCAGGGTGGAGGGAGCGCCGTCCACCAGCTCCTTGGCTTCCTTGAGGCCCAGGCCAGGCTTGACTTCGCGGACCACCTTGATGACCTTCAGCTTCTGGGCGCCGGCGGCCTTCAGGATCACGTCGAACTCGGTCTTCTCTTCCTCGGCGGGAGCGGCCTCGCCGCCGGCGACAGCGCCAACCACCACGGGAGCCGCGGCGGACACGCCAAACTTCTCTTCCATTTCCTTGACCAGGTCAGCCAGCTCAAGGATCGTCATCTTCTCAATCGCAGCGATGATCTCAGCATTGTTAGCCATGATTATATCCTCCATCAGATAGTATTATTAGGTCGTTGGGGTTCAGGCGGCGATCATTCCTCGCCGGCCTGCTTCTTGCGAATCGCTTCCAGAGCGTACACGAACTTGGACACAGAGCTCATCATGCTGCCCATGATCCGCGCGATGAGAACCTCGCGGCTGGGGGTGTTGGCCAGGGCCTGCACGCCCGCCTCATCCAGGTAAGCGCCGTCGCAGACGCCGCACTTGATGGTCAGGTTCTTGTTCTTCTTCGCCGCCTCGCAAAGGATCTTGGCGGGGGCGATGGCATCCTCGTAACCGAAGGCCACGGCGGTGGGGCCCTCCAGGTGCTTCTCGATCCCGTCGAAGCCCATCCCCTTCACGGCCAGGTTGATCATGGTGTTCTTCAGAACCGCATACTCGACGCCGGCCTTGCGCAGCTGGTTGCGAAGCTCGGTGACCTCCGCGACGTTGATGCCGCGATAGTCGACCAGAACGGCGGTCTGGGCCTTCTCAAACTTGCCTTTGATCTCGGCCACGACGCCCTTCTTGACTTCTAAATTCTTGGACATATTCTCACACCTCGCATTCCGTCCGAAACTGACGGCCAATAAAAAACCCTTGCGCAGGGCGCAAGGGCGGTGTGTCTACTCCATCCGTTGCGCCTCGGCGAGAAACCTCTCGGCATTAAGCATACGCGCTCGCTGTCTATGGCACAGGGCTTTTAAAGCCGTGTATCATTATAGCAAGGGATGGAAAACGTGTCAAGGACGGCGGGAAAGTTTAACATTCGCCGGACAGCTTCCGCACGATCTCCTTCAACTGCCTCGAAAAGTATATGCCATGCTGCTCCATTGCGGATACCACCGGCATGACCGCCTCCAACAATCCGCGCTCTTTGGCTTTGATCAGCACGCCGAGCGTACCTGTCAGGGGAAGCCCCAGATAATCCGCGGTCTTTCGCGCGGCGTCGTCGTCAATGATAACCAGATCCGCGCCCGTATCCTGCGCCAGGAGCATCACCTCAACCTCGCCCTCGTGCAGCTTGGCGCGGTACATCCGCCGGTCCACATTCGGATCAACCCTGAAAATCTCTATCCACTCCTGCGCCTGGCCGATCTCCTGCGAGACGATGTCCTCTTTTCCGGTGACCTCCCTGTATACGGCTTCCGGGATGACGATGCGCCCATACAGCCTCTTCAGCAGGTCCAGCTGTCCGGATTTCGCCAGGGCGATCAGCGGCGTGGAATTGACGATTACCTTACGCATTGGCGATATCCCTCTTCAACGCATCCTCTGTCATGCGGTCAAAAATCCCCACGTCATGGCTGCCGAGGAACCGTATGAAATCCGCCTCGCTCATCCCCGCGATCCCGGCGCAGTAGCCGATCGAAACCTTGTTCTGCGTGTAATACCCCAGGGCGACCATCTGGCGCGCGAAGGCTGTGGCGTCCGCGACGCTCATGTTCGTATCGTACAAAACCTCATTGGGGATGCTCACGGAAACCTGACACATAGCATCGCCTCCCTGCAAGATCGCATGATTCTCCGTTTCAATACTGATTTTATCATAGTACCCTGCCGATTTCAAGCACCCCCGCGGCTCAATTTAAGGCAAATGCGGCGCGCGGGGCATTCCTTCATCATTATCCGGGAACCGCGAGGCTTCCCCATTTCTAAAGATGAAATTTACCTTCTTATGTTGAAAAAAAAGTGCGGCTGTGATACACTGTTCCCTGCAATATGGACAGTTATGTAATTGAAACGGAGGATTATCCATGACCACCACCTTTGAAAAGCTCTCTTCCAACAAGGTCAAGCTCGGCTTTGTCGTCGAACCCGAAAAGTTCGAGGAAGGTCTCAGGATCGCATATAATAAGATGAAGGGCCGCATCCAGATTCCCGGCTTCCGCAAGGGCAAGGCCCCGATGAAGGTCATCGAAAACTTCTACGGCAAGGAGGTCTTCTACGAGGACGCCTTCGACGCCATCTTCCCCGAGATCTACCAGGCCGCGCTCAAGGAGCACGACGTGCACGTGGTGGACCGTCCCGAGCTCAACGTGGAGCAGATCGCCCGCGGCCAGGAGCTCAAGTTCACCGTGGAGGTGTTCGTGCGCCCCGACGTGGAGCTGGGCGAGTACAAGCACCTGGGCATCGTCAAGACCGTGGACGAGGTCACCGACGACGACGTCATGGCCGAGATCGAGCGCGCCCGCGACCGCGCCTCCCGCTGGGTGGAGATCAGCGACCGCCCCGCGAAGCTGGACGATCAGGTGAACATCGACTACGCCGGCTTCGACGGCGACGTGCAGTTCGACGGCGGCACCGCCGAAAAGCACGATCTCATACTGGGCTCCGGCAGCTTCATCCCCGGCTTCGAGGAGCAGCTGGTGGGCAAGTCTGTGGGCGACGAGTGCGAGGTCAACGTCACCTTCCCCGAGGACTACCACGCCAAGGAGCTGGCCGGCAAGCCCGTCGTGTTCAAGGTGAAGATCAACGGCATCCGTGAAAAGGAAGTGCCCGCGCTGGACGAGGACTTCGTGAAGGAGGCCTCCGAGACCGCCGACACCGTGGACGAGTACAAGGCCGAGATCCGCGCAAACCTCGAGAAGGCCGCCGACAGCCGCGCCGAGAACAGCTTCGAGAACGAAGTGATCGAGACCATATGCGAAAACGCCAAGGTGGACATCCCGCAGGCCATGATCGAGGACCAGATCGACAACATGCTGCGCGACATGGAGATGCGCATGGCCTACCAGGGCATCAAGCTGGACGACTACTTCAAGTACACCGGCCAGACCCGCGAGCAGGTGCGCGATATGTACCGCGCCCAGGCCGAGGAGCGCGTGAAGACCCAGCTGGTGATGGAGGCCGTCCGCAAGGCCGAGGGCATTGAGGCCACCGACGAGGAGACCGACGCCGAGATCGCCAAGTACGCCGAGCAGAACAAGAAGACCCTCGACGAGTTCAAGAAGGTGCTCTCCGACGACGACCGCAAGCTGTTCACCGACGGCGCGGCCATGCAGAAGACCCTGGACTTCATCAAGGCCAACGCCGAATAATTCCCGCTTTTTTCCACCCCGCGGCGCATGACCATCCGCGCAGCGGGGTAGTATTTAATCAGAGTGAAGAGTGAAGAGATAAGGATGCGCGACAATTCATCTCCACTCTCCACTCTCAACTCTCCACTCTCAAAACTGGAGGTGTGTCCATGACTTTGGTGCCCTATGTAATCGAACAAACCAGCCGCGGCGAGCGCAGCTACGACATCTATTCCCGCCTGTTGAAGGATCGCATCATCTTCCTGGGCGGCCCCATTGACGACGACGTGGCCAACATCGTGGTGGCCCAGATGCTCTTTTTGGAGATGGAGGACCCGGACCAGGACATCATGCTCTACATCAACTCCCCCGGCGGCAGCGTGTCGGCGGGCATGGCGATCTACGACACCATGCGCTACCTGAAGTGCGAGGTGTCCACGCTGTGCATCGGCCTGGCGGCCTCCATGGGCGCGTTCCTGCTGGCGGCGGGCGCGAAGGGCAAGCGCAAGGCCCTCCCCCACGCCGAGATCATGATCCACCAGCCCCTGGGCGGCGCGCAGGGCCAGGCGACGGACATCCAGATCCACGCCGAGCAGATCCTGCGCATCAAGAAGACCATGAACGAGCTCCTCGCCGAGAACACCGACAAGCCCCTCAGGACCATCGAAAAGGACACCGAGCGCGACCACTTCATGACGGCGGAGCAGGCGAAGGACTACGGCCTGATCGACGAAATCATCACTCCGAGGAGATAAAGAATGGCAACCAACAACAATAACCGGCGCGTGGTGCGCTGCTCCTTCTGCGGCAAGACCCAGGATCAGGTGCGCAAGCTGGTCTCCGGGCCCAACAACACCTACATCTGCAACGAGTGCGTGCTGCTGTGCAACGAGATCGTGTCCGACGACGTCGAGTCCATCGGCATGTCCGGCAACCTGGAGATCAAGAAGCCCGCGGAGATCAAGGAGATACTGGATCAGTACGTGGTGGGCCAGGAGCAGGCCAAGAAGGCCCTGTCCGTGGCGGTCTACAACCACTACAAGCGCATACAGTGCATGGGCAACCGCAAGTCGGACGTGGAGCTCCAGAAGTCCAACATCGTCATGCTGGGCCCCACCGGCTGCGGCAAGACCTACCTGGCCCAGACCCTGGCCAAGATACTCAACGTGCCCTTCGCCATCGGCGACGCCACCAGCCTCACCGAGGCCGGCTACGTGGGCGAGGACGTGGAGAACATACTGCTCCGCCTCATCCAGAACGCCGATTTCGACGTGGAGCGCGCCCAGCGGGGCATCATCTACATCGACGAGATCGACAAGATCGCCCGCAAGTCCGAGAACCCTTCCATCACCCGCGACGTGTCCGGCGAGGGCGTGCAGCAGGCGCTTTTGAAGATCCTCGAGGGCACCATCGCCTCCGTGCCGCCCCAGGGCGGCAGGAAGCACCCGCTGCAGGAGTTCATACAGATCGACACCACCAACATACTCTTCATCTGCGGCGGCGCGTTCGACGGCATCGAGAAGATCGTCGAGAGCCGCATCGGCAAGAAGGTCATGGGCTTCGGCGCCGAGATCAAGGGCAAGTACGAGCACACCAACGCCGAGATCATGTCCCAGGTGCGCCCGGAGGACCTGCTGCGCTTCGGCCTGATCCCCGAGTTCATCGGCCGTCTGCCCGTGCTGGTCACCCTGAACAGCCTGGACGAGGAGGCGCTGGTGAAGATCCTCACCGAGCCCAAGAACGCCCTGACCCGCCAGTACGCAAAGCTGCTGAGCTTCGACGACGTGGAGCTGGAGTTCACCCACGACGCGCTCCAGGCCATCGCCCGGCAGGCGCTGACCCGCAAGAGCGGCGCGCGCGGCCTGCGGGCCATCATCGAGGGCGTCATGATGGACACCATGTACGAGCTGCCCAGCATGGAGGGCGTCAAGAAGTGCATCATCACCCGCGAGGCCGTGGTGGACGGCGAGCGCCCCCGCCTGATCTTCGCCCAGCCCGACCAGCTCCCCGGGGACAATGCGCTGCCCGAGCCCAAGGCGACCCGCGCGACCACCAAGCCCTCGGCGTGACAATCGCATTTACCCAAGCGAATGGGGCTGTCTCAAAATGCATATGGATTCATGAAACCTGCGTAGGGGCGCCGATGCGGCGCCCGCCCGAGTACGAAATGCAACGTACTTCATGGGCGTTCAATTTCAATTGACAAACGCATAGCGCTAAGATATAATATAACCATAACATTCCGGAAGGGGGATTTGACGCATGGAACCCATCAGGCATCCGACCTCAAAGGAAGACATCGTCCTGAAGGTCAGCAGGGGACATTTCGCCACCGGCCACAGCCACATCAACTACTATATCGACGTGACGGCCCAGAAATTCTGCCTCTCCGAGGCGCGCAAGGTGGCCCTGGAGCTGGCGAAGGAATACAAGATGGACACCCTGATCGACACCATACTGTGCCTGGACGGCACCGAGGTGATCGCCGCCTGCATGGCCAGCGAGATGACCAAGGCGGGCTATATGAACATCAACCAGCACACGGACATGAACGTGGTCACCCCGGAGCGCACGGTGGGCAGCCAGCTGATCTTCCGTGAAAACACCGCGCCGCTGATCACCGGCAAAAACGTGCTGATCCTGATGGCCTCGGTCTCCACCGGCTACACCGCAAAATCCGCCATCGAGGCCGTCGCCTACTACGGCGGCAACACCGTGGGCATCGCCTCCATATTCGCCACCATCGACCGGCTGGGCGGCCTGCCCGTCACCAGCCTCTTCAACCCCCACGACCTGCCCGATTACCAGTCCCACGACGCCACCGCCTGCCCCCTGTGCAAGGCCGGGCAGAAGCTGGACGCCCTGGTGAACAGCTTCGGGTACTCCAAGCTGTGATGATCGGCATCATAAACCGCGGGTGTCATTGCGACGCCCGCGATTTTATTTTAATTTTCTGATACCGCATAGGCAAGCGGGACAGGATGTGCTATAATAGAATAGGAAAATGAGTATCCTTGGAGGCTGTGACCATGCAGAGCATGACCGGATATGGCCGCGGCGATTGCGAAATCGACGGGCGGCAGATGACGATAGAGTTAAAGAGCGTTAACCACCGCTTTCTCGACCTGGCGTTTCGCATGCCGCGAAACCTGATGTTTGTGGAGGACGCGGCCCGCAGGGCCATCGGCGCGCGCCTGAGCCGCGGCCACGTGGACGTGTTCGTGACCTACCGCAACCTGCGCGCCGACGCCAAGACCGTCATGGCGGACCGGGCGCTGTTCGAGGTGTACGCCAAGGCGCTGGAGGGGCTCAAGTACGTCGGGGTGATGGACGACCGCAGCCTCATGACCATCGCGAAGATGCCGGACGTGCTGGTGGTCACCGAGGCCGAGGAGGACCGGGACGCCGTCACGGATCTGATGCTCCGGGCCCTGAACGCCGCGCTTAACCAGCTCATCGCCATGCGCGCGCGGGAGGGCGAGGCCATGAAGCGGGATCTGAGCGACCGGGTGGACGCCATCGAGCGCATCACCGGCGAGATCGAGGCCCGCTACCCCGAGACGGTGGATGCCTACCGGGAGCGCCTGCGCGCCGCGGTGAAGGAGCTCCTCGGGGACGCCGAGGTGGACGAGACGCGGCTTTTAACGGAGGTGGCGCTCATGGCGGACCGCAGCGCCATCGACGAGGAGATCGTGCGCCTCAGAAGCCACGTCACGCAGCTTCGCCGGCTGTTTGAGGACGACAAGCCCATCGGCCGCAGGATCGACTTCATCGTCCAGGAGCTGAACCGGGAGGTCAACACCGTCTCCTCCAAGTCCCAGGACATCCCCATCACCCGGCTGGCCGTGGACATGAAGGCCGAGATCGAAAAGCTCCGGGAGCAGCTCCAGAACGTGGAGTGACCGTTCGTTTGAAGTTATAAACAAATGAAAAAGGGGAGAAAACCAATGCCTGAACGCGGCAGACTGTTTGTCATCTCCGGTCCCGCGGGTGTGGGAAAGTCCGAAATCGTCAAGACGGTGCTGAAAAGACACCCGGACGTGTCGCTGTCCGTGTCCTGCACCACCCGCGCGCCCCGTCCGGGCGAGGTGGACGGCGTGAGCTACCACTTCGTCTCCGACGCGCGCTTCGACGAGCTGGTCCGCCAGGACGCCTTCTACGAGTGGGCCCACGTCCACCAGAACCGCTACGGCACCCTCAAGCAGGTCGTACGGGACGAGCTGGACGCCGGGCGCGACCTGATCCTCGAAATCGACGTGCAGGGCTGTTTACAGGCCATGGCCCAGGACGACACCGTCACCGGCATATTCGTGTGCCCGCCCAGCCGGGAAAACCTCGAGGCGCGGCTTCGGCACCGCGGCACCGAGACGGAGGAGTCCATCCGCGTGCGGCTCAACAACGTGGCCAGGGAGTGCGCCACGGCCTACAAATACCACTACATCATCATCCACCAGGACTGGTCGGTGGAGCCCAACGCCCTGGAGATCGCGGCGGAGCAGGTCTACGCCGTCATCACCGCCCGGCGCCGGGAGCTTGAGAGCAACCGCGCCTTCCTGGATGAACTCAACCGTTCCCTCAACGCTTAATCAGGAGGTATATGCACTATGATGACCGAACCCCCCATCGGCGAGCTGCTGGAAAAGGTGGATTGCCGCTACACGCTGGCCGTGGAGGCGTCCAAGCGCGCCCGCGAGCTGATCGGCGGCAGCCTGCCGCTGATCGACACCAAGGAGACCAAGCCCCTCTCCATCGCCATTGAGGAGATCAACCGCCGGCTGATCACCTACTCCCGCAATGAAGAGGCGGAGGATGACGAGATCTGACAGACGTCATCGAACTGAATAGCCGCGCGACAGGGCGAAAACCGACAAAAAACGTTGGCTTTCGCTTGTTGCACTGTTTACATTCCAAACGACAGGGAGGGCGGGAAAATGCTCAAGGACAGGCGAATCGTGCTGGGCGTCACCGGCGGCATCGCGGCCTACAAGGCGTGCGAGCTGGTGAGCCGTCTTACCAAGGCCGGGGCGCAGGTGCGGGTGGTGCTCACGGCGCACGCCGCGAAATTTGTGCCGCCGCTGACCTTCGAAACCCTGAGCGGCCAGCCCGCCTGCGTGGACACCTTCGCCCCCCGCTCCGAGATGGAGCACATCGCCCTGTCGAAGTGGGCGGAGCTGTTCGTGATCGCCCCGGCGACGGCCAACTGCCTGGCCAAGCTGGCGGGCGGCATCGCGGACGACCTGCTGTCCACCACGGCGCTGGCCATGACCTGCCCGCTGCTCATCGCCCCGGCGATGAACGCCAACATGTACCGCCACCCCGCCACCCAGGCCAACCTGGCCACGCTGGCGGAGCGCGGCGCGCGCTTCGTCGGCCCGGCGCGGGGGCGTCTGGCCTGCGGCGACGACGACATCGGCCGCATGTCGGAGCCTCAGGAGATCGCGGAGGCGGCGTCCGCCCTGTTCGCGCCCCGGGATTTCGAGGGCGTGAGGGTGCTGGTCACGGCGGGCCCCACGGTGGAGCGCATCGACCCGGTGCGCTACATCACCAACCGCTCCACCGGCAAGATGGGCTACGCCCTCGCCGAGGCCGCCCGGGACCGCGGCGCGCAGGTGACGCTGGTGTCCGGCCCGGTGCACCTTGAGAAGCCCGCGGGCGTGGAGGTGGTGGGCATCGAGTCCAGCGCCCAGCTCTGCGAGGCGGTGCTGTCCCGGGGCGACCAGGCCGACGTGGTGATCCAGGCCGCCGCCCCCGCCGACTTCCGCCCGGTGCGGGCGGCGTCGGGCAAGATCAAGAAGACCGGCGCGGGCATGACCCTCGAGCTTGAAAACACCACCGACATCGCCGCCGAGCTGGGTCGCCGCAAGCGCCCGGGCCAGGTGCTGGTGGCCTTTGCCGCCGAGACCGACGACGTGCTGGACAACGCCCGGGGCAAGCTGGACAGGAAAAACGCCGACATGGTGGTGGCCAACGACGTGTCCCGGAAGGACGCGGGCTTCGGCGTGGACACCAACACCGTGACGCTGATCACCCGCGACGACGCCCGGGAGCTGCCGCTTCAATCCAAGCGGGCGGTGGCCGACGGCATACTCGACCGGGTGGCCGAGCTGATGGGGCGCTGAGATGCGGTACGCGGAAGTGATCGTGGACCTGTCCGCCGAGGCGGTGGACAGGCGCTTTACCTACGCCGTGCCCGAGGGCATGGCCCTCTCCCCCGGCATGCTGGTGACGGTGCCCTTCGGCCCGCGCACGCTGGACGGCTTCGTGATCCGCCTGACGGACCAGTGCAATCTCGACCCGGAGAAGATCAAACCCGTGCTGCGCGCAGCCCGACAGGAGCCGGTGATCCTGCCGGACCTGATGGCGCTGGCCGACTGGATGCACAGGCGCTACCTGTGCAACCTGGTGGACGCCCTGCGGCTGATGATCCCCGCGGAGATGCGGGGCGGCCGGGTGCGGGAGAAGACCCTGCGCTACGCGCATCTGAAGCTCTCCCCGGAGGCGGTTGCCGGCTTCATCGAACAGCACCCGCGGGCGAAGAAGCAGATCGAGATCGTGCGTCGGCTCACGGAGGGCGACATCGAGACCCCTCGGCTGGACAGCGGGGCGCTCAAGGCGCTCGTGGACAAGGGCGCGGTGGAGATCGTCGCCCATGAGGCGCGGCGCACGCCGCTGGCGCTGGCGGACGACGAACGCGCCCCCGACCCGGCGCTGATGCCGGGCCAGGCCATGGCCGTCGAAAAGCTGACGGCGGCGCTCTCGACCGGCGGGCGGTTCCTGCTGCACGGCGTCACCGGCAGCGGCAAGACCGAGGTGTACATCCGGCTGATCCGCGAGGCGCTCAGGCAGGGCAAAACCGCCGTGGTGCTGGTGCCGGAGATCGCGCTGACGCCCCAGATGGTGCGCTGGCTGCACGCCCGCTTCGGCGCGGACGCAGCGGTGCTGCACTCGGCGCTTTCGGCGGGCGAGCGCTTCGACGAGTGGCGGCGCATACGCTCCGGCGCGGCCCGGGTGGTCATCGGCGCGCGCAGCGCCATATTCGCGCCGCTTCAGAACATCGGCTGCATCATCGTGGACGAGGAGCACGAGTCCAGCTACCAGTCCGACCGGCGGCCCCGCTACGATGCCAGGCAGATCGCCTGGCGGCGCGCGGCGGACCACAGCGCCGTGCTGGTGCTGGGCAGCGCCACGCCCTCCATCGACACCTACATGCGGGTCATGCCCGGGGTGCGCCCCGAGAACAAGCTGGAGCTGATCGAGCTCAAGCAGCGGGTCATGAACCGCCCGCTGCCGGAGGTCGAGCTGGTGGACATGCGCGGCGAGTTCGAGCGCGGCAACAGCTCCGTGTTCAGCGGCAGGCTGGCCCGGGCCCTGCGGGAATGCCTGGACGGCGGCCGTCAGGCCATGCTGTTCATCAACCGCCGGGGACACTCGTCGTTCGTGTCCTGCCGCAGGTGCGGCTACGTGGTCAAGTGCGACCAGTGCGACGTGTCCATGACCTACCACCGCGCCGGCGAGGCGCTCCGGTGCCACTACTGCGGCAGGACCATGCCCCCGCCCAGGACCTGCCCCAGCTGCGGCAGCGTGTACATCAAGTACTTCGGCGCGGGCACCCAGAAGGTGCAGGAGGAGGTCGCCCGGCTGTTCCCCGACGCCCGGGTGGGGCGCATGGACATCGACACCACCCAGGGCAAGGACGCGCACCAGAAGATACTGGACGCCTTCCGCCGCGGCGACACCAACGTGCTGGTGGGCACCCAGATGATCGCCAAGGGGCTGGACTTCCCCAACGTGACGCTGGTGGGCGTGGTGGCCGCGGACATGACGCTCAACCTGCCGGACTACCGCAGCGTCGAGCGCACCTTCCAGCTCATCACCCAGGTGGCGGGCCGCGCGGGCCGCGCGGACGCGCCCGGGCGCGTGGTGGTGCAGACCTACGACCCGGAGCACTACGGCATCGCCTGCGCCGCCGCCCAGGACTACCGCGCCTTCTACACCCGGGAGGCCGCCAGCCGCAGGCTGGCCCTCTACCCGCCCTACACCGTCATCGCGCGGGTGGTGTTTTCCTCGAAGGAGGCCCGGAAGGCAGAGAATGCGGCGCGGGAGGCGGAGAGCGCCCTGCACCGGTATCTCGTCGAGACCGGGCAGGAGGCCGACGCGCTCCAGTGCCGCGCTTGCGAGGCCCCCATCGCCTTTCTGCGCAGCGAGCACCGCTGGCAGCTGTTCGTGAAGCTCTACTTCAAGGCCGACGTGGAGGCCGTGACCCGCAAAATGCAGGCCATCGCCGAGGCCGCGCCCGAGGGCGTGCGGGGCGAGCTGGAGGTCAATCCGGTGAACATGATATAAAGGATGAGAAAAAAATGGCAATTCGCAAGATCGTTGAAATGGGCAAGGACGACATACTGCGCAAGCGCGCGCGTCGGGTGGACAAATTCGACCGGCGGCTCCATCAGTTGCTGGAAGACATGGCCGACACCATGCTGGAGGCCGACGGCGTCGGGCTGGCCGCGCCGCAGGTGGGCATCCTCAAGCGCTGCTGCGTGATCGACGTGGGCGAAGGGCTGATCGAGCTGGTCAACCCGGAGATCCTCTGGACCGAGGGCGAGGTGGTGGACGTGGAGGGCTGCCTGTCCGTGCCCGGCCGCCGCTGCACCGTGGCGCGGCCCGAGAAGGTGCGGGTGCGCGCCCAGGACCGGAAGGGCAAGCATTTTGAAATCGAGGGCGAGGGCCTGCTGGCCCGGTGCCTGTGCCACGAGCTGGACCACCTGGACGGGGTGCTGTACGTGGACAAGATGATCGAGGACGTCACCGACAAGCTGGAGGAGGAAGGGGAGGCGGCCGAGCCGCTCTCCGAATGAGCCATGGCAATCAGAAGCATCAGGATCATCGATCAGGACGACGTTCTGCGCAAGCACGCGCGGAAGGTGGAGAAATTCGACGAACGGCTGCACACGCTGCTTGGCGACATGGCCGAGACCATGGCGGCGGGCAACGGCGTGGGGCTGGCCGCGCCGCAGGTGGGCGTGCTCAAGCGCTGCTGCGTGGTCGACGTGGGCGACGGGCTGATCGAGCTGGTCAACCCGGAGATCGTGTCCCGGGAGGGCGAGGTCACCGTCATCGAGGGCTGCCTGTCCGTGCCGGACCGCGCGGGCAAGGTGGTGCGCCCGGAGAAGGTGAAGGTCAGAGCCCAGGACCGAAACGGCGAACCCATCGAGGTCGAGGGCGAGGGCCTGCTGGCCGTGTGCCTGTGCCACGAGCTCGACCACCTGGACGGCATACTCTACGTGGACAAGATGATCGAGGACGCCACCGAGGAGATGCGTCAGAAGAGCGGAGGCGATGCGCAATGACCCGCGTGGTCTTCATGGGCACCCCGGAGTTCGCGGTGCCGTCGCTAAAGGCGCTGTGCGACGCGGGCTACAACGTGGTCGGCGTGTTCACCCAGCCGGACCGTCCCGCGGGCCGCGGCAGGAAGCTGACCGCCTGCCCGGTGAAGCTCGAGGCGCTCGGGCGCGGGCTGCCGGTGTATCAGTTTGAAAAGGTCAAGGCCCCCGAGGGCGTGGCGCAGCTGAAGGCGCTTCAGCCGGACGTGATGGTCACCGCCGCCTTCGGGCAGATCCTCACCCGGGAGATATTGGACATCCCGACCCACGGCACCGTGAACGTGCACGCCTCGCTGCTGCCTAAGCACCGCGGCTCCGCCCCCATCAACTGGTGCATACTGAACGGCGATAAGGAGGCCGGGGTCACCCTGATGCTCACCGACGTCGGCATCGACACCGGCGACATGCTGGCCTCCCGCGCCACCCCCGTCGGCGCGCTGGAGACCGCCGGGGAACTGACCGAACGGCTCTCCGAACTGGGCGCGGAACTGCTTCGCGAGACGCTGCCGAGGTATCTGGCCGGGGAGATCGTCCCTCAAAAGCAGGACGAGGCCCTGTCCAGCTACGAGCCCATGCTCAAAAAGGAGATGGGCGAGATCGACTGGACCCGGGACGCGCAGTTGATCGCCAACCAGGTGCGCGGGCTGAACCCCTGGCCCTGCGCGGCCACCGGCATGGCCGGCGGGCAGCTGAAAATCACCCTGGCGCGGGCCGTCGAGACCGATTCCGACGCCGCCCCCGGCACGGTGATCACCGCCTCCCCGAAGGCGGGGCTGGTGGTGAAGTGCGGCGCGGGCGCGCTGGAGGTCCTGGAGATGCAGGCCCCCGGCGCAAAGCGCATGGCGGCGAAGGCCTATCTGGCGGGCAAGCGGATCGACGAGGGCAGCGCCTTCGGAAAGGATGTCGAGGCATGAACAACCGACAGGATCGCGACCATCGTCCCGGGGTGGGCGACCATCGCCCCGGTAAGGGAGGACTACGGGGTGGCGGTGTATCAAAAGGCGGCTTCAGGGGTGGTCGAAAGCAGCCTCCGAAGCCGATGGGCCCCTCCCCCCGGCAGGTGGCCTTGAAGGCCCTCCAGGACGTGATGCGGGACGACGCCTACGCCGCCCAGGCGCTGGACCGGCAGCTCGGGGCCGCGCGGCTCTCCGCGGAGGACCGCCGCCTGGCCGCCAGCCTGTTCTACTTCGCGGTGGAGAACCGGCTTTACATCGAGACCATGCTCGGCCGGTTCATGGAGGCCAAGCCCGAGCCCGTGGTGAACGACATACTGCACGTCGCCGCGGCGCAGCTTTTGTTCATGGACCGCGTGCCCGACCACGCGGCGGTGGACGAGGCCGTCAAGCAGGTGCGCGCCGCGGGCCGCGAGGGTCTGACCGGGCTGGTGAACGCCGTGCTGCGCAACCTGATCAGGGCGCGGGACGCCGGGGATCTGACCCTGCCCGACCGCAAGACCGAGCCGACAGCGTGGCTGTCGGTAAAGCACTCGCTTTCCCCGGTGATCGCCGATAAGCTGATCGCCGCCTACGGCCTCGACACAGCCGAACAGATCGCCGCCTGCCGCGGCGAGGGAAGGACGGTCACCGTCCGCCCCAACCGCATGCGCCTGGACGCCGCCGCCTTTGAAAAGTGGCTGGACGCGCAGCATTACGCCTGGCGGCGGGGCATCGTCGAAGACGCCTATGTGCTCTCCGACGCGGGCAACCTGGCCGACACCGACGGCTACCGCCGGGGCTTCTTCTCCATACAGGGTGAAAGCGCCATGCTGGCGGCGCTGGCCGTGGGCGCGAGGCCCGGCATGCAGATTTTGGACGCCTGCGCGGCCCCCGGCGGCAAGACCTGCCTGATGGCCGAGCGCATGGCGGGCGCGGGCCGCGTGTTCGCCTGGGACGTGCACGAGCACCGGGTGCAGCTCATACGCGCCGCCGCCCGGCGGCTGGGGCTGGACAACGTGCGCGCCACGGTGTACGACGCCCGCATGCCCATGGAGAGCGCGCGGCTGACCATGGACGCCGTGCTGGTGGACGCCCCCTGCTCCGGGCTGGGCGTCATCGCCGAAAAGCCGGACATCAAGTACCGGGTCAACGCCGAGACCCTCGCGGCGCTGCCGCCCCTCCAGCGGGACATTTTAAACGCCTGCGCCCGGGCGGTGAAGGTGGGCGGGCGGCTGGTCTATGCCACCTGCACGCTGCTGCCCGAGGAAAATGAAGATCGGGTCAGGGCGTTCCTGGCCGATCATCCCGAGTTTGAGCCCGACCCCGACGACGGCTGGCTGCCCGACGCGCTGAAGCCCCGCCTTGAGGGCGGCATGATACAGATCCTCCCCCACCGGGACGGCATCGAGGGCTTCTTCATCGCGCGGATGATCAGAAGGGGCGTGTGACGGTGGAGCGCATACAACTGCTGGGGCTGAACCATGACGAGCTCCTGGGCTTCGTATTAAACGACCTGAACGAGAGCAAGTTCCGGGCCAAACAGATTCGGGAGTGGCTCAACCGTGGGGCGTCCATCGACGAGATGACCAACCTCTCCGCGGCGCTTCGGGCAAAGCTGAACGCAATCGCGGTGGCGAACCCGGTGCGCATACTGGAATCCTACCGGTCGAAGATCGACGAGACCGAGAAATTCCTCTACGCGCTCACGGACGGCAACCTGATCGAGGGCGTGGTGATGCGCTACCACCACGGCGACACGCTGTGCGTGTCCACCCAGGTGGGCTGCCGGATGGGCTGCGCTTTCTGCGCCTCGACGCTGGAGGGCCGGGTGCGCAACCTGACGCCGGGCGAGATCCTGGGCCAGGTGGCCGCCGCCAACCGGCACATCCACGATCAGGACCCCGAGCGCCGGGTGCACAACATCGTGCTGATGGGCTCCGGCGAGCCGCTGGACAACTACGACAACGTGGTGAAATTCCTGCATCTCGTCAACGACCCGGAGGGCTTCAACATCTCCCTGCGCAACGTGTCGCTGTCCACCTGCGGGCTGGTACCGAGGATGTACGACTTCGCCAAAGAGGGCCTGCCGGTGACGCTTTCGCTGTCGCTGCACGCGCCCAACGACGAGGTGCGCCGGAAGATCATGCCCGTGGCCAACGCCTACCCCTACGGCGAGGTCATCGCCGCCTGCCGCAACTACGTGGAAAAGACCGGGCGGCGGGTGATCTTCGAGTACGCGCTCATCAAAGATGTCAACTGCGACGTCAAACAGGCCGAGGAGCTCGCCCGCCGACTCCGTGGCCTCCAGTGCCACGTGAACCTGATCCCCCTAAACGACGTGAAGGAGCGCAACCTGCGCGCCCCGTCCAGGCAGGACGTGGACGCCTTCCTCAAGCGCCTCACCCTCAAGAATATCTCCGCCACCGTCCGACGCGAGATGGGCGCGGATATCGAGGGCGCGTGCGGACAGCTCAGAAGGAAGGTACTTGATTTGAATTAGGAATTGGGAATGAGGAATTAGGAATTAAAGAATGCCCGAAACCCACCGTAGACGCGGACGCCAATAATGGCGTCCCTACGGATATGCCGCGCCGCACCGGGCAACTCAACTCCTAATTCCTAATTCCTAATTCCTAATTCCTAACTCCTAACTCCACACTCCACTCTCCACACTCCACTCTCCACTCTCTTTCGGAGGTTTTGCGCATGAAAGTCTACTCTATGACGGATATCGGCCGGGTGCGCCAGTTGAACGAGGATTCGTGCTATCAGCCCGCGCGGGGCGAGCGCTTCTGCGCCGTGGCGGACGGCATGGGCGGCCACAACGCCGGGGAGGTCGCCAGCGCGCTGGCGGTCAACACGTTTGCGGACTACATGCGCGGGGTGGAGCGGATCACGGCGGAGGCCCTGCGCGCCGCGGTGGCCCGGGCCAACGACGCGGTCTACCGGGCCAGCCAGGAGTCCGACGAGGTCAGCGGCATGGGCACCACCTTCTCGGCGCTGGGCATGGAGGGCAGCACCGCCTTCATCGCCCACGTCGGGGATTCCCGGGTCTACCTGGTGCGGCGCGGGGCGCTGATGCAGGTGACCATCGACCACACGCTGGTGGAGGAGATGGTGTTAAAGGGCCTGATCACCGTGCGCGAGGCCCGGGTGCACCCCAAGCGCAACATCATCACCCGCGCCCTGGGCACCGAGCCCCGGGTGGAGATCGACACGCTCCAGCTCGACCTTCGGGCGGGGGACGTGTTCTTCCTGTGCTCCGACGGGCTGACCAACCACGTGCCCGAGCGGGAAATACTGCGCGCCGTACTGAACGACATGGACTGGCAGGAGAAGCTGCGCCATCTGATCGGCATCGCGCTGGAGGACGGCGGGCCGGACAACATCACCGCGATGTTCGCGATCTATGAGGAGGCGGACGGCCGATGATCGGGCGCGTCATATCGGGCAGGTATGTCGTGCAGGCCATCGTCGGCACGGGCGGCATGGCCGTCGTGTACCGCGCCTTTGACAAAAAGAAAAACCGGATCGTGGCCATCAAGGTGCTGCGGCCCGAATACGAATCCGACGAGGAGTTCGTGCGCCGTTTCAGCCGGGAGGCCGAGGCGGCCTCCAAGGTGAGCCACGAGAACATCGTCAACATGCTGGCCGTGGGCACCGACGGCGACGTGCGCTACATCGTCATGGAGTACGTGGACGGGCAGACCCTCAAGGACATGATCCGCCAGCAGGGCTGCATCAACCCGGACACCGCCATCCGCATGACCATCCGCATACTGGCCGCGGTGGACCACGCCCACCGCAACGGCATCGTGCACCGGGACATCAAGCCCCAGAACATACTGGTGGACTCCGAGGGCCGGGTGAAGGTGGCGGACTTCGGCATCGCGCGCCTCAAGACCACCCAGACCACCACCGTGGAGGAGGGCCCCGGCGTGTCCGCGCTGGGCAGCGTGCACTACTTCTCCCCGGAGCAGGCCAAGGGCGAGGTGGCCGACGAGAAGAGCGATCTGTACTCCGTGGGCGTGGTGATGTACGAGATGCTCACCGGGCAGGTGCCCTTCGACGGCGAGACCAGCGTGTCCGTGGCGTTAAAGCACGTCAACGAGGCCCCGAAGTCCATGCGGGAGCACCGGGAGGACATCTCCGTGGCGCTGGACGAGGTGGTCATGCGCGCGCTGTGCAAGGATGCCACCAAGCGCTACCAGAGCGCGGCGGAGATGGCCGCGGACCTCAGGAAGTGCATCACCAACCCCGAGGGCGGCTTCGTGAAGTACCCCCGCACCCCGGAGGAGATCGAGAAGGAGCGGGAGGCCCGCCGCCGCAGGCGCGCCAGGGACCGCCGCCGCGTGCAGCAGACCTTCATCGCCGCCGCCACGCTGATCACCGCGGTGCTCATCGCCTTCACGGTGTGGTTCGTGTCGCGCTTCGTGCACACCTACAGCATGCCCGACGTGGTGGGCGAGGAGCAGATGATGGCCCAGGACACGCTGGAGCAGCTCAAGGCCACCACCGAGGTGGCGTTCGATTACAGCGAGGAGTACGAGGAAGGCATCGTGATGAACCAGTCCCACCGGGCCGGGGCGCGGGTCAAGTACGACGTGCCCGTCACGCTGACGGTCAGCCTGGGCTCCGAGTGGTATTACATGGAGGACATCACCGGCTTAAAGGCCGCCGACGTGGTAGACCAGCTCTCCGCCGAGGGCGTGGAGTCCATCGACTTAAGCTACGTGCAGTCCGACAGCCCGCCGGGCGCCATCGTGGCCTTCCAGCCCGAGCCCGGCACCCAGAGCAAGCGGACCCCCGTGAAGATCACCGCCAGCGGCCTCAGGGTGCTGATGCCCACGCTCACCGGCCTGAGCCTCGAGGGCGCCCAGGCGCTGATCGAGGCCGAGGGGCTCGTGCTGGGCGAGGTGACCGAGGGCTACTCCGCCGACGCCAAGCCCAACACCGTCGTGGCCCAGAGCGTCGCCGCCGACACCCAGGTGCTGGCCGGGACCACCGTGGACCTCACCGTCAACCAGGCCCAGCCCCAGGTGTACTACCCCGCCTCCAAGCTGTCGGTGGTGGTGCCCCTGAACGCCAGCCAGGTGCGCATACAGCTCACGCTGTCCTCCGGCGACGTGCAGGAGGTCTACTCCGGCGCGCTCAACACCGGCACCTACCGCATCGCGCTGTCCTGCGCCGAGTCCGGCGTGCACACCGTGTCGATCTACATGGACGGCGTGCTGATGGAGCAGCAGGACATCGACTTTGAATGAGAGCACAGAGTGGAGAGTGCAGAGTTCAGAGTGCAGATGTGGAGCAAATCCTACGGATTTGTTTGATTGAATGCAACTGTTCAGTCGGGACTGCGCTTTATAAAGGCGATAAGGACGGGCACAAGCGTGGAAACACCCCTGCACAGGCGTATTAACCGTAGGGGCACTTCCGCGCTTGCGCCTCCCCTGATCGTCCGCGGGAGCGACCCGAAACAATATACCCTGTGATATCAATGACAATACGACTGTCCGTAACCTTAAATCAAAAGAAATCCGTCAGGATTTCCACCAAAACTGCACTCTGCACTCTGTACTCTGAACTCTGATATAATCGAGGTCATTTCATGCAGGGAATCATCTTAAAGGGTATCGGCAGCTTCTACTACGTGCTGGATGACGCCGGCGCGGTGCACCAGGTTCGGGCCCAGCGCAAGCTGCGGCGCGAACGGCTCAAGCCCAGGATCGGCGACCGGGTGGAGATCACCCCCGGCGAGGGCGAGGAGGACGGCTGGATCCACGGCATACTCCCCCGCCGCAACGCGCTCGTGCGCCCGCCGGTGGCCAACATCGACGTGGTGGTGATCGTGGCCGCCGCCGCCGCGCCGCTGCCGGACCTGATGATGGTGGACCGGCTGCTGCTCAACGCCCGCCGCAGCCACATCGACGCGCTGCTGGCGATCACCAAGTGCGACCTGGACGAGGGCCTGGCGGACGACATCGTCAATCAGTACCGCGGCGCGGCCTGCGATCCCGTCAAGGTGTCCGCCGTGACCGGCGAGGGCGTCGACGCCCTGCGCGAACGACTCTCGGGGCGGGTGCACGCCCTGGCGGGGCAGAGCGGCGCGGGCAAGTCCACGCTGATCAACGCGCTGTACGGACTGACACTTGAGACCGGGGACCTGTCCCGGAAGATCGACCGAGGCAAAAACACCACCCGCTCCTGCGAGCTCATCCCCGTCTCCTGCGGCGGCATGGTGCTGGACACCCCCGGCTTCAGCCTGCTGGAGACCGACGTATTCGACCCGGTGGAGATCAAGGACAGCTACCCGGAGTTCGCGCCCCTGGAGGGCGGCTGCTTCTTTCAGCCCTGCTATCACGCCTCGGAGCCCCGGTGCGCCGTGCGCGACGCGGTGCGGGCGGGAGAGATCGACCCAAAGCGCCACGAGCGCTATGTAGAGCTGTTGAACGACATGCGACAGAGGTGGAGGGAGCGCTATGATTAAAATCGCCCCGTCGCTGCTGGCGGCGGACTATCTGAAAATCGGAGACGAGATCCGCCGCATGGCCGAGGCCGGCGCGGACTGCCTGCACTACGACGTGATGGACGGCAGCTTCGTGCCGAACATCAGCTTTGGACAGGACCTGGCAAAGCGCGCGGCGACCTGCGGCCTGCCGGTGGACGCCCACCTGATGATCGTGAATCCGGAAAAGTACGTCGACGCCTTCGCCGCGGCGGGCTGTAAGATCGTCACCGTGCACGCCGAGGCCACGCACCACCTGCACCGGGCGCTCCAGCAGATTCGCGCCGCCGGGTGCCTGGCGGGCGTGGCGCTGAACCCGGCCACCTCCCCGGAGTGCCTTAGGTACGTGCTGGGGGACTTCGACCTCGCCCTGGTGATGACCGTGAACCCCGGCTTCGGCGGGCAGAAGCTGATCCCCGGCTGCGTTAAGAAGATCGCGGAGATCCGCCGCATGCTGGACGACGCCGGCTGCGACGCGATCATCGAGGTGGACGGCGGCGTCAACACCGACACCGCGCCCATGCTGATGCGCGCCGGGGCCACCATGCTCGTGGCGGGCAGCGCCCTCTACGGCGCGCCGGACGCCAAGGCGTTCATCGACACCATCCGACGCCAGTCTGATGAAATCGCCCCGCAACCGTAGGGGCGCTTCCGCGCTTGCGCCTGCCCTCATCGCCCCCCCCGATTTAGACATTCATACATCTTTTTTATGAGATTTCCGCGATATCAATAGGCAACCGGGGTGGATTCGTGTTATACTAAGGATGTATGAATGTCACAACCCGCAGACGGGATTGGGGAGGATACAGGCATGGCAAACGAAACGAAGCAGAATAAGAAGAAAAAGCAGCGCCCGAGCGGGGTGCCGACGCTGTTGGTGATCCTGCTTTTGATCATCGCCCTGGCGATGGGCGGCCTGGCCGGCTTCGCCATCGCGCGGCACACCGCCCCGGTGAACGACGAGCTGGAGAAGGCCAACGAGCGGATCATCGAGCTGGAAAACACGCTCAACCTGATCGGCTTCCCGATGGACGAGGACCCCGAGGACTGGGTGTTCGACGACTCCGCGGAGACCAGCGCCCAGCAGGAGCTGTCCGGCAAGGCCACCAGCGGCGCGTCCGACGATCTCTCCGATCTGTGGGACGACGAGAGCCTGCTGACCGGCACGCTGGATGAAAATACCGAGCCCGTGGTCGTGGCCGAATTTGACGGTGGACAGCTTTTGTCCACCGAAGTTATTCCCGAGTTCAACGACCAGCTCACCACCCAGATCTTCGCCGGTTACAGCGCCAGCGAGGTGGCCCAGGCCCAGGGGCTGGACAAGCTGACCGACGAGGATCTCAAGCAGATCAACGCCCAGGCCCAGCAGGCCTACGCCGATCAGCTCGAGTACTACACCGCCTTCGTCGCCCAGCCCGGCAAGAGCCCGGAGGAGATCCGCGCCGACGCCGAGCGGTACATGCGCGAGGAGGAGAACATCACCCTCCAGGCCATCACCGACGAGATCAAAGCGGACTGGCCCGCCCAGAAATACTACAAGGAGATCGTCAAGGACGTCACCGTCTCCGAGGAGGAGGTCCAGCAGTACTATCAGGAGCAGCTCGCCATCCAGCGGGAGAACTACTCCCAGTACCCCGAGGAGTTCGAGTTCGCCCACACCGACGGCGCGCTGATCCTCTACCGGCCCGCGGGCTACCGCGCCGTGCGGGACATACTGATCCCTTTTGAAAACGACGAGGACGAGGTCAAGGCCACGGCGCTGATGGACGAGATCACCCAGCTCGACCCCCAGGCCGACGCCGCCCGCATCCAGGAGATCGAGGCGGAGCTGAACCCGCTGTTCGCGCCGCTGGAGGCCACCGCCAAGGAGATCTCCGACAAGCTCCAGGCCGGGGAGAGCTTCATGTCCCTGGCGGATCAGTACGGCAAGGACGAGATGATGGAGTCCGAGCCCGTGCGCTCCGAGGGCTACTACATCAACGAAAACAGCTACCTGTTCTCCACCGAGTTCATACAGGGCGCCATGATACTGGACCGGCCCGGCCAGGTGTCCTCCCCGCTGCGCAGCCCCTCAGGCCTGCATCTGGTGGAGTACCTGAGCGACGTCACCCCCGGCGACGTGCCGCTCGACGAGGTCCGCCCGACCATCGAGGCCCAGGCGCTGGAGATTCGCCAGCGCGCCTATTACGACGAGCAGACCGCCGCCATGCTGGAGGAGGCCAACGTGCAGTACTACCCGGAGCGGCTGCAGTAAGCGCAACGTCACAAAAAACGGATCGGTTCCCGCGAACCGGTCCGTTTGCTTGTTTTCCACGGTCACCGGACTGCCGGACGGCGACCCGGCGTGACCAATTTTCCCCTTGCCCGCGCCCCCTTCCTATGGTAGAATAGAGCCATAATGGGCGATACTTCCCGCCAAAGGACGTGAAATACTCATGGCACCCGCAATCCACATAGAGCTCAACGCCCTGTGCCTGATACTGCTGTGCACCATCGCCTATCAGAGCCACAGGAGCGTCAACCAGCGGAAGGACCGCATGCTGTTCCGCACGACGGCTTACGGCATCATCATACTGCTGATACTGGACATACTGTGGGTGCTGGTCGAGGGCCGCCGCTTCCCCGGCGCGATCGCGGCCAACCTGGTCATCAACGCGCTGTACCTGGGCGGGGGCGTGGTGATCGGCTGCCTGTGGTACCTGTACGTGCTGGAGACGCTGGGCTACCGGATCACCCGCAGGCTGCACGCCATCGTCATGCTGCCGGGCATCGTGTTCATGCTGCTCAACATCGCCTCCATCTGGACCAAATGGTTCTTCACGGTCACCCCCGAAAACATCTACGAGCACGCCCATCTTTACTGGGTGCAGATGATCGGCGCCTACGGCATGATCGTGATATCCTTCACCCACATCATCATCCGGCTGGTGCGCAACCGGGGCAACAACATACTGCGCCGCGACATCAAGAAGCTGCTCAAGTTCTACCTGGTGCCCATCATCGGCTCCATCGTGAGCCTGTTTGAGACCGGCATGCCCGGCACCTGGACCTGCGGCGCGATCTCCATCGTGCTGATCTACCTGGACGACCAGAATCGCGAGATGCTGCAGGGCATGATCACGGCCATGGCCGCCGACTACCGCAGCATCTACTACGCCGATCTGGACAAGGACGAGAGCCGCTGCGTGCGCGCCACGTCCAAGCTGTACGCGGGCAAGATGTGGGAGGGCAAGAACTTCTCCTTCGTCGAGGGCTTCACGGAGTACGCGGAGCACTGCGTGGCCGAGTCGGACCGGCAGGCGTTCCTGGAATTCATCAGGCCCGAGAACATCCGCGCGGGGCTGGCCAACGAGGCCATGATCTCCCTGCGCTACCTGACCAACAAGGGCGGCGTGGAGCAGTACGAGATGCTGCGCATCGCGGGCGTCCGGCTGATCGAGGACCGCGACGACCACATGATCCACGCCATCGGCGCGGGCCTGTCCGACGTGGACCGCGAGACGCGGGAGGACATGGCCCAGAACCGCGCCCTCTCGGAGGCCCTCGCCCGGGCCGAGGAGGCCAGCGCCGCGAAGTCGTCCTTCCTGAGCGCCATGAGCCACGAGATCCGCACGCCTTTAAACGCCATCATCGGGCTGGACAACATCGCCTTAAAGGATCAGAACATCTCCCCGGACATCCGCGACGAGCTGGAGAAGATCGGCTCCAGCGCCCGGCACCTGCTGTCCCTGATCAACGATATCCTCGACATGAGCCGCATCGAGTCCGGCCGCATGGAGCTGAAGAGCGAGCTGTTCTCCTTTCGGGAGATGCTGGCGCAGATCTCCATCATCGTGGACGGACAGTGCAAGGACAAGGGCCTGCGCTTCGTCTGCAACAAGGCAGAGCCGCTGGACGAATACTTCGAGGGCGACGACCTGCGGCTCAAGCAGGTGATCATCAACATCCTCGGCAACGCCGTCAAGTTCACCGACGCGCCGGGGACCGTCACCTTCGGCGTGGCGCAGCAGACCCTCTCCGAGGACAGGGCGGAATTGTGCTTTACCATGCAGGACACCGGCGTCGGCATGGACGCGGCGTTCATCCCGAAGCTGTTCGAGCCCTTCTCGCAGGAGGACGCCACCACCACCAACCGCTACGGCGGCAGCGGCCTGGGCATGGCCATCACCCGCAACATCGTGGACCTGATGGGCGGCGAGATCGCCGTCGAGAGCGAAAAGGGCCGCGGCACCACGTTCACGGTACGCATACCGCTTCTGCGGGCGCAGTACGTCGAGCCGGCATCGCCCGACGACGACGCGCCCGAGGCGGCCCCGCCCGCCTCCCTGGCGGGACTTCACGTGCTGATCGTGGAGGATATGGCGCTCAACGCGGAGGTGCTGACGGACCTGCTGGAGATGGAGGACGTGACCTGCGAGTGGGCGGAGAACGGCCAGAAGGCCGTGGAGCTGTTTGAGAAGTGCGAGCCCGGCCACTTCGACGCCATACTGATGGACATGCGCATGCCGGTGATGGACGGCCCCACCGCCACCATAGCGATCCGCAAGCTGCCGCGGGCCGACGCGGTGACGGTCCCCATCATCGCCCTCACCGCCAACGCCTTCGAGGAGGACGTCAAACAGTGCCTCCAGGCCGGCATGGACGCGCACCTGTCCAAGCCCGTGGACATCGCGAAGCTCACCGAGTTGCTGGGCCGCATGCGCGCGGCGCGGCCGGGTCCCAGCCGGGGCTGAACGGACACACGACATCAATACGATACGAGGAGTTGACGACCCCGTGGCCCACCCCTACATCAACCGAAAGCTGTACGACGCCATCGTCCGCTTCGACCAGGACGAGGCCGCCCAGGACTACTACTACGCCGCCATGAGCGCGGAGGTGGAGCGCAACGGCCGCCGCGAGACCGTGCGCAACCAGATACTGCGCGCCTACGCCATGCTGTTCTGCGAGGACCTGCCCTCCGGCGATATCGCGGGGCCCGACGAGGTGGAGGCCACGGCGGACCGGCTCTACACCGGCAGCGCGGGCTTCGACCCGCGGCACTGGTACCGCATGCGGCACCACTTCCCCGTCATTGACGACGACAACTACGACCGCTTCGCCGCGCTGGTGATCTCCGATCTGAGCGCCGGTCCGCTGCACGACGCGGCGGTGAACGGCGGCGACATGCTGCTGGTGGGCGAGCCGGACCCGCTGCACATGACCCGCGAGCAGCGCCAGCGCCAGCGCGTGCGCGCCGTAAAGCTGGGAGGGCCTGAACAATGACGGTATTTGCGGTGGATCAGAGCGCGGACAGCCTGCGCCATATTTCAAAGGTGCTCTCGGAGGTGCTGCCGGAGGGCGAGCTCAGGTGCTTTCAGAGCAGCCTGGAGGCCCTGGCCGCCGCCCGCGAAACCGAGGTGGACGCCGCCCTGCTGGAGGTCGATCTGCCCGAGCTCAACGGGCTGGACCTGGGGCAGTATTTAAAGGAGCTCTACCCCCTCGTGAACCTGATCTTCCTGTCCGAGGGGCGGGAGAAGTGCTTCGAGGCCCTGCAGATGCACTGCAGCGGCTACCTGCTCAAGCCCGCAGACGCCGAGGCCGCCCGGCGGGAGTTCGCCGACCTTCGCCACCCCGCCGAGCAGCAGAACCGCCGCCGGGTGTTCGCCCAGACCTTCGGCAACTTCGAGCTGTTCGTGGACGGCAAGCCCGTGGCGTTCAAGTACAGCCGCACCAAGGAGATCGTGGCGCTGCTGGTCAACAACCGGGGCGCGCAGACCACCAACGGGGAGATCATCGGTGCCCTGTGGGAGGACGACGGCGACCCGGACAGGAAGGCCTCCTACTTGAGCAACCTGCGCCAGGACCTGCAGAACACATTAAAAAAGCTCCGCGCCACCGACATCATCGTCAAGCAGCGCGGCAGTCTGGCCATCGCCCCCAGCCGCATCGAGTGCGACCTCTACGACTGGCTGGAGAAGAAAAAGGCGTCCAAGTACAGCTATCTCGGCGATTACATGAACCAGTACAGCTGGGCCGAATACGTCCACGCCGAGCTGGATGACATCAGCTACGCCATGGAGGACGACGAATAGCCACATCGCCCCCGGGGCATTAAAGGTCCACGCCCCGCCTCAGGCTGCTCTCCGACACCAGGCCCAGCCAGGCGCGTATGAAACGGTTGTACGCCTCGGTGGGGTTTTCGGTGATGCGCTCAAGCCCGATGGCCTGCACCGCGTCCGCGCCGGGGACGGCGTGGGGGTCGGGCGTCTCGAAGGCGTACAGCGTCCGAAGCGCCGGACCGAAGCGCTCCCAGTTGGCGACCACCGGCGCGCCGGCGTCGTCCCGCAGCATGTACCCCGGCTCCACCACGCCGTCGGCAGCCAGCGCGGACTTGTCCTCCCGCACCTTTCGCAAGAACTCCCAGCGCATGCTCTTGTAGGTGTCCAGCGTGATCTCTGGCGTGGCGTCGAGTATGTGCCCGCGCAGGAAGGCGGCGGTGAAGTAGGAGGCGCGGGGCCGGTTCAGGTACAGCAGCACGCGGGTCCAGTTGCGCTCGTCGGCGGACATCCCGGGCTCCGCTTCCTCCCGAAGCACGGCGAGGGTCGATTCGTAGAAACGGTCGTATTCCACCTCCGTGGACGGTATCACCCGGCCGTGCCCGCAGTCGGGACACGTCGTGGGCTTGTCGGCGGAGGCAAACGTGTAATGGCAGCGTGGACAGGTAAACAGCATGGTCCAAACAACTCCGATCATAGTTTAAAACATGTGCCCGGCACGGCTCTATTCTATCATAGACGCGGTGCGCGGGCAAGTTTTAATTTTAAGCCCGTGTAAAACCCCGGTATTTAACCCGCCCCTTCACAAGATAACCGTGGGAGTAACCCGCATACCCTATAATTAACATGTATAGTTAGCGCCATTTTACACATCATGAGCCAGATATTACTACAATCCGAAGGGGCAGAGCCATGAAACAGTTTATACCGCCCAAGGGTGACATCATATCCGGGAGGACGGGGCCCTCAAAGTAACCCTCCGTCGCGCGCTCAGCCTGGCCTTGATGATGATGCTGTTCATCAATTCCGTGCCGTGCGCGTTGCTGACGTCGGCCGAGGAAAAGGGCGACGTCCCGGCCGCGGAAGAGCAGGTCCTGATCCACGCCGAAAGCGTGGACAAGCCCGTCCCCGAGGGCGTATACGACCTGGACGGCGGCGAGGCGGAGGGAGGCCTGACCTTCGACGACGATTCCGGCAAGGACGGCCGGGCGTCGGCGGAGGTCCCTGAGGAAGCGCCAGAGACCAAGCCGACCGAGCCGACCGAAGCCGAGCTCCCGGAGACGCCGGTTATACCGGAGACCCCCGTCGAGCCCGAGGCCCCCGTCGAACCGGAGGCCCCCGTCGAGCCGGAAGAACCCGTCGAGCCCGAAGAACCGGTCGAGCCGGAGGCCCCCGGCGAACCGGCAGCGCCCGAGACTGCGGAAGCGCCGCAGGCCCCGGAGGAGGGCACGGTCGCCAGGCCGGACGATGCGCCCGAGGGTCAGGATGCCGGGGATCAGGGCGACGCCGCTGCGACGGACCCGGCCAAGCAGCCGGACACGGAGGCCGAAGAACCGGCCAGCCAGCCGGATGAAGCGGCAACATAAGAGAATGAAGAACCCGCGGAGGAGGCTCCGGAAAAGAAGGAAGAATCCACAGAGGACCAGCCCGAAGGCGGCGAAAAGCCCGCCGACGATCAGCCCGAGGACGGCGAAAAGCCCGCCGACGATCAGCCCGAGGACGGCGAAAAACCCGCCGACGATCAGCCCGAGGACGGCGAAAAGCCCGCCGACGATCAGCCCGAGCATGACGAGGAACCCGGCCAGGCGTCCGAACCCGCCGAACCCGAGGCCGCCTGCCCGGCGCAGTCCTTCACGGCCAGCGCGGGGCTGTTGAGCGTGACCGCGGAGGCCCCGGAGGGCGCGTTCCCCGAGGGCACCGTGATGGAGGTCCGCCGCGTGTTCAACGCGGACACCCTCTCGGACATCCGCGAGACCGTCGCGGAGGACTTCGTCGAGGTCAGGAAGGTCTACGCGGTGGACATCACCTTCCTGCACAACGGCGCGGAGGTCCAGCCGCGGATGCCCGTGTCCGTGGCCATGGGCGTGGACCGCATCAGGGAGAGCGAGGCGGCCGTGGTGGTCCATGTGGAGGACGGCGGCGCGCCGGTCGTGGTCGACCAGGTGCAGGACGACGTCGCGACCGTGGAGATCCAGCCCATCGGGGATGTATCGCCCGCCGGGGATGAATCGCCCGCCGAAGAAACCGATACTCCCGAGGAAACCGACACCCCCGAAGAAACCGATACCCCCGAGGATGCCGACATCCCCGGGGAGACCGACGCGCCCGAGACGCCCGCCGGGGACGCGGCGGCGCCCGAGACCATCGTCGAAGACGCCCCCGAATACACCCCCGAAGACGTCCCCGATGACGCCGACGCGCCGCAGGAGGACGCCGAGGAAGCGCCGGACGACGAGGCGGTCGTGACGGCGGAGGCCGTCGATGCCGAGTACCGCGTCGTCGAGATCGAGGCGGATGCCTTCTCCATCTACGCCCTCGTGGTGACCCAGACCATCGAAAAGCTGTATATCGACGCCGAGGGCGCCTCCTGGAGGATTACCGTCGGCTACGACCCCGACGCCGGCATCTCCGCCGACGCCGCGCTTGAGGTGCGCGAAGTCGAGGACCTGGACTGCCTCGCCCAGGCCGAGCGGCTGCTGCCCGAGGACGAGCAGTTGTCCCAGGCCCGCTTCTTCGACATCACCATCATCGACGGGGGCGAGGCCGTGCAGCCCGCCGCGCCGGTGAACGTCTGCGTCGCGCTGGCGGACGCGCCCGAGGGCACGGCCCGGGCGGTCCACTTCGGCGAGGACGGCGCGGCGCTGCTGGACGCGCAGCGCGAGGCGGACGGCATAATGTTTGACGCCGAGCGCTTCTCCACCTTTGGCCTGATGTTTTCAAATCGCGTCAGGAACGCCGGTGACTTTGATTTGACGAATTTTCTGACCTCCGTGGAGTTCACCGAGACGAACGGCACCTATCTGGGCGGCTCTGACGACCCCAACCCCATCCCCGTGCGGTTCGGCGACCATCACTATACCCTGAAGATGACCTAGGCGATTGTAAAAGTCAGCACGGAACAGCGAGATGACGGGAACAACAAGCTCGGAATTACAAGAGGAAAGAAAGGGAAAAGAGCGAGAAAGAGAGAA
>CADASI010000036.1 GCA_902790525.1 uncultured Eubacteriales bacterium
GCGGAGATCGACTTCGACGGGCTGTTTAAAATGGCCTGCGAGGCCATGGAGCTGGCTTACTGCCCCTATTCAAAGTTCCAGGTGGGCGCGTGCCTGCTTTCGGAGGACGGCCGCACGTTCAAGGGCTGCAATTTTGAAAACGCCTCCTACGGCGCGACCATCTGCGCCGAGCGCTGCGCGGTGGCCAACGCCATTGTCAACGGGGCGCGGCGCTTCAAGGCCATCGCCATCGTGGGCTCCACCGCCGTGGCATGGCCCTGCGGCATCTGCCGGCAGGTGCTCCGGGAGTTCTCCGATGCCGACATGCCCGTCATCGTCGGCGCCTACGGCAAGGGCTACCAGGTCAGGACCCTGGGCGAACTGCTGCCCGAGGGGCTGACCCCGGAGGACCTGGGGGTCACCGTTTAATCCACATACAACGGAGGAAATCGCATTGTCTGAAAATAAATTCCGCTCGGGCTTCGTGGCCATACTGGGCCGCCCGAACGTGGGCAAATCCAGCCTGATGAACCGCTTCGTGGGCGAGAAGGTCGCCATCATCTCCAACCATCCCCAGACCACCCGCAACAAGCTGCTGGGCGTGGCGACGGGTGACGACTGGCAGATCGTGTTCGTGGACACCCCCGGCCTGCACAAGCCCCGCACCAAGCTGGGCGAGTACATGATGAAGGCCGCGGACGACGCCCGCGAGGGCGTGGACGCCGTGCTGTGCGTGGTGGACGGCCAGCACATCGGTCGTGGCGACATGGCCGTCATGCAGGACATCTGCCGCATGAACTGCCCCAGATTCCTGGCGGTCAACAAGATCGACATCGTGTCCGGGGAGCAGCTGATGCCCCAGCTGGCCACGCTGAACGGCCTGGGCTTTGACAAGATCGTGTCCGTGTCCGCCCGCACCGGGGAAAACGTCGAGCTTCTGAAAAGCATGCTGATCGACGCCATGCCGGAGGGGCCGAAGTACTTCCCCGACGACATGATCACCGACCAGCCCGAGCGCGTGATGTGTGCGGAGATCATCCGCGAAAAGGCGCTTCGCAACCTGCGGGACGAGATCCCCCACGGCATCGGCGTGGACATGCTGCAGATCAAAAAGGTCTCCGACAACCTGACGGAGATCCACGCGGACGTGTACTGCGAGCGCGCCTCCCACAAGTCCATCATCATCGGCAGGCAGGGCGCGATGCTCCAGAAGATCGGCAGCGAGGCCCGCACAGACATCGAGCGCCTGCTGGGCACGAAGGTGATGCTCAAGCTGTGGGTCAAGGTGCGGGAGGACTGGCGCAACCGAGCCGGCGACCTGCGCACGCTGGGCTATGAGGACTGAGCCGTGGGCCTGATCGTCACCCCGGCGCTGGTCGTGCGCCGCGCCGATTATTCCGACTACGACCGCATGGTGACGCTGTTCTCCCCGGAGATGGGCCGCATCGACGCCATCGCCCGGGGCTGCCGGCGGCCGAAGTCGCCGCTGGTCAACGCCGTGGAGCCCTTCACCAGCGGCGAGTTCCAGCTCTACGCGCGCCGGGAGCGCTTCACGCTCGAGCAGTGCCAGATCTCAGAGGACTACTACGCCCTGCGCACGGACTACGAGCGGCTGTGCCACGGGGTCTACTGGCTCAAGCTCCTGGACGCGGCCATACTGCCCGACACCCCGGCCCCGGCGCTGTTCATCACCACGCTGCGGGCGCTGGCGCACCTCAACTGGGGCGAGCTGCCGCCGGAGCTGGTCACCATGGCCTTTGAGATGCACTTCATGGCCCTGAACGGCTTCGCGCCACGCATGGACGCCTGCCTGCGCTGCGGCCGACCCATCGACGGCGACGCGCGCTTCGACCCCGCCCAGGGCGGCGCGGTGTGCCTGCGCTGTCCCTCGAACGCCGCGAAGATCACCAACGGCGCGCGACGCATACTGATGAAGCTGCCCCGCACGAAGTTCGACAGGTTCCAACTGCTCGACGGCCACCCCGACTGGCCCGAGGCCGCGCGGCATTTCAGAAGCTACGTCAATCTGAAGATGCACATGGAAAAGTTCGCCCCCGCATTGTATCAATGAGGGGGCACTAGAGTGTGTTTCTAAAATGCCTGAAGCGCATTTTCGGCGTCTTTGGCTGCATTTCTGCGTTGATTTCCCTTGACTTAGCCCCACTAAGCCTGCGGACCCACTAAGCCTGCGGAAAATCGCCTTGAAATGCAGCCAAATCCGCTCGAAACTGCATCTCCCGGCATTTAGAAACACACTCTAATTATTGGAAATTATCTATGGGCTGGTTCACGTAATCCCCCACGTTGAACACCCAATCGGTCAGGAAATCGCGCCAGGATCTTCCGCTGGCGGCGTCCAGGCAATCCACGAAGTCGCCCTCCGTCAGCGTGCGTCCGTCCAATCCTTTCTCATAGAACGCCCGAAGTCCCGCGATCAGATTCTCCAACCCCATGGCCTCCCTGAGCTCGTGCAGCACCACCGCGCCGCGGGTCTTGACCACGATGTCGTAGGTCTTCGCGGTGAACATCGCCGCGTCGCTGGTGACCCTCAACCCGCCGGGGATGGTGAGCTGCAGCGCGCCGACCCAGTCCCGGTTGATGGCTTTGACGAAGGCATCGTGGCCGTCGGCGTCCTCCAGCATCAGGCAGGCGACGTAGTTGCTCACGGCGTCGGACAGCCAGGCGTCCGCCGAGGGCTCCGCATACGCCGCCATGCCGAAGTACTGCTGGGCGACGCAGAAGCGCAGGGCCGTTTCGTTCGCGATGTCATTGATCATCACGAGCCCCGGATAGTTGAGCGGCTCCAGCGGGGTGTCGCTCTCGGCGATGTTCATCTCGGGGTACGGGAACGGCCCGAACCACCTTTCACACTGTTCGATGGCCCTGACCGCCATGTCCGCCGCCCGGGGTGCGTCCCTTCGGCGGCTGCGGACGACGACCTTCACGCCGGAGGCGGTCTGTTTTTCCGTCTTCCGGTAGCGCCGGCCGAAGCACAGCGCGAGCTCACGCACGTTCTGTGTGGCGGACAGCGCGGCGTCGTAGCCCTCCGGCAGCTTCAGGTCGACCTGATAGTCCCCCGCCTCCGCATACAGCCAGCGCGTGAAGGGCAGGGGCTTTTTCAGCATGTAATCCCCCGCCGCCGCGTCGTACACCCCGGGGATGAAGTAAAACGCGCCGAGGCGCACATCGGTCTCCCCCACGCCGATGAAGGCGTTGCAGGCGGTCAGCAGCAGGTAGTAGTCGAACTCGAACGTCGCGCTCTGCCCGGGGGCCAGGTCGCAGGCCACCCGGCAATACAGCTCGTCCTCCCCCTGAAAGCCGTACTCCGCCGCCGTACCGTCCACCCGCACCGCGCGCAGGTCGATGCCCCCCGGCGCGTATCCCGCGGGGAACACCGCGTCCAGGTCGTCGTTTTCATACATCAGCGCAGACTCCCGGCGGAACATGTTGGGCGCGGCGTAGAACACCACCCGGTCCAGCCGGTCCGGACTCTTGTTGACATACACAAGGCGCTGCCCGATGTGCAGCGCCTGTTCGTCCTCGAGGTATTCCATTGAAATCGCGTATGAATTCCGCTCGGGGGGATTCTCCTCGGCCAGCGCGGCAAACAGCGCGCCGACGACGGTGCCCCCCACCAGCAGTATCGCCAGCACCAGGGCGATCACCTGTATGGTCCTTTTATTGCGCATCATGTCGTCCCCCTCACTTCGCGGCGCGGATGTGGTTGAGCGGCCAGATGACCTCCCGCACGCAGCCCACAATCATGTCCTTGCTGATGGGGCCGACGTCGTTGGAATCGTCGCTGTCGTTCCAGTCGCGGGAATCGTGGCTGTTGTAGCGGTTGTCGCCCACCACGAAGTACTCGTCCTCGCCCAGGGTGTAGGGCGCGTAGTCGTCGGGGCTGCCGTTGATGTAGTACAGTGCGTAGCGGTCGTCCAGCGCCTCGTCCACGCTGTTGCCGTCGGCATCCTCATACGCCACATGGGTCACGCCGTTTTCGCGGTAGATGGTGTCGCCGGGCACCGCCACCAGGCGCTTGACGAAGTAGGTCTTGAACTTGATGCCCAGCACGTTGGTGAAGCGGTGGGGATAGTTGCAGATCACGATGCTGTTTCTGGGGACCTTCTTGTTGAACCTGACCTCCGCCACGTTGACGAACAGCCGCTCGCCGTCGTGCAGCGTGGTCTCCATGGACTCGCCGTCCACGCGGATGATCCTGAACAGGAAGCTCTGTATGATCGTCACGATGATGATCGCCGTGCCCAGCGCCACGACCCACTCGCGAAGCTCCTGCTTCCAGCTCTTCTTGACCTTTTTTTTGCCCTTGCGGCCGCCTTCCTGCGGTTGTTCGGGGGTCTCGTTCATCCGGCCGCCCTCGTCGGGCTGCTCGGGGGTCACATTCAGATTGTCTTCCATGCGAATCTTCTCCATCCTTCAGTTTACGCCGCCGATCCTGTCCGGCGGCCAGACAATGCAGCGCACGCGGCCCGAGAAGGCCGCCGCGCCCACCGCGCCCATGTCGGGCATGCGGCTGTCGTAGCTCTCCTTGCGGTTGTCGCCCAGCAGCAGGTACTGATCCTCCGCCAGGGAGACGGCATAGTCGTCGGTGACGCTGGACACGTAGGGCTCGGTCACGCCCTCGCCGTTTCGCGTCAGAAAGCCCTCAGAAAAGGCGATGTCGTCGCCGGGCAGTCCCACCACGCGCTTGACGTAGGTGTCCCCGCGCCCGGGAAAGCGGCACTCCACCACGTCCCCGAAGGCCGGGTGACGGCCGTTTCGGTAGTCGAACCGCGTCACCAGCGCGATGTCCCCGCTCTTTAGCGTGTTGTTCATGGAGGTCCCGGTGATCCGCACCAGTCCCACGCCCCACAGCCGCGCCGCGAGGCCCAGCGCAACCACGATCAGAAGCGCGACGAGCGCGCCGATATAGCGCCTCACGCCCCTGCCCCGTCCGCCGTCTCGACGATCTTCTTGACGCGCTTTTCAAACACCGGGCGCTCCAGCATCACCACGCGCTGGCACTTTTCACAGCGCATCTTGATGTCGGCGCCCACGAAGGTGATCTTCCACAGGTCGTTGCCGCAGGGATGCGATTTGCGCATCTTCACGATGTCTCCCACGTTCAGAAGCATGCCATCGCCTCCTAATGACACATTATATGCCTGTTATATTGACTGGATGTGAATATTGTGGAAATAAATACGCTCATTCCGCGCCAAATTCCGCCAGCTTATAGTACCAGCTCCGGCCCAGCACGTCCGAGACGCACATCGCCGGCGTCCCGGCATACACGGGCGCCTGCAGCTCGCATTGGAGCGCCCCCTGACGGCGGGTGCGCACGCCCTCGGCCATGACCTCGTAGTCGTCCCCGCGCAAATATCCCACCGACCAGTTGTCCACGCAGTCCAGGGGCTCGGCCCCCTCGGGCATGCCCGGAATATCGACCTCGAAGCGCTTGAGTATCACGTGGTGAAAGCCTATGCCGACGAAGGTCTCCACCGCGCACAGGGGCGCGTCCTCCCCGGCGTTGTCCGCGCCGAGTATGGCGTAATCGGCCCCCTTCAGCCGCCGCCTTGCGATGTTGACGGTCAGCGGCTGGCTGTCGATGCCGATGAAGTTGCGGCCGTTGCGCCGGGCCGCCTCCAGCGTGGTGCCGCTGCCGGCGAAGGGGTCCAGCACCCACTCCCCGGGGCGCGAGGCGCAGCGCACGATGCGGTTCAAGAGCGCCAGCGGCTTCTGGGTGTCGTAGCCGGTGCGCTCCGGGTCCTTCTGCTGCAAGTGGCTCAGGTCCGACCACACGTCGGAGGGAGCCACCGGGTCGTCGTCGTAGTAGGTGTACAGCTTGCCGCCCACCCGGATGGACCGGTACACCCGGCCGTCGGGGTCCACGTGGCGGCGCATGTGGTTGGTGCGGGGCGCGGCGGGCGGGGCCTTGACCGCGTCGATGTTGAAATCATAATGCTCGCTCTTTCGGTAGAACAGTATCACGTCGTGCTTCCGGCTGAAGTGCCTGAGGCTGCGCCCGCCGGTCTGGTAGGCCCATATGATCTCGTTCAAGAAGTTGTCCTCGCCGAACAGCTCGTCCATTAAAAGCCGCATGTGGGGGTGCAGCCGGAAGTCGATGTGCAAAAAGATCATGCCGTCCTCGGACAGAAGCTCCCGGCAGAGCGTGAGCACCCGGCGCATGCCGGAGAGGTACTTCTCCCGGTCGCGGGTGTCTGAAAAGCTCAACACCGGCAGCACGTTGCGCCCCTTCTGCCAGCCCTGCTCCCCCACGCGCACGCGCATGTAGAATTTGTCCCCGGTCAGGTAGGGCGGGTCCATGTAGATCAGCTTGATCCTCCCGGCGTACTCCGCGCGCAGCGCCTCCAGCGCCTCCGTGCAGTCGCCCAGGCGGTACAGCCCCCTGGAGGCGGCCCTGCCCCTCCGGATCTCCCGGGATATGTGAATGCGTTCGGGGGTCATCGCAAGCCCTCCTTTGCGGTGTCAGGCGCTCTGTACAGTATCAGCGAAAACCAGGTGACCAGGTTGCTCCCGGCCAGGAAGTCGATGCCGTGCCGCTCGGCCAGGTCCGTCACCAGGATGCCGTGGCTCTCCACGCAGGGGAACATCCTGTCGGGGTGGCGGCAGGGCGCGTCCGGGTAAGCGCACTTCTCGCAGTGGGCGCAGGCCTCGGTGGACAGCGTCAGCGTGTCCGCGGCGCGCTGGCGGACGATCTCCAGTATCTCCCGGGTGATCTTCTCGTGGTCCGCGCGGGTCGCGAGCGTCTCTTCGATATTGGCGATGTCGCTGACCTCGGTGATGGTGGCGATCATCAGCCCCTCCGGGTAGGACAGCACCCGCTTGCGGCACGCCGCCACGCTGCCCACCGCCGGGGGGCAGGCCCAGGTGGTGTTGTACATGGGGCACTCGTGCTCGCAGATGTAGCGCACACGGTCGGCAAACACCAGCTCCGACGTGTCGATGAAGGCGTAAGCGTACAGCGGAAATTCCGCCAGCCGCTCCTCCAGCCATTGTCTGTCCATATCCGGCCACCTTTCTCATCTGATGCCGATTATACCATATCCCCGGGGGTAAGGCAAGTCAGAACCGCTGACGGATGCACGCCTCCCCCTCAAGAAGCACCCGGTCGGCGTCCTCGCCCAGCGCCTGTTTTAAAAGAGCGTATTCGTCCAGCGCACCCTGGCCGTGATACACCCGGTAGGCCCCGGCGTCGCTGCCCAGGGCGATTTTGCCGCCCAGCCGGGCGCAGGCGGCCACGTTCCTCATTTGAAGCGCCAGCAGGGGTCTCAGCACGTCGTCCGGGAACCGCCCGCAGCCGATCAGGTTGCCGATGGTCGCCAGCGTGGGCACCCACACGGCCCCGCTCTGGGCCAGCATGGCCACGGCCTCGTCGTCTAGGTACGCGCCGTGCTCCACGCTGTCCACCCCGGCCTCCAGGGCATGCTTGACGGTGTCCGCCCCGTTGGCGTGGGCCATCACCGAGAAGCCCTCCCCGTGGGCGATTTTGAACAACTCCTTCATCTGCCCAAGCGTCAGCGGCTGGCTGGTGACGACGCCGAAGCGGTCGAAGTCCATGAGCCCGGAGACCATCAGCTTGATGTAATCCCCCTTCCGCGCCCTGACCTCGGCCACCAGCCTGCGGTAGTCCGCAAGCGTCTCGAAGCTCCTGCCGATGAACGTGCCGTAGCGCCCCTTTAAGCACATGTTGAACGTGGGCGTGCGGTAGGTGATGCCGTAGTCCGGGGCGAGTTCCCGCGCCCGCTCCCCCGCCCCGAAGGCGTCGCCGCCGTCCCGGAGCCAGGTGATGCCCCGGCGGGCGTAGTCCATGAGCCGGGGAATGATGATGTCGTCGCGCCTCCCGGCACGGTGCGCGGCGATGGCGTCCCGGTAGTACACGCCGTCCAGAACCATGTGAATGTGACAGTCGCCCAGCATGGCGCACCCTCCATTGAAAACACAGCCCCCGGCAGAAAAGCCGGGAGCTGTGATGCTTGTATTCGATCAGGCGATGTTGAAGGCCTCCAGGTGATACACCGGCTTGAGCGCCTCCACCAGGCCGCTCAGGGTATCGTCATAGTGCTCGTCCCTGCGCTCCTCGAGGGTGGTGTCGTGCAGCTTCTCGCGGATGTCCTCCAGCGCCACGGGACCGGCGGGCACGTCGGACTCATAGCGTATGATGTGCACGCCGCTGCCGCTGACGACGGGGGTCATGGTCACGTCGCCCACCTTCTCCAGCGACATCGCGCCCGCGTTGAAGCCCTCGTCCCAGTTGCCGTGCTGCGCGCAAACGTAGTAGCCGCGGCTGGCGGTGGGCTCGTTCTTCATGCCGGGGTCCTCGCCGTACTCCTCGATCAGTGCGGCGAAGTCCTCGCCGGCCTCGATCTTCGCGTAGATCTCGTCGGTCTTGTCCTTGACGGAAGCCAGGCACGCGGCCTCGGCCTCATCGGCGGCCTTCTGCTTGGCCTCGATGTCGGCCTTGGCGCTGTCGATGTCGGCCTGAATGTCCTCGGCGGTGCGGGGCGCTTCGGTCTCCTCCGCCTCGGCATCCTCGGCATCCTCGGCTTCGGCCTCCTCGCCCTCGTCGGCCGCGGCCTCGTCGGCATCGGCGTCATCGTCCTTGTCGTTCAGCGCCGCGAGCTCGTCTTCGTACTCTTTCAGCGCGTCCTTGGCGGCGGACAGCGCGGTGCGGGCGTCGGTCAGGGCATTGATCACGTCCTCCTCGGGCTTGACAAGGATGTGCTTGACGGTGCGGTAGCCCTCGGGGATCCAGGCGATGATCTCGTCTTCGGAGGACATGGCGGTCTGGAAGGCGTTGGCGTTGTCGGCGTACTGCGACTTGTCCTCTTCGACCTTCTCGTCGTAGGCGGCTTGCATCTCCTCGTCGGTCAGATCGGGGATCTCGGCCTTCACGGTCTCCTCCAGCAGCTCGTGGTTGGCCTGATCGAGCTGGGTGTTGTAGAAGGTGTCCTTGCTGTAGCCGTTGGCATACATGTCGTACTCGGCCTGGCGGGCCTTGACGTCGCCCTTGCCCTGGGCGTTCTGGTAGAAGTTGTCATAGGCGCTCTTGTAGTTCTCGTCGGCGGTCTTCTGGACCTCGGCCAGCTTGTCCTCGGACAGGCTCAGGCCGCGCTTCTCCAGCTCCCCGGCCACGGCGACGGACTCCACGACGGCCTCGACGGCCTCCTGTTTGACGTTCTCCACCACGTCGCTGGTCATGTTCATGCCGAACATGCTGTACATCTGCGCATAGTAGGAATACATGGATGCAAAGCGGCCCAGCGCATCGCCCTTGGTGACGGTGCCGCCTTCGTATTCCGCCACGACGGTGGCGTAATCCTTGTCCAGCTTGGCGGTATCCTCATCGAGCTGCATCATCGGGTCGATGCCGATCAGGTTGCAGCCGGCGAGGGTCAGCGCCAGCACCACGAGCAGGCCGGTCAGCTTTACGATCGTATGTCTCATTTGAATCTTCCTCTCAATCCGGGGTAGTAACCACCCAAAAATAAACTTCACCCATATATTATACACATTTCGGATTTTTCCGCAAGGGATTTTGGCCACACTCCGTCCCTCAAAAACTGAAATATGCCCAAATTTAATACTTCTTTACGAATTGACCACATTTCCTCCGCGGGCCTGAGCAGCGTGACCGCCCCGCCCAGATCGCGCGCCAGCCGCCGCACGAGCCCGTCGTCGGTGTGCGGGCCGGGCACGATCAGCGCGTCGGCCACGCAGAAGGCGGCGTTTTGCCGGGCGAAGGCGCGTATGCGTTTGAGCTGCCGGCCGACGGGCCCGTCGTCGCGCCAGCGCATGGGCTCGATGAGCATGAGCCTGTCCGACGGAAGCTGGCACGACAGCGCCAGCGCGCAGTCGCACCCCGCGCCCTGGCCGACGATGCCGTTCACGGCCCCGTCCCGGCGCACGCGCTGATAGGCGCGCTGCAGCGCGTCGTACAGCGTCCTGGCGCCGTCGTAACAAAACGCCTCCGCCCGCACGCCCTGCGCCCTGAGCGCCTGCGCCGCCGCATCCAGGGCGCGGATATCGTAGAGGAGATCGTCGATCAGCAGGCAGCCCATATCGCGCGCAGGGGCCATGCAACTCGCCTCCGTCCTTTGACGGGTTCAGCCTCAGCGCGCCATCCGCGCGAGCGTGTCGTCCCGCGCCACCACCAGCAGCACGTCCTCCTCGCGGATGACGGTCTCCGGCCGGGGCATGGGGTCCACGTCCTCCCCGTGCTTGATGGCGATGATGTTGATGCCCCGGCTGCTGCGAAGCGACAGATCCTCCAGGGATTTGCCGATCCACTCGCGCATGGGGCGCACCTCCGCCATGGAGTAGGTCGGGGAGAGCTCGAGATAGTCGATGATGCTGCCCGATACAAGGTTATGCGCGATGCGCCGCCCCATATCCCGCTCCGGGAACAAAACCTCGTCCGCCCCCAGCTTTTCCAGCATCCTGCCGTGGAAGTCGTCGTGGGCCTTGGCGATGACGCGCCTGACCCCCAGCTCCTTGAGCATCAGCGTGATGGTGCCGCTGGCGCGGATGTCCGAGCCCATGGTGACGAAGGCCACGTCGAAGTCCTTCACCCCCAGGGCGGTCATCGCCTCGCGGTCCATGGCGTCCATCTGCACGGCCTGGGTGATGCGGTCGCGCATGTTCTCCACCAGGTCCATGTTCATGTCCACCCCCAGGACCTCCTCGCCCGCCTCGCACAGCGTCTCGGCGATGGCCCGCCCGAAGCGGCCCAGCCCCACCACGATGTATTGTCTGTTCGTCCTGGCCATATTGATCCTCCATATATCAACCTATCATCACGTGCTCCTCGGGATAGTTGATCAGCTCCCGGGCGCGGTCCTGCTTCTTCATGAACACCAGCGCCAGCGTCAGCGGCCCCACGCGCCCGGTGAACATGGTCAGTATGATCCACAGCCGGGCGAAGGGCCGAAGCGTCGCCGAGCCGATGGCCGAGATGCCCACCGTGCCCATGGCGGAGGTGCACTCGTACAGCAGATCGAGGAACGCCGCCTCGGGCTGCATCACCGAGAGCACGCACACATCCACGAACACCAGCGCCATGGCGATGAACACGATGGTCATGGTGCGCTGGATCACCGACGTATCGATCCGCCGGCCGAACACCCTGATGCTGCGCTCGCCGCGGGACACCATCCTGACCGTCAGAAGCAGTATGGCCAGCGTGGTGACCTTCACGCCGCCGCCGGTGGAGGCCGGGGCCGCGCCGATCATCATCATGAAGCTGCAAATCAGCTTGGTCACGTCCCGCTGGGCCTGCTGGTCGTAGGTGTTGAAGCCCGCCGTGCGCAGGGTCACCGACTGGAACAGCGCGTTCAAGAGCTTCTGCCCCACGGGCATCGGCCCCAGCGTGGCCGGGTTGTCCCACTCCAGCAGCAGCACCAGTATGAAGCCCGCGAGCATCAGCGCGCCGTAGCTCACCAGCACGAGCTTCGTATGAAGCCGGAACTTCCTGAAGCTGCGATGCGTGAGGATGTCGTTGAGCACGCCGAAGCCCAGCCCGCCGAGCACCACCAGCAGTATGGCGCACAGGCACATCAGCCCGTCGCCGGAAAAGCCCGTCAGGCTCCGCCCGCCGCCGAACAGGTCAAAGCCCGCGTTGCAGAAGGCCGACACCGCGTGGAACACCGAATAGAAGATGCCCTTCCCGACGCCGTACATCGGGATCATGCGTACGGAGAACACCGCCGCGCCCGCCAGCTCCACGCAGAAGGTGGCGCCCGCGACCCACTGCACCAGCTGCACCACGCCGCCCAGCACGTCCTCGTTCATGGAGTCGCGCATGATCATGCGGTCCCGCAGCGATATGGTGCGCCCCACGACCCGGAAGATCAGCGTGGCGAAGGTCATGAAGCCCAGCCCGCCCATCTGGATCAGTATCAGCAGCACCACGTGGCCGAAGGTGGAGTACACCGTGCCCGTGTCCCGCACCACCAGCCCGGTGACGCACACCGCCGAGGTGGAGGTGAACAGCGCGTCGAACCAGCTCACCCGGCCCGGCAGCGCGCAGGCCACGGGCAGCGACAGAAGCGCGCTGCCTATGAGGATCAGCGCCGCGAAGCCCGCGGCGATCACCGGCAGCGGGTTAAAGCCGTTGCGCCGGTAGACGATCTCCACCGCCCGGGTCAAAAAGCGCCGCCAGCCCCGTTCCCTCCGGGCCCGCGCGGCGCTGTGCACTCGTTTCAGCATTTAAATCCTCTCGATCTCTACCATTTCCATCACGGCGCGGTACAGCGTCCTGTCCACGATGTGATAGCCCTCCGTCATGCAGCGGGCGGTGGCGCAGGCCATGCCCATGCGGAAGGTCTCCTCCAGGTCCTCTTCGGCCATGAAGCCCGCGATCAGCCCGGCCACCATGGAATCGCCCGCGCCCACGGTGGACTTGACCTCGATGTTCAGCTTCGGGGCGTACAGGGCCTCGTCGCCCCGCAGTATGATCGCGCCGTCCGCCCCCAGCGACACCGCCACGACCTCCACGCCCTGGTCGATGTAGAGCCGGGCGGCGTCGCGGATCTCCGGTATGGAGTCGAGGCGCTTGCCGGTCATGCTCTCCAGCTCGTAGCGGTTGGGCTTGATCATGAACGGACCCGCCGCCAGGCCCTTCTTGAGGCGCTCGCCGTCGGCGTCCAGCACGCAGCGGCAGCCCAGGCCCGCCACGGCCTCGATCAGCGTGGCGTAGTAGTCGTCGGGACAGCCCGGGGGCATGGAGCCGGTCAGTATCAGGTAGTCGCTGTTGTCCGCGTGGGCGCAGACCAGCTCGGTCATGCGCCTGAGCGAATCCGCGTCGATCTCCCGGCCGGACTCGTTGAGCTCCGTCACCACGCCGGCGGACTGGTCCAGCACCTTGATGTTGGTGCGGGCCGCGCCGTCCAGCCAGATGAAGTCATAAGCCGTGGAGTTGACCATCAGCCGCTTCTCAAACAGCGGCGCGCTGTCGCGGTACATGAAGCCGACGCACTCGGCGTTCAGCCCCAGCGCGGAGACCGTCAGCGCCACGTTGATGCCCTTGCCCGCGGCCACGTCGCCGGAGGACAGCACCCGGTTGAGCCCGCCGGGGGTGAAGCCCTCCACCGTCAGGGTGCGGTCGATGCTGGGATTGAGTGATACGGATGTAATCATGTCTCATTCTCCTGTCGGGCGGAGGCTTTCTGTTCCCGCTCCGCCTCTTCCTCGGACGCCTCTTCCTCTTGCGCCACGTGCTCCAGGAAGCCGCCGATGGTGTGTTTAAGCGTCAGGCTGACGATCACGCACAGCGCAATCAGCAGCCCCAGGGCGATCAGTATGACCCTTTGCAGATCCGTCATGCCCGTCCCTCCCGGAAGCCGCGCAATACCACTATCATAGACCGTATAGCCCGTATTATAGTATAGCCTATATTATAACATATTTTCGTCAAATTTCAAGACCCCCGCGCAAAACCTCAGCCCTCCCAGAACGCCGCAAGCTCCCGCTTCAGGCCGCTCAGCTTTCCGACGTCGGTCACGTCCCAGTGGGGCGGCATGAGCTCCCTCAACTTCTCCTGCCGGTAGCGCATGTCCATCAGGATCACCACGCCGCGGTCGGTCTCGGTGCGGATCACCCGCCCCGCGGCCTGCAGCACGCGCCGCAGTCCGGGGTAGGTGTAGGCCGCGTCCATGCCGCCGTCGTCGGCGTCGTCCATGAGCGCGCGCAGGGTCTCCCGCTCGAAGCTCAGCTGCGGCATGCCCGTGGACACGATGGCCGCGCCGGACAGCCGGTCCTCCGGCAGGTCGACGCCCTCGGCGAACACCCCGCCCAGCACGATGAACCCCACCAGGCTCCGCGTCGGCGCGGGCTTGAAGCGCTCGATGAAGGCCATGCGCTGGGGCTCGGTCATGTGGGCCTCCTGGCAGACGGCATCCTCATAGGGCCACATCATGCGGTAGTGCGTGAACACCAGCGTCATGTAGGCGTAGGAGGGAAAGCAGGCGATGTAGTTGCCGGGCTTGGCCTCGGCCATGGCGTGGATCACCTGTGCCACGGTGTGCCTGGTGCGCTCCCGGTCCCGAAGCGACACCGGCACCGGCAGCCGGAGCACCCTCAGGTTTTCCCGGGGAAAGGGCGACTCCAGCCGGAGCGCCTCATCCGCCTCGCCGTCCGCGCCCAGCTGGGCGGCGTAGAAGTCCATCGGCGCGAGGGTGGCGGAGAACAGCGCCGCGCCGCCCACCCGCGCAAGCGCCCGGCGCATGTGCTTCGACGGGTCGAAGCACCACAGCCGCACCAGCAGCCAGCGGTCCCGGGGCAGCAGCATGGCCCGGTAGCACTCGGGGTCGAAGCGCCGGGACACGTTCACGAACCACTGGGCGTCGAACACGAACTCCCGCACGTCCGGCTCGGGGCTGTTCAGCTCCCCCGCCGCCTCGGCAAACCGCCGCGCCGCCTCGACGATGTCCTCCGGCATCCCGGAAAGCGCCTCCGGCTCCTGGTCGGCGTCGCATCGGAGCGCCTTTAAAAGCTCGGTCATCAGCCGCACCATGGGGCTCTCCTTCCCCTCGAAGGCCATGACGCGCTTCCTCAGCTCATACAGCCGCCGCCCGGACAGGCTCGCCGACAGCATCTCCCGCGCCCGGTCCGGGAGGTTGTGCGCCTCGTCCACCAAGAGCCCGGCCTTCGACCGGGTATCGAAGTACCGCTTGATGCGCACCCGGGGGTCGAAGGCGTAGTTGTAGTCGCAGATGATGACGTCCGCCGTCTCGGAGATGTCCAGCGACAGCTCGAACGGGCACAGGCCGTAGTCCTCCGCCAGCGCGCGGATGGCCTCCGCGTCCAGCCTCTGCATGCCCACCGCGGCCCTGAGGGCGTCCCTGCGCCGGTCGTAGTAGCCCATGGCGTGGGGGCAGCCCATGCAGTCCATGCTGTCCAGAAGGCAGCACTTCTCCTTGGCGGTGACGGTCACGGAGCGTATCGCCAGCCCCTGTTCGCGCATACGGTCCAGCGCGTCCTCGGCGGCGCGGCGGCCGGTGGTGCGGGCGGTCAGGTAGAATATCGCCGTGACGTACCCCTTCCCCAGCGCCTTGAGCGCCCCGTACAGCGACGCCGCTGTCTTGCCGATGCCCGTGGGGGCCTCGATCAGCGCGTTCGCGCCCCGCTTCATGGCGCGGAACGTGGCCACGGCCATCTCGCGCTGGCCGTCCCGGTAGCCGTCGTAGGGAAAGCCGAAGCGCTCAAGCGTCGCCTGGCGCTTCTCCTTCCAGTCGTCCACCGCCGTGATCCAGCCCAGGTAGAGCCGCGCGTAGCCCGTCAGCAGCCTGTCGAGCGTGGCAATATCGTACTCCTCGCGGTACTCCCGCATCCTGCCGTCCAGCCGGGCGTAGGTCAGATAGACCTCGGCGCGGTCCACGCCGTGGTTTAAACACAGCATCGCCGCGTAGATCTCCGCCTGGGCCCAGTGGACGGGATAGTCGTACTTCATAATGGCGTCGGGGTTTCGCCCGGTGGTCTTGATCTCTTTAACGCACACCAGATCGGGACCGACATACGCCGCGTCCGCCCGTCCCTGCACGCGAAGGACGTGGCCGTCCGCCTCGATGTCCCGGCTGACGGGCGCCTCCGCCTGCCAGTTGACGGGCAGCAGCTCCTGCAGCGCCTGATGGCCCCGCACGCCCTCGCGCATCCGGGCGTAGGACGCGCCGCCGGGGATCAGGTCGCCCTTCTCCATGGCGTATTCCGCCAGCGCCCGAGCGCTGACCACGTGAATTTGCGGCAAGTTTTCCGCCCCTCTCCCTTGACAGTTTCGCAACAAAATGGTAAATTGTATATGAACAGTATACCCGACACCACGGGCATTTGCAAGAAGGAGGAGATAATTCATGAACCTCTACCCACTGCTGATGGCGCCCGCCTTCCGCTACGGCAAGGCGACCCCCTGGGGCGGACACATGCTTCGCGACGTCTTCATGAAGGACGCCCCGGACAACACCGGAGAAAGCCTCGAGGTCTCCACGCTGGAGGGGCTCGAGAGCATGGTCGCCAACGGGGCCCACGCAGGCAAATCCCTGACCCGCATGGTGGAGCTGTGGGGCGATCAACTGACCGGACCCATCCAGGGCGGCTTCCCGCTGGTGCTCAAGCTGTTGGACGCCCAGGAGCCCTCGTCCGTGCACGTGCATCCCGACGACGACTACGCCCGCGCACACGGCGGCGCGCGGGGCAAAAACGAGGGTCTGGTGATACTGAACGCCGAGCCCGGCGCGAAGATGGTCTACGGCCTCGAGACCGACGGCGAGAGCCTGAAGTCGATACTGGACAGCGATGCCGTCGGCGAACACCTGCGCTGGGTGAACGTGCAGCCCGGCGACGTGTACTACATCCCCGCCGGCATGGTGCACGCCCTGGGCTCGGAGATACAGTGCTACGAATTGCAGGACGCCTGCGACATCACCTACCGCCTCTACGACTGGGACCGCACCGACAAGGACGGAAAGCCCCGCGAGCGGCACCCCGAGCAGGCGTTGGCCGTCACCGACCCCGACCTGGCGCTTTTCAAGAACGAGGGCACCACGGTGCTTCGTAAGGGCGGCAGCGTGACCTATTACATCTCAAACACCCACTTCGAGTTCTGCCGCCTCAACCTGTCCGGCAAGATGCCCCTGCCCTCCGGCAGGATGCTGCTGTTGACCCCCCTGGGCGAGTGCGCGCTTCACTGGGGTGAGGAGCAGATGACGCTCGCCCCGTTCAGCACGGTGATCGTGCCCGCGGCGCTCGAGGGCGCGGTGATCGAGGGCAACACCAAGGTGCTGATGTCCTCCCTGCCCGACCGCGACGCCCTCCGCGAGGAGCTCGGCTACCGCGCGGAAAACGTGGCGGGATTGATGGATTGATTCCTACAAATGCGCGGCGCGAATCCGCAAGGGTTCGCGCCGCGTTTTTTGGGTCATACGATCCTCTCTATGTGCGGGTGTTTCTGCCCGGTGATCCAGTCCACGTCGTCCGTGAGCCAGTCCATGATCTCCAGCTGGCGGGTCTCCCACGCGATGTCGGCGGCCTTCTCCGCCTCGGTGGGCTCATGGTCGAAGGACCGGACCTTCTCGCAGTAGCCGAAGATGTAGCCCGCGCCGTACCAGATGGTGAAGTTGCTGTCCGGGCCCTCGGAGACGGCGTCCCCCCGCTCGGCGATCAGCGCGTCGTGGCGGCGCTTGTACTCCTCTTCGCAGCCGGGTTTGAGATGTGTGCAGAACACCCGGTGGCGGATGAGGGATTTGTCCTCCCGCACGATGCCGATGTCGTGGTACATGAGCCGCATGCTCCCCGGCGCGGCCAGAAGTTCCGCGCCGGGAATCTTCGACAGTATGGCGTCGCACACCTTTGCCGCGCCGTCCCCGGCGTCCTCGCCGTAGCACAGCAGCAGGTCCTCGATCCCCCAGACCGAGAAGTTGTCAAGCCCTTCTTCGCGCGCCAGTGTCCGAAGTGCATCGGCGCAATCCCTGAGCGCCGCGCTGTTCGCCGCGCGGATGATAAATGCCTTGCGTTCCATCGTATATCCTCCGAATCAGACCTCAAAGTCGCAGGCCACCGAGCCGCTGCGCACCTCGTGCATGCGCTTCTTGACGGGCAGGTGGACCGGGTGGGTCTGGTAGGCGTCGAAGGCCTCGCGCGTCTCAAACAGCGTGATCAGCGCCAGGTCGTAGCTGCGCTCGCTGTGCAGCACGTCCGCGCCGGCCTCCAGGTCCACCATGCCCTCGATTTTGCCCTTCATGCCGTAGAAATTCTTCACGAGCTGGGGAATCTCATCCTTGAATTCATCCTTGATCTTGAACATCACGATATGCCGGATCATCCGTACCTCCTCCTACAATTCCAGTAATGCGGGGATGACGCGCGTCCCGTCCAGCGTGAGCACCGCGTAGCGCCCGCGCATCAGCGCGCCGGGGTTGAGCATCAGCACCTTGCCCACGTATTCCGCGGCGGCCTCGTGGGTGTGGCCGTAGAGCGCGATGTCCGCGCCGTGCTCCTCAGCGTAATAGGAGAGCTGATCGAGCCCCCACTTCACGTCGTGCAGGTGCCCGTGGCAGGCCAGTATGCGGTGCCCCTCGTAGCTTGCGAACACCTCCCGGCCCACCTTGGAGAACATGTCGCAGTTGCCCGCCACGAACTGGAGCGGCATCTTCAGCCGCCGGGACAGCCAGCGCGCCTCGCTCTCGCCGTCGCCCAGGTGGAATACCGCGTCGAACTTCTCCCGGTTGGCGACGTCCAGGAAGCGCTCCGTCCAGAACCTGCTCTGGTGGGTGTCGGAGATGACGCCCAGCCTAACCATTTTCGGCCTCCAGCCTCTCGAGCACCATCCGCGCGGCGCGGGCGCGGTGGGACACGCCGTTCTTGGCCTCGGGCGACGCCTCGGCGAAGGTGACGCCCAGATCGTCGGACAAAAACAGCGGGTCGTAGCCGAAGCCGCCGTCGCCGCGGTATTCGTCGATGATCTGTCCGTCGCACCGCCCGTAGACCACGATGTCCTCATGCCCGGGCCGGCACAGCGCCAGCGCCGCGCCGTAGTGGGCCCTGTGGGGCTTCGGCTTGTCGGCCAGCTCCTTCAACAGCAGCTGGTTGTTGGCCTCGTCGTCGCCGTGGACGCCGCAGTAGCGCGCGGAGTGCACGCCGGGACGGCCGTCCAGCTGGTCCACGCACAGCCCGGAATCGTCCGCCAGCGTGGCGCAGTGGCAGAGGTCCATCAGCGCGTGGGCCTTGATGAGGGCGTTCGCCTCGAAGGTCTCGCCGTTCTCCTCCACGTCGATCTCGATGCCCGTCTCCCGCATGGAGACCACGTCGAAGCGGTCCCCCAGTATCTGCCTGAACTCCCGGAGCTTGCCGAAGTTGTTGCTGGCGATCACCAGCCGGGGCTTCTGGCATATCACCTGCGCCCGCTCGCCCAGCGCCGTCCGCTGGGCCTCCATGAGCTCCAGGCAGCCCTTTTCGCCCAGAGAGAGCAGCTTATCCAGCTCCCCGCGGGTGTAGCAGCGGCCCTCGCCGGTGCCCTGCACCTCCACGAAGCCCAGTTCGCCCTTGCCGTCGCGGGTCATGACGATGTTCATGTCCACCTGGGCGTGGCTGTCCTGCGCGTACTCCAGATCGAGCGTGCACACGTCGTCGATCACCCCGGCGGACACCGCCGCCACCTGCCGTATGATGGGCGAATCGACCAGCCTGCCCTCCTGCATGAGCCTGTCCACGGCGATGCACAGCGCGACGAACGCGCCGGTGATGGAGGCGGTGCGGGTGCCGCCGTCGGCCTGTATGACGTCGCAGTCGATGTAGACCGTGCGCTCCCCGAGCCGCGTGAGGTCGCACGCCGCGCGCAGGGAGCGCCCGATGAGCCGCTGGATCTCCACGCTGCGGCCGTCCTTCTTGACGCCGTCCCGCGGCTTGCGCACGCGGGTTCTGCCGCATGAGATCAGCGCCGACCCCGCCGCCATCTCCGTATAGTCCGGCACGATGCGCACCATGCGCAGCGCGTCGCAAGCCCTCTCGATCGTATCCATGGGGTATCATTCCTTCCGTATTGCTTTGGGGATCGTCAATCAATCTCAAATATCGCGTTCGACTGGGTCTGTATGGCCTCGTAGTAGATCGAGTCGGCGATGTTCATGAAGCTCGGCACGCCCAGCTCGCCCTGGGCGGCGTCGTAGGGCTGGCCGTCCACATACAATTCCACCGACTTCACGCCGTCGAACTGCGTGCAGGTCAGCACCAGCGCCTTGAGCGCCAGCCGGCCGCCGTCGGAGTTCTGCACGAGGTTTACAAACTCCCCGGTGAAGTTGAGCTTCGCCACGCCGTCCTCCACCTTCACGTCGATGAGCCCGCAGCCCGCCGGGACCACGCTCTCCAGCATCTCGTCCCCGGTGGGACCCTTGGCCAGCTCCAGCACGGCGGTGTTGATGTCGGACTTGCCCTCCACCATGCGGGTCACGGGCACGATCACCGCCCCGGAATCCGCCGGGAAGTACAGCATCACGGGGTTGGCGTCGGTCACGCTCATGGTGGGCTCCATGGACTCCACGTTGATGTCGCCCCGGGTGAAGGTCTTAGACACGTCGGTGCCATGGGTCAGCTTCTCCCGCTTCTGCCCGCCGATCAAAAATTCCACCCGGTCCACGGTGTCGAACTCGGTCAGCGTCTGCACGACGGCGTCGATCATGTTGCTCTCCGCGGCGGCGTCGGCCATGTCCAGCACCTCGCGGCCCAGGTCGATGCGCGCCAGCCCGCCGGAGATGTCCAGGTCGATGGAGGTGTTCTCAGGCAGCACCGTGCGAAGCCCCAGCCGCGCGGCCTGCATGTCGTTGTCCGGCGACTGCACCATCATCGACAGCGTGGCCTTGGCGATGCCGTCCGCCAGCGGCACCGAGCACATCACCGGCACCAGATAGCCGTAGTTGTCCTGATAGTAGACGATGGTCGAGGTCTTCTTCGCCGCCTGCGCGGGCGCGGCGGTGGCCTCCGTCGTGGCCCCGACGGTCGGCGTCGCCCCCGGGGCGACCGTCGCCCCCGTGGCCGGGGTGACCTGCGCCGCGGCGGTGGGCGTGGGCGCGGCCAGGGAAGTCGAATCCGCCGGCTTCAACCACAGCGACCACGTGCTGACCAGCGCGATGGCGACCAGGATGAGCGCCAGCGCCAGATAGTAGACCTTGCGCTGATTCTGTGAGATATTCATCCGGAACCCTCCTTGTGACATGCGTTTCGATTCAATCTATTCCGCTGCACCGGAAGGTATGCGCGATTTGCCAAGCCGTGTTTACTGCTATTTTATCACAGATATTGCGGTTGCGCAATCCATCAACATGCGCTATAATGTTGATATCTGTGAAATCGGAGGATGTTGAGCCATGCCCATGGACGGACTGACGCTGGGCCTGATCGCCCGGGAGCTGAACGGCGCGCTGGTCGGGGGACGCATCGCGAAGGTGGTACAGCCGGAGCGGGACGAGATCATACTGACCGTCCGAAGCGACGGCGAGAACCGCCAGCTCTTGTTGTCCGCCACCGCCAACTGCGCCCGGGCGCACCTGACCCGCGTCAAGAAGAACAACCCGCTGGAGCCGCCGGCGCTTTGCATGCTGATGCGCAAGCACATCGTCGGGGGCCGGGTGGCGTCGATTCGGCAGGTTCTTGCCGACCGCATCCTCGAAATCGAGATCGAGCACCGCGACGAGCTGGGCGACCCCGCCCGCAAGAAACTGATCTGCGAGTTCATGGGCAAGCATTCCAACCTGATCTTCGTGGACGAGGGCGGCAGGATCATCGACAGCGCCCGCCGGGTCAACGACCAGATCTCGTCGGTGCGCGAGGTGCTGCCGGGGCTTCGCTACGAGCTGCCCCCCGCCCACGGCAAGCTGAACTACGATTCTGTGACCGCCGACGCCCTCTACGACGCCATGGCGGGCATGAACGGCAGGCTGCACAAACTGATCGCGCAGACCGTCAGCGGCATGTCCACCCAGACCGCGCGGGAGCTGGCCTTCCGCGCCGCGGGCAGCGAGGAGGCGCACTCGGACGAGATCGATCTGCGCGCCTGCTGTCAAAGCATCGCCGACAACCTCAGGGCCATCCCCGGGCACGTCGCCCCGGCGGTGCTGCTGGACGACGACGGCGCGCCGCTGGACATCGTGGCCTTCGAGTACCGAAGCCGCGCCCACCTGCGCGCGGAGCGCTACCCCACCATCTCCGAGGCGGCGGACGCCTTCTACCGCACGCGGGACATGAACGAGCGCATCCAGCAAAAGAGCGCCGCCATCCACCGCACCCTCAAGAAGAACATCGAGCGACTGGAGCGCAAGCTGGCGCTGCAGCGGGAGGCGCTGCTGGGCAGCGAGCGCATGGAGGAGTACCGCTTAAAGGGCGAGCTGCTGACCGCCAACCTGCACCTGGCGCAGAAGGGCATGAAGTCCGTGGACCTTCCGAATTATTACGAGCCGGACATGCCGCAGCTGACCGTCGAGCTGGACGAGAAGCTCTCTCCCGGCCAGAACGCCCAGAAGTACTTCAAGCTCTACCAGAAGGCCCGAAACGCCAAGACGCTGGCGGCGGAGCAGATCGAGAAGACCTCCGCGGAGCTCAACTACCTGGAGGGGCAGATGGACAACCTGTCCAAGTGCCGGGAGGAATCGGAGCTTTATGAGCTTCGGCAGGAGCTGGAGAAGTTCGGCTACGTGAAGCCCAACCGGAGCCGCCGCCAGATGAAGCAGCTGCCGCCCTCGAAGCCCATGAAGTTCACCGCCCCCTCGGGCCGCGTGGTGCTGGTGGGCAAGAACAACCTGCAAAACGACAAGCTGACCTTCACCGCCCAGCCCGACGAGGTGTGGCTGCACGCCAAGGACATGCCCGGCTCCCACGTGATCATCGTCGATCCGAACCCGGACGACGCCACCATCGGCTGGGCCGCACGGCTGGCGGCAGCGTACTCGAAGGGCGGCGCGTCCTCCCGGGTTCCGGTGGACTACACCCTGAGGCGCTACGTCAAAAAGCCCGGCGGCGCGAAGCCGGGGTTCGTGATCTACACCCACCAGCGCACGCTGTCGGTGGAACCCTTGAAGATCGAGCCGGACAGATAGAAGGGAGATGGGAGCCGTGGCCCCCGGATTTCAGGAAATCAACGCCTTTGCGCCCGTGCCCTGGGAGCAGATCCCGGACCTCGGGCTGTACATGGACCAGGTCATCACCTTCATCGGGCGCATCTACCAGCCCCTCTACGGCGCGGACATGAAGAAATACCTGTCCCCCGCCATGATCAACAACTACGTCAAGAGCCGCCTGATCCCCCGCCCGGCGGGCAAGAAGTACAGCCGGGAGCAGATCGCGCTGCTGATCATGATCGTGGCCTTAAAGCAGGTGTCCGCCATGGAGGAGATCCGCGCGATGCTGGCCCTGCGGGAGGGCCAGACGGTGGAGGCGCTCTACGCCGCCTTCTGCCGGCGGTTCAGCGAGGTGATCCACTCGCTGCGCGTCGATGACGCCGATCCCCTCGATGCCGCGCTGGATTTCGCCATACTGGCCTCCGGCTTCCGCGCGGGCTGCGTGGCGGCGCTGAGCGGAGAGGTGGAGGCGGAGGATTGATCAATGACAAGGCGGGCTGAATCCCTTTTGGGATTCGGCCCGCCTTGTCATGTTTCGCGTCCGCGCTGCTTACAATTACGTCAGATCAATCGCAATGCGGAGGCGGGTATGAGGCGAATTGCGTTATTACTGATACTGATGCTGATGATGCCGGGGGCGTCGGCCTCGGAGGCGCTGACGGTGGCCGCGAAGGGCGCGGTGCTGATCGACGCCGCCAGCGGGCGGGTGCTGTTCAGTCAGAACGCCGACGCCCAGTATCCCATGGCCTCCACCACCAAGGTGATGACCACGCTGCTGGCGCTGGAGAACGCGGCGCTGGACGAGACCGTCACCGCGGGCAAAAACGCCGCCGGGGTGACGGGCACGTCGCTGTACCTGTCCGAGGGCGAAAAGCTGTCCATGGAGCACATGCTCTACGGCCTGATGCTCAGAAGCGGCAACGACGCCGCGGTGGCGGTGGCGGAGCACATCGCGGGCAGCGTGCCCGCATTCGCCGACATGATGAACGCCCGGGCCGCCGCGCTGAACGCCGACGCCCACTTCGTCAACCCCCACGGCCTGGACGCCGACGGCCACAAAACCTCGGCGCTGGGGCTGGCGCGCATCATGCGGGAGGCCATGAAGAACGAGACCTTCCGCACCATCACCGGTACGAAGCGCAAGGTGATCCCCTGGGTGGGCAACGAGTACAGCCGGGTGCTGGAGAACAAGAACCGGCTATTGACCACCTACGAGGGCGCCACCGGCGGCAAGACCGGCTATACGGGCAAGGCGGGGCGCTGCCTGGTGTTCTCGGCGAAGCGGGACGGGCTGGAACTGATCGGCGCGCTGCTCAACTGTCCCACCTGGTTCGACACCGCCGAAGCCATGCTGGACTACGGCTTCGACAACTTCCGGCAGGAGCAGGCCTACGCCCCCGGCGAGGTGGTGCGGGCGCTGCCGGTGCTCAACGGCGCGAAGCGGACGGTTGACGTGGCCGCGGCGGAGGGGCTGTCCGGCGCGGTGCGCATCGGCGCGCCGGTGGACGTGACGATCACCCTGCCCGACCAGGCCGAGGCCCCGGTGCGCGCCGGGGACATCCTCGGCACCGCCGCCATCAAAAGCGACGGCGTCGTGATCGCCCAGTGCGATCTCGTCGCCGTCGACACCGTGGAAAAGCCCGACATCCGTCAGGCCTTCAAGCGCCTGCTTCGGAACTGGACCCTGCTGTTTCGGTGACGGGCCACGTCCGCAGGGCGTTGCCCTCCAGATCGGCGAAGATCACCGCGTCCTCGCGCACCAGCACCATCCGGTCGTCCCCCGCCCCCAGTATTTCGACGTACTCCGCGCTCAGTATCCCGCGCCCGTCCGCGGCGATCACGCCCCAGCGGGCGTTCTCATAGTCCCAGTCCGTCCGGGAGAGGGCGTACTCGGACGGCTTTTGATCAAAGGTCATGAAGGCGTAGCGCCCGCCGCACAGCGGGAGCAGGTATTGATACGCACCCGTGGTGGCGCTGCCGTCGGGGTTCATCACATGCTGGCACGCCTCGCCCCATTCCCCCTCCGACACGATCACCTGGCCGTCCAGTCCCGGGGCGAACAGCGTCCCGGCGGGGGCCTCTTTAACGCAGGTCCCCCCGGCGTCATAGAGATACGTCGTATCCCCGGAGCGTATCGCTGTGTAAGAACCGCAGACCTCAACGGCGTCGGCCCTCTGCGGCGATGTAAAGCGCATTTCGGAGCCGTCGGCGGCATAGACGTCCACCCGGCCCTCCGCGTCCAGGCCGACGACGATGCCCTCGCCCCGCCGCATCCACGTATAGCTCGGCGGCACGACGATCTTGCCCTCCGGGTCGATGAGCCCCATGTCGACGCCGTCGGAAACGATGGCGAGCCCCTCCGAAAACGGGCCCGCGTAGCGCCACTGCGGGGGGATGACCTGCCGAGCGCGCGCGTCCACGTAGCCGTACTGGCCGTCCGAGAGCATGAAGGGCATGCGGCCGTCGTGAAATGCGCTCAGGCCGTTGGCCGTGAAGCTGCCGGTGGCGAGGCGCGCGCCGTCGGGGGTGAGGCAGATCATCTCGTCCGGCAGGTCGTCGTAGAGGTCCCCCGCCAGCGCCAGGAAGGTCCCGTCGCCCGCGTAGGTGAGCTGGGCCCACTCCGGCGCTATGAGCGCCCTGCCACCAAAATCCATCGCGCCGTAGAGGCCGTTCTGCCGGTACAGCACCGCATCCCCCACGGCCTGAAGCATGTCGTAGCGCTCGGCGTTCACGGGATTCCCGATGGCGTCGAACAGGCCGTAGCTGCCCGCGGTCCCCACGGCGTAGAGGGCGTCGGCGCTGACGGCGAACAGGCTGTCCGCCGCACGGTCGCAGAGTATCTCCGCGCCGTCACGGTCCACCAGCGCGGCCACGCCCGCCGCCTGCACGGCGTAGAGGCCCTGGGCCTGCACGCCCGTCATGAGCATAAGCGCCAGCATCACAGCGGCGATCCTTCCGGCCATCGCAAGCCCCCCTTTCGACGATAATCCGACGATAACCCATTATAGCATCACAAGGTAAAATGTTGGTTTATTTGACCGGCGGATATAGACAAAATCATCAAAAGATGCTATAATTACTTACTGTCGGCGGGAACTGTTCTCCCAGACGTCTCAGACTGCGCCAGTAGCTCAGTTGGATAGAGCAACGGCCTTCTAAGCCGTGGGTCAGGGGTTCGAGTCCCTTCTGGCGCGCCAGTTATGGTGGGTATAGCTCAGTTGGTTAGAGTGCCAGGTTGTGGCCCTGGAGGTCGTGGGTTCGAGCCCCACTACTCACCCCATTTTTTAGGATCGGCGGCCTTTTTTTATTGGGGCGTAGCCAAGCGGTAAGGCACGGGACTTTGACTCCCGCATTCGCAGGTTCGACCCCTGCCGCCCCAGCCAACGCGCTCCATTAGCTCAGTCGGTAGAGCACCTGACTTTTAATCAGGGTGTCCGGGGTTCGAATCCCCGATGGGGCACTGTGAAACGTCCGAAAACCGTGGTTTTCGGGCTTTTTTCATAATGATTGTCGGGGCCATCCGTTGGATGTCCCCGACCCGCGCAACCGCTCGCTCTGCTCGCCGGTTCGCTAATCATTGTACATGCAAACAAATGCCGCGGAGGGTCGCTCCGCGGCATTTGGTTTATAAAGGATCACGGCGTATAGCCCATGGCGATGGGCAGCGCGGTGGTCAGGCCGGGGAAGACGCTGATGCAGATCAGCACGATCACGTTGCAGATCACATAGGGCAGCGCGCCCTTGAAGATGTCGATGATCGGCATGCGGTTGATCTTGTTGCAGGCGTTCAGGCACATGCCCACCGGCGGGGTCACCAGGCCGATGGCGAGGCCGGTGATCATCATCGCGCCGAACTGGAGGGTCGAGAAGCCGTAGCTGTTCATCACCGGCAGCATGATGGGCGTGAGCAGCAGGATCGCCGGGGAAACGTCGATGAACGTGCCGATGATGAGTATCAGTATGTCGAACACCACGGCCACGCCCCAGTAGGGCATGTTCAGCGACAGGAAGAAGTTGGCCACGATCTGCGGCACGTTGCCCATGGTCAGCATCCAGGTGAATATCTGCGTAAAGCCGATGATGATCATGATGGAGGACGAGGAGATCAGCGTCTTTTTGAGCGCCGTCCAGATGTCCGCCCACTTGAGTTCGCGGTAGATGAAGAAGCCCACGAGCACCGAGTACAGCACCGCCACGCCGGCGCTCTCGGACGCCGTGCACACGCCGCCGGACACGCACACGATGATGAACAGCGGCATCAATAGCGCGGGAATGCCCGCCAGCACGGCCTTCCAGAACTGTTTGGGGTCGAACTTCTCGCGGGCGGGGTGCCAGCCCTTTCGGGCGCTGATGATGTAGACCAGCACCAGCTGGGTCAGGCCGATCAGTATGCCCGGCACCGCGCCGGCCATGAACAGCGCGCCCACGGAGCCGCCGGAGACCATGGAGTACACCACCATCGGGGTGGAGGGCGGTATGATCATGCCCATGGTGGAGGAGGCCACCGTGATGCCCGCGGAGGCGTCGGCGGGGTAGCCCTCCTTCTGCATCGCGGGGATCAGTATGGAGCCCAGCGCGGAGGTGTCGGCCACGGAGGAGCCGGAGATGCCGCCGAAGATCATCGAGGCGACGATGTTCACCTCGCCCAGGCCGCCGCGGATGGGCTTGAGTATCGCCATGCAGAAATTGATGATGCGGTTGGTGATGCCGCCCACGTTCATCAGCTCGCCCGCCAGCATGAACAGCGGCATGGCGATCATCAGCTCGCTGTACACGCCGTTCCACACGCGCTGGGGGATCATGGACAGGAACATCGGGGTGCTCACGGACATGTAGCTGATGCAGGACGCGCCGATGGCGAAGGCCAGCGGCACGCCGATGGCGGCGAACACCACCAGGCCCAGCAGCAGGAAGATGATGATCACTTGGCGTCACCCTCCTTTGCCTCGTAGGCGCTGCGCGGCGCGCGCAGCGCCAGTATCAGCTTTGCCACGATGCACACCGCGGCCAGCGCGCCGCACACGGGCATGATGCCGTACATGTAGCGCATGGGGATCTCCATGCCCTGGCTGATCTGCATGCCCATCTTCTGGGTGTACTCCCAGGCAAAGCGCGTGAACACGCAGTCCACCGCCAGCATGATGACGAGGATCAGGCAGCGCACCGCCCGCTTCACGGCGGGGGGCAGCACGTCGTAGAGCATGTTGATGGCCACGTGCTCGTCCTTGAGCACATTGAGGCCCAGCCCCCAGAAGGTGGTGAAGGCGAACAGCGTCACGTTGAACTCCGACACCTGCTTCCAGCTCAGCGAGAAGCAGTAGCGGCAGATGACCGTGAAGATCACCATCACCGCCAGAAGCCCCATCGCCACCGCGCCGATGCCGGTATATATGCTGATGATCCACTCGCCAACGGACTTCCTCGGCTTGCCGGTGTCGCTCATCAGACATCACTATCCTTTCAAAAGATGGTATTCTCATACTAATTTCAGTCTAAAAGTTAGACAGACTGCGAGGGGATTTTTTGTCATGGCAAGGCGGAGGTCCGCAGGCTTGCTGGCGGCAAGTCAAGGGCCCTGGGTGCAGATGCCCTCGTCCACGCACTGCTGGTACACGCCCTGGCAGGCCTCCTGGAAGGCGGCGAGCTCGTCGGCGGAGGGCTCATAGACCTCGGCGCCGGAGTCGATGATGGTCTGCTTGGCGGCGTTGCTGTTCTGGTCGATCAGCTGGTCGTTGTACTCGCCCATCTCGGTGGCGCACTCGGAGATGATGGTCTGGAACTCCTCGGGCAGGCTGTTCCACCACTGGGCGTTCACATAGAAGGGGTCGGGATGGAACTGGTAGTTCACCTCGGTGAAGTACTTCTGCACCTCGTAGAACTTCATGCCCTCGACGTTGACCCAGGGGTTCTCCTGGCCGTCGGCGACGCCGGTCTTGAGGCCCATGTACAGATCGGCGTAGGGGATCGTGGTGGTGGTGGCGCCCAGGGCGATGAAGGTCATGTCGATGGTCTTCATGCCGTTGGTGCGCATCTTGAGGCCCTCAAGATCCGCGGGCTTGGTGATGGGATGCACGTTGTTGGAGAATTGGCGATAGCCGCCGGCGTCGCACAGGTTGATGATCACGGTGCCGGTGGTCTCCTCGGCCTCGGCGCACACCTTCTTGGCCAGGTCGGACTGCAGAAGCGCGGTGACCTGGGCGCGGGTGTTGGTCAGGAAGGGCAGTGTGAACATCAGAAGGCGGGGGCTGAAGTCAAACTGGCCGCCGCGCATGCCCTGGGTCACGCCCTGCACGACCTGCTCCAGCATCTCCTTCTCGGTGCCCAGCTGGCCGTTGCCGTAGACCTGCACGGTCACGTGGCCGTTGGTGCGCTCCGCCACGTCCTCGGCGAACTTCTCCAGAGAGACCCAGCGGGGGTTGCCCTCGGGCTGGGCGTGGCCGACGATCATGGTAAAGTTGCCTTTATCGGCAAAGGCGTCCTCGGCCAGAGCGCTGAAGCAGCAGAGCGTCAGCATGGCGACGAGCATCAGGGCAAGCAGTTTCTTCATGGTGATTCCTCCTCATTTTTTGACAAACGCCAATCAGGCTTTGCCATTTATATCTATTTTACCACATATAAACCCTAAAGGCAACCGGTTTATTGAACAAAATGACGAGTTTTTGTCCGTGTTTTAACATCATTGACAGCGCCGCCGTTTCCATCTATAATGGTCTGTGAGATTTCGCTGTTACGGAGGCGACTTATGGAAAACCGGTCCCGCAGGCGCTTGACCCTGCCGATCCACGCGCTCTACATCGCCTGCCAGTACCTGGGCGCGTGCGCGGTGTGCCTGGGCTATCCCGGCGTGGGCGACTTTGCCCGCCTCTGGCCCGGCGGCCCCGCAGTGCCCCGGCACGCCATCATGCTGTGGCCGCTCGCGCTGCTTGCCGCGGACGTGCTGCTGGACCGCGCGTGGCTGCGCGCCTATGGCATGGACCTCGCCGAGGGCGCGGACCGCGGCCTGCACCGCAGGACGCTGGAGGCCCTCGCCGCGCCGGTGCTGTTTATACTGGACTTCGTCGCCACGCTCGCCGTGCTCTCCTGCCAGCGGGAAAACGCCACCTTCGACCCGCAGGTCCGCCTGCACACCGCGGCCATGGCCGCCGGGATCGTGCTGTGGATCTACGGGCGCGCGCTGCCCCGCATCCCCTATAAGAGCGTCTGGGGCATACGCACCGCCGCCGCCCTGCAGAGCGTTCACGCCTGGGGCATCATCCACCTCAAGACCATGCCCGCTGCCTGCCTGTGCGGGGCGCTCTGCCTCGTCGCCGGAACGTTCCTCTCCCCCACCCCCGCCCTCTGCGCCGCCGCCGCCCTGCTGGTCGCCGCGTTCCTGTATATGTTCACGCGGAGATGAGATAAAGGTTTCTTTTACCGATCGGGCACATATCCTCTACATGAACGGTCAGTATAAGGGAGAGGATGATCTCGGCAGGCTGATGCACGATTTCCTGTGCAGCGATCCTGACGATATGCACTTCGACATACTGGCGGAAAGATCACGATATTTTAAGGAGAATCCGAAGGGGGTTAGCGAAATGTGCAAGGCCATGGAAGATATGCGCAATGAGGCGCTGGAGAGAGGGCGCGCGGAAGGGCGTTTGAACAACATGATCGAGTCCGTTCGGAGCCTGAAAGCCAAGCTTGGCCTCTCCGATCAGCAGGTGAAGGACGCCTTGAGTATCTCCAACGAGGACTGGGAACAGATTGCCGTCAAGGTATGATGCGAGCGACAGTCTGAACGGTCAACAGGACAGAGAAAACCCCCGACAGGCCTTGAGCCATCGGGGGTTTTGATTTCCTTAGCGCTTGGAGAACTGGGGCGCGCGACGGGCGGCCTTCAGGCCGTACTTCTTGCGCTCCTTCATGCGCGGGTCGCGGGTCAGGTAGCCGGCCTGCTTGATAGCGGGCTTGAGCTCCTCGTCAGCCTTGACGAGCGCGCGGGCGATGCCATGACGGATGGCGCCGGCCTGGCCGGTGAATCCGCCGCCCTTGCAGTTGACGATCACGTCCCACTTGCCCATGGTATCGGTGAGCACCAGGGGCTGGCGCACGACGGTCTTGAGGGTCTCGTAGCCGAAATAGTCATCCAGGCTGCGCTTGTTGATGATGATGTTGCCCTCGCCGGGGATCAGACGAACGCGGGCGATCGCCTTCTTCCTTCTGCCAACGGCATGAAAGTTCACATTACTCATTTCTTCGTCCTCCTCCCTATTACAGCTTCAGCGCTTCGGGCTTCTGCGCCTGATGGTTGTGCTCGGCGCCGGTGTACACGAACAGCTTCTTGGCCATCGCGTAGCCCAGGGGTCCCTTGGGCAGCATGCGGCGCACGGCCTCGCGGAAGGCGAAGTCGCTCTTGCGGGCCATCAGGTTGCGGTACTTGATCTCCTTCAGTCCGCCCGGATAGCCGGTATGATAGCGATAAACCTTGTCGTCCAGCTTCTTGCCGGTCAGCACCAGCTTATCGGTATTGACAACGATGATATAGTCGCCACAATCACAGTTCGGGGTGAAGGTGGGCTTATGCTTGCCGCGCAGCATGGCCGCGACCTGGGAAGCCAGGCGGCCCATAACCATGCCCTCCGCGTCGACGACGTACCACTTACGCTCGACGTTCTGGGGATTTGCCATATAAGTGCTCACGAGATATTCCTCCAATATGATCGATGCTCCCGCAACGGTGTGGTCAGTACCTTGCGGACATGTCACGGCCCGGGGCTATTGAGCGTATTGACACAAGATGTATTATAGCGAATTTTGCCACATTCGTCAACGGAAATCCCCGTTAATCCGTATAATTTAACATCAAAACCTGCCAAAAGAGAGTATGCAGAACACCGCCAAGCCGCCGGTGAGCATGTACACCGCCAGCGCCCGCCTCTCGGTGCGCAGGCGGTCGGTCAAAAGCCCCAGCGCGGCGGACAGCGTGGCCACGGCGCACAGCCCGGAAAGCCCCGCGCACAGCCAGAACCCGGCGATCCCCCACCGGGCCGACAGCACCACCCAGGGCAGGCGCTGTATGAGCACCGTGTCCCCGGCGCGCATCAGCGCGGCGCACCCGGGGACGAGCACTGCGGCCATCAGCGCGGCAGCTTTAATGCCCAGCGCCACCGGGTCGACCGTCCCCGGCCGCACCCCGCGCAGGCCCCAGCGGGCGGCGACGGCGTTCATGGCGGCGTAGGCCGCCGAGAGGGACAGCGCCGCAGCCATCGACCCCGCCAGGGCGAACTCCGTCTCCCCGCGCAGGTAGAGCTTCGCCGGGCGTCCGTCCAGCGCGGACGCAATGTAGAAGGCCGAGAGCCCGAGGGTCACCACCAGGCCGAGCGGCCAGCCGGGACCCGTCCACCCGATGATCAGCGCCGAGAGCAACCCGAAGCCCGCGCCGAACAGATAGCCGTGGCGCACGGGCAGCGTCAGCGCGCCCACCTCCCCCAGACGGGTGAGCATGAACGCCGACACCAGCGCCGCGAACAGCAGCCGGAGCGCCTCGGCGGCGCGCTCCAGTCCGCCCCGCGCCCGGCAGGCGTCGCTCCGGGCCGCGACGAAGGCCGTCAGCACGCCGAACAGGGCGCAGGCCGCCAACACCCCCGCCCAGGCCGCGCCCTTCGTCTGGGCGAAGAACAGCACCAGCTCCCGCCCCGAGGAAAGCCCCACCCCGGCGATGGCCGCCATCACCGACAGCGCCGCCCGCCATTCCGCCCGCTCGCGCATAAAAACACCCCCGATCTACCTTATGCAAATCGGGGATATTTTATAGATGTCGCGCTTACGGTTCCGCCGCCAGCTCCGCCGCGGTTTTCTCCACCGGGGTGAGCGTCTCGTACACCCAGTTTTGGGAGGGGTCCTCGTCCGCCGACACCACGGGCGTCTCCTCGGGCTGGGGCGGGCGGGTGACCTGCTCCGCGGGCTCGGCGAACATGGGGTCGGGTTCGGACGCCGATCCGGCGGCGGTCCGGCGGGCCAGTCCCGGCAGGCCGCGAAACAGCGCGAGCGCCGCGAGCGCGAGAATCAAAAGCGCGATGGCGGCGGCGATCAGTCTAACCCTTGCGCGCATCGGTCATTCGGCGTACCTGATGACGTACTCGGGCACCTCGTCCGCGGAGGCGCTGATGGACAGTACGAAGGAGCAGTGATGGGCCTCGCTCATAAAGGCCAGCTTTTCAAAGAATTCTTCCATTTCGGGGTCGTCCAGGGGCGTCCGGACCAGCTTTTTAAAGGCGTCCACACAGATCATGCTCAGGTCGAAATCGGCGGACAGCATGCCGCACAGGAAGGCCAAGAACTCGCTGGCGCGGCACTTGTAGGCCACGGGATACTCGCTGGCGTCCACGAAGCGGATCTCATGGCGCAGGTCGTACATGTAGCGCTTGTCGTCGTCGATGAATATGATATTGCCGTGCTCGCTCTTGAGGGCATCGTTGGTGATGTCGATCAGTCGCTTGGTCTTGCCGCTGCCCTTGTCACCCAGTATCACTCGAATCATTTTGAATCCTCTCCTTCTCGATCAGGTAGGGACGTCATAGCACGCTTCAGAGGAACCGCAATTCCCCCTCCACAGGTTTATTATACATGACTTCTCCGATAATTACAAGCACCCCGGGCAGGTTTATTTTGCTGTGAACAATGCGTCAGACGAAGCAAAGCGGACGCGCCCGTCGCGGCGCGTCCGCTTTGTCTTCCTATATATAGATCATCTCGTCGCTGAAAAGCCGGTCGATCAGCAGCGTGTAGGCGCCCAGCGTGGTCAGCTCCAGTATGGAGCGCTTGTCCACCACGAGCTCGAAGGGGCGCTGGCCGTCGCCGTAATAGCGGAAGGCGCGGAGCTCGTCAAACAGCGTCTCGCGGAAGTGCTCGTCGATGTGGGCGTAATCTCCCTGGAAGATGACCTCCTCCGGGTTGAACATCAGCGTCAGGTTGCGAAGCGCGGTGGCGAAGAACCGGGCGGTGCAGGCCGAGAGCGTCCGGCCCAGGCTGTCGCCCTCCGCGGAGGCCGCGAACACGCTCTGTATGGTGATGGATTCCAGGCCGCTCTTCACCAGCGGGCTGTCCGGGTACTCCCCGGCCATGCGCACGACCATGCTCTTGAGCCGGTCCGCGCTCACCTGCCGCTCGAAGCAGCCGCGGCTGCCGCAGCCGCACACCTCGTCGTCCTCCGGGGCCAGGATCATGTGGCCGATCTCGCCGATGAGCGAATCCTTGCCGTGCAGTATCATGCCGGCCACCATCTGGGAGGCCACCACGCCGCCCCAGCCGGAGAACACCGTGGCGATCGGGCGCGCCGTGCCGACGGTCTCGTGCAAAAACGCGCTGCCGCATACCTTGCCCACGTTCTCCGTCATGATGAGCAGGTCCCCTCCGAAGTAGGCGGCCAGCTTCTCGTTGATGGGGATGTCCTTGCCCCACTTCGGGAACAGCGAGTTGTACCTGAGCCGGTTGCTGTCGCGCTCCACGATGCCCGGGCTGGACACGCACACGCCGAACACCTGCTTCAAGCTGATGCCGTGGGCCTTCATCATGTCGTCACACGCCTGCCAGGCCGCCGCGGCGATCTCGTCGACGCCGAGCCCGGCCACCCCCGGCCGCGTGCAGGCGTCAATGGTCTCGCCCCGGAAGTTGAACAGCGAAACCAGCAGCTCCGACGGGCTGATCAGTATGTTGAAAAGGCACCTGTCCGCCGGGAGGGAGAACAGCTCCGCCCGCTTGCCGCCCATGCTGCCGGAGCTCGCCTTGCCCTCGGAGACGATGATGCCCTTCTCCAGGTAGTACTGTATGGCCTTCATCACCGTCTGTCGGCTGATGCCGATGCGCCCGGCGATGTCCGCCACGGAGAGCACCATGCCGGATTTGAACATCTCCAGGATCTGTATTCTGTTGTTCCGCTTCAGGTCAGAAGGCCGTGTCGCGGTCATACCCATACCCTTTAGCAAGAAAATCCCCCCGGCCCATGCGGCAGTCTGTTTGAGTGGAGTATACCATGCCAGGGACAAGTGTGTCAAGCCGAACGGTTTTACAAATTGAAATATATAATATATTGTAAGCCATTAATCAATTATTTTAATCGAACATTTGTTACCTGAAACCATGTCATATACCATAAATATGATTGATTTTCAGGTTTTTTGGGTGCTGTGCTTGTCATTTTGCCGCGTCCGTGCTATAATATGCGTATCAACAGTTACATGAACGGGCATTTTGGTCCCTCAATTCTTAATACAAATATAATAATTGCTGGCGGCGCGACGACGCCCCGGAGCCGCCTTCCTCCCCCTTCCCGACCGCACGGCGACCACGACCCAAAGAACGGAGGACACCATGGAATACGGACACATCCCATACGTGGACAAGCCCATATCCCGCCTGGTCTTCGGCACCGCGATGCCGACGATGTTCGCGGCGTTTCGCTCGGTATACGGCGAATCGCCCGATTTTGACGCGCGCCTCGCCGCGGCCTTCCGGCTGCTGGACGACATGTACGCCGAGGGCGTGAACTGCTTCGACTGCGCGGACCACTACGGCGAGGAGCCCCTGGGCGAGTGGCTCCAGGCCCGGGGTCTGCGCGATCATGTGGTCATACTCACCAAGGGCGCGCACCACAACCGCTGGCGGAAGCGCGTCACGGACTTCGACATACTCCACGACGTGCACAACTCGCTGGCGAAGCTCAAGACGAATCACCTGGAGATCTACCTTCTGCACCGGGACGACCCCGCCGTGCCCGTCGGCCCCCTGATGGACGCGCTGAACCGCTGCGTGGACGAGGGCAAACTGGGGGCCATCGGCGTGTCGAACTGGACGATCCCCCGCATCGAGGCGGCCAACGACTACGCCCTGAAACACGGCCTGCGGCCCTTCACGGTGTCAAGCCCCCATTTCAGCCTGGCGGAGCAGGTGGAAGACCCCTGGGGCGGCGGGTGCCTGAGCCTGTCCGGGCCCGCGAACCGCGACGCCCGGGCGTGGTACGCCATGAACCGCATCCCCGTGTTCGCCTATTCGACCATGGCCCGCGGCTTATTCTCCGGGCGGGTCAGGTCGAAAGACCCCGCCACCGCCCGGCGCTTCATGGACGAGGCCGGCGTGAAGGGCTACGCGCACCCGGACAACTTCGAGCGCCTGCGGCGGTGCGAGCGACTGTCGGCTGAAAAGGGGCTGACGGTGCCCGAGGTCGCCATGGCTTGGCTGTTCAACCAGCGCGCGCTGGACGTGTACGCCCTGACCTCCCCCTCGAAGCGCGCGCGCATGCGCACAAGCGTCGCCGCCAGCGGGATACGGCTGACCGACGCCGAGTGCCGCTGGCTGGACCTTGAGTGCGATCACCCGTAACGGCCTATATATAATATGAAAGAAGTCCCTGCCGCGCGGGCGGGACTTCTTTCATAATTGCGCAGGATCAACCAATGATGAACGGCTTCAATTCCTCCATCAGGTCGTCGCAATGATCCGCGTACACCTCGAGGGTGATTGGCTTGGAGAGGTCCAGGCTGAAAATACCCAGGATCGACTTGCCGTCCACCACATGGCGACCGACGCGCAGGTCGATGTCAAAGGGGTAGCGATTGGCGATATTCACAAAGGTCTTGACATTCTCAGCGAGGCTGAGCTTGATGTTAACGGCTTTCATCGTTTCCGTCTCCTCACTTTTAGCTTGATTGGAGGCAGCATATCCTCCGAGACGCTTTTATCATACATCTTTTCGCCAAATAATGCAAGCATTATTGGTCATTCGCACAAACTTAATTTGTGCCCTTTCACTATGTCGTCGGATTAGGTAAAAACCATATAAAATTTCATTTTTGGCTTGACTTTCCTCGCGGGTTGCGATATAATCGTACACGTCGATCGGGTACGAATCGTGCTCGGTTGACGATGCCGAATTGTGTAAAGGTAGCACGAATGACTCTGACTCATTTAGTCCTGGTTCGAATCCAGGTTCGGCAGCCAGACAAGCCTCCATGGTCAAGCGGTTAAGACGTCGCCCTCTCACGGCGAAAACTGGGGTTCGAGTCCCCATGGAGGTGCCAGAAGGATTTCAGACCGGACGGTCTGGAATCCTTTTTATTGCATGCACAATGATTAGCGAACCGGCGAGCAGAGCGAGCGGTTGCGCGGGTCGGGGACATCCAACGGATGGCCCCGACAATCATTTCCACGGGCGATGAGGGCATCGCCCCTACATCGTCTTTTTTTACTTGATCTTTTTCTCTTTTTAGGCTATGATATACGCAAGAGGTGATAGATATGAACAACCGCGTCGCCGTCATCAGCATCATCGTGGAAAACGAGGACGCCGTCAACGCGCTCAACGACCTGCTGCACCAGTACGGCCAGTACATCATCGGGCGGCTGGGCATCCCCTACCGCGCCAAGGGCATCAACATCATCTGCGTGGCCCTCGACGCCCCCGGCGACACCATCAACGCCCTGACCGGCGCGCTGGGGCGCATCCCCGGCATCAACGCCAAGGCCACCTGCTCCAACGTCTGAACCACAACCGACCCTCACGCTCACATCCCCTGACGCCGAAAACGCGCTTTGAGGCGAAAGATACGATGTGCGATTTCATGCGCTGAAACCGCCGTATCCGTCATGGGATGCGGCGGTATCCTTATGGAGGCATTATGAGCCTGAACGAAACCCCCTCCGGCCAGAGGACCCACATCGGCTTCTTCGGCTGCCGGAACGCGGGCAAATCCAGCCTGGTCAACGCCGTCACCGGACAGGCGCTGGCCATCGTGTCGGACGTCCGCGGCACCACCACCGACCCGGTGCTCAAGTCCATGGAGCTTCTGCCCCTGGGTCCGGTGGTCGTCATCGACACCCCCGGCTTCGACGATACGGGGCCGCTGGGCGAGCTGCGCGTGAAGCGCACCCGCGACGCGCTGAACCGGTGCGACATCGCCGTGCTGGTGGCGGACGGCGCCCTCGGCCTCCAGCCGGCGGACCTGGAGCTTCTGGAGATGATCCGCGCGCGGCGCCTGCCCCACCTGATCGCCTGGAACAAGTCCGACCGCGCGGACGCCCTGCCGCCCACGGAGGGCAGCTTGGCCGTCAGCGCCCTGACCGGCATGAACGTCGACGCCTTCAAGGAGGCGCTGGCCCGGATCGTGCCCGACGTCGCGCCGCCCCGGCTGGCGGGCGACCTGGTTGCGCCGGGGGAGGTGGCCGTGCTGGTGTGCCCGATGGACGAATCCGCCCCCAAGGGTCGGCTGATACTGCCCCAGCAGCAGACCATACGCGACCTGCTGGACGCCGACGCCACGGCCCTGGTGACGAAGGAGACGGGGCTCGCGCGGACGCTTCAAAGCCTCTCCGCCCCGCCCGGGCTGGTGATCACCGACAGCCAGGTCTTTCAGGCCGTTGCCGCCATCGTGCCCGACGAGGTGCCGCTGACCTCCTTCTCCATACTGATGGCGCGCTACAAAGGCTTCCTGGAGGCTGCCGTGGCCGGGGTCGGCGCCATCGACCGGCTTCGGGACGGCGACAGGGTACTCATGGCCGAGGGCTGCACCCACCACCGCCAGTGCAACGACATCGGCACGGTGAAGATCCCCCGCTGGCTCAGGGCGCACACCGGGAGGGACATCCAAATCGAGACCTGCACCGGCCGGGATTTCCCCGACGATCTCACGCCCTACAGCGTGGTGATCCACTGCGGCGGCTGCATGCTGACGGAGCACGTGGTGCAGCACCGCATGCGGCAGGCGCTTGAACAGGGCGTGGCCTTCACCAACTACGGCATCGTGATCGCCCGGATCACCGGGGCGCTGGAGCGCAGCCTGCGGCTGTTCCCGGCGCTGCACGGCATGCTGACGGAGGGCACGCCATGAACGAACGCACCCGCGGACTGATCGAGAGGCTGGCCTCGGAGCACCGGCTGACGGAGGCGGAGTACGCCGAGCTGATCGGGCATCCCGAGGCCGCGCCGGCATTGGCCGAGCGCGCCGTGGCCGTGCGCCGGGCGATCTACGGCGACGCCGTGTACACCCGGGGCCTCATCGAGATCAGCAACATCTGCAAAAACGACTGCCTGTACTGCGGCATCCGCCGGAGCAACCGGGATGTCAAGCGCTACCGGCTCACCCCCGAGGACATACTGGCCTGCGCGGAGGAGGGCTACGGCCTGGGCTTTCGCACCTTCGTGATGCAGGGCGGCGAGGACGCGCACTTTACGGACGACGTGCTGTGCGGCATCGTGGCCGCCGTCAAGGCCCGGTTTCCGGACTGCGCGGTGACGCTGTCCATGGGCGAGCGCAGCCGGGACAGCTACCAGAGGCTGTTCGACGCGGGCGCGGACCGCTACCTGCTGCGGCACGAGACGGCGGACGCGGCCCACTACGCGCGGCTGCACCCGAAGGAGATGTCCTACGACAACCGCATGCGCTGCCTTATGGACCTTCGGGAGATCGGCTACCAGGTGGGCTGCGGGTTCATGGTGGGCTCCCCCTTCCAGACCCCCGGCACGCTGGCGAAGGATCTGAAGTTCATCGAGGCTTTCAGGCCGGAGATGTGCGGCATCGGGCCCTTCATCCCCCACCACGCCACCCCCTTTAAGGATGCGCCCGCGGGCACGCTTGAACAGACGCTGATGCTCCTGTCGATCATACGGCTGATCCACCCGAGCGTGCTGCTGCCCGCCACCACGGCGCTGGGCACCATCCATCCCCGGGGGCGGGAGCTGGGCATACTGGCCGGGGCGAACGTGGTGATGCCGAACCTCTCCCCGACGGGGGTCAGGAAGCAGTACGAGCTGTACGACAACAAGATCTGCACCGGCGACGAGTCCGCCCAGTGCCGCCAATGCCTGGACAGGCGCATGCGCGGCATCGGCTGCCGGCTGGTCGTGGACCGGGGCGATTACAAGGCATTATAATTACAAGGCACTATAATATGGAGGAATGCACCATGGCAATGTACGATCCCAAGTCCCTCAAGGCCGAGGAGTTCATCAACGATGCGGAGATCCGCGAGACGCTGGCATACGCCGAGGCGAACAAGAACAACGTGGAACTGATCGACGCCATACTGGAAAAGGCGCGCCCCGTGAAGCAGGGCAACGGCTGCACCTGCGCGGGCCTGACCCACCGGGAGGCCTCGGTTCTGCTGGCGTGCGAGATTCCAGAGAAGATCGAGCGGATGTATCAGATCGCCGAGGAGATCAAGCTGGCCTTCTACGGCAACCGCATCGTGATGTTTGCGCCGCTGTACCTGTCCAACTACTGCGTCAACGGCTGCCTGTACTGTCCCTATCACCTGAAAAACAAGCACATCGCCCGGCGCAAGCTGACGCAGGACGAGGTCCGGGCCGAGGTCATCGCGCTGCAGGACATGGGCCACAAGCGGCTGGCCATCGAGGCCGGCGAGGACCCGGTGCACAACCCCATTGAGTACATCCTCGACTGCATCCACACCATCTACGGCGTGCACCACAAAAACGGCGACATCCGCCGGGTGAACGTCAACATCGCCGCCACCACGGTGGAGAACTACCGCAGGCTCAAGGAGGCGGGCATCGGCACCTACATTCTGTTCCAGGAGACCTACCACAAGGAGAGCTACCTGAGGCTGCATCCCACCGGCCCCAAGCACGATTACGACTACCACACCGAGGCCATGGACCGCGCCATGGAGGGCGGCATCGACGACGTGGGCCTGGGCGTGCTGTTCGGGCTGGAACTGTATAAGTACGAATTTGCCGGGCTGATCATGCACGCGGAGCACCTGGAGGCCGTGCACGGCGTCGGCCCTCACACCATCAGCGTGCCCAGGGTGAAGCGCGCCGACGACATCGACCCGGACATGTTCGACAACGGCATCGACGACGAGACCTTCACCAAGATCGCCGCCTGCATCCGGCTGGCGGTGCCCTACACCGGCATGATCGTCTCCACCCGCGAGACCGAGGCCGTGCGGGCGAAGCTGTTGCGGGTGGGCATCTCCCAGGTCAGCGGCGCGTCCCGCACCTCCGTGGGCGGCTACACCGAGGAGGAGCGCCCCCACGACACCGAGCAGTTCGACGTGTCCGACCAGCGCACGCTGGACGAGGTGGTCCGGTGGCTGATGGAGACCGGCCACATCCCCTCCTTCTGCACCGCCTGCTACCGCGCGGGGCGCACCGGCGACCGGTTCATGTCGCTTTGCAAGAGCGGCCAGATTTTGAACTGCTGCCACCCCAACGCGCTGATGACCCTGGCGGAATACCTGGTGGACTACGCAAGCGACGAAACCCGCAAAATCGGCTGGCGGATGATCGAACAGGAACTCGAGCGCATCCCCAAGGAGAACGTGCGCAGGATCGCCGCGGAGAACATCGAGGCCATACGCTCCTCCAACCGCCGCGATTTCAGGTTTTGAACGACGGGATTGTGACAAAATATAGACCTCGGTCTGTTTTTTGGGTCACAATTCTGTCAATGGCATAACAGACTAAAGTCTGTTATGCCCATCGCCCGGAAAAACGGGCTGAATCCGTGACTTCCAAATATTACATAACACCGACGCGCCGTGGTCGATAAAAGGCGTCACAAGCCTAATATAATAGGAAGCTTTTCGTCGCGAACGCATTTTGTCACAGAATAGTATTGTAATAAACACGAAAAATTGTAATAAATCTGTCTCTATACTGTTTCATTTTCTGTCAAGATGTGGTATAATGGCATCATGCAATTATAGGAGGTATGTCTCTATGTTCAAGAGATGCTTTGCACTGATGCTGGCTTTATGCCTGCTCATGTCCGTCTTCTCCGTGGCTTACATGGAGGAGAACGTCACCGCAAGCTCCGATGATGAGATGATCATCACTTCGGAGCCCGTCGAAGAAGCCTTTTCCGACGAGGAATTGGCCCTCGGCGAAGACGACGAAACGTTCGACGACGGCATCACCGCCGAGGATACCGTCGACGTGGATGCGTCCGTCGCTGACGTAACGCTCGACACCGACGAGCCCGTCGCCGACGAGGCCCCCGCCGCTGACGAGCCCGCCGCTGACGAGGAGCCCGCCGCCGACGAGGAGCCCGCCGCCGACGAGCCCGCCGCTAACGAGGAGCCTGCCGCCGACGAGCCCGCCACCGTGGAGGACGCGCCCGTCGCCGACGAAGCGACCGTCGTCGCGGAAGCGCCCGCCGCCGAGGTGGTTGCCGCCGAGGTCGTGCCCGCCGCGGAAACCGCGAGCGAGGCCGTCGCGGCCGAAGCGCCCGTCGTCGAGGAGATCGCCGAGACGTCCGACAAGGCCGTCGCGGAAGCCGCGCCCGCCGCGGAAGCCGGCGTGGCCGAACTCACGCTGACCGGGAAGGCCAAGTACACCCTGAACCTCGGCACCAACCTGCAGCTCAACATGGGCGGCATCGCTGTCAAGAAGTTCAAGTCCTCCAAGAAGAAGGTGGCGACCGTTTCCGCCACCGGCCTGATCACCCCCAAGCGCGCCGGCAAGACCAAGATCACGGCCGTCATCAGCAAGAAGAAAAAGATTACCCTGACGCTGAAGGTCGTCGATCCCGCAAAACCGACCGGAGTCTCTTTGATGGTCGGCGGGACCCCCGTCTCCGGCACCTACGTCGCCTCCAAGGGCGTGGCCTTCACGCTGACCGCCATTGCCACCCCGGCGGGCGCCACGGCCACCGGCGTCAAGTTCAAGTCCTCCAAGAAGAAGGTCGCCTCCGTGAACAGCGCGGGCGTGGTCGTCCCCAAGAAGACGGGCACGACCGTCATCACCGTCAGCATCCCCCGCGGCGGCAAGAAGTGCAAGACCAAGCTCAAGGTCAAGGTCACGGATCCCTACAGGGCCACCAAGGTCACCCTGGAGCCCGGCGGATTCTCCTACATGACCGTCGGCGGACGGCTTCAGCTGACCGCCACCATGGAGCCTTCCTTCACCACCAGCACCCTGAAGTGGTCTTCTTCCAATAAGAAGGTTGCCTCCGTCTCCAAGACCGGCCTGGTGCGCGCCAAGAAGAAGGGCAAGGCCAAGATCACGGTCAAGACCTCTTCCGGCAAGAAGGCGAGCATCACGATCCAGGTCCTCAAGAAGGGCGGCAAGGCCAAGAGCATCTTCATCGACATGGCATCGGATGAGGTGTGCTACGTGGGCGAACTGAAGTACATCCGCGCGCTGACCGATCCCAAGAACGCGACCGCGGACGTCGTCTGGAGCTCCAGCGACTCAAGCATCATCGAGATCAAGGGCAGCGAGCACAGCGGCGACCTGAGCTGGATTGCCAGCGTCGTGCCCAAGAAGACCGGCAGCTGCACCATCACCGCCACCGACAGGGTCACCGGCGTCTCCTCTTCCATCACCACGACGGTCGTCGAGCCCCCGAGGCCGGAGTCCATCTCGTTCCCGGGCATGAGCGGCGGCATCACGATGAGCGTCGGCCAGAAGCTGGATGTCGAATACAGCGTCAACCCGTCCACGAGTTTGAGCCATCCCTGGAACCATGCGATTGTCATGTATGACCCGAACATCATCTCGATCGTCTACGCGGCCAACAACGCTGACAGGAACTGCCTGGGCACCATGGACTACAAGCTGCACATCACGGCTTTGAACCCGGGCACCACCACCGTTACCGTCTATCTGAGAGGCAACGAGAACATCAGAGCGAGCTTCACGCTGACCGTACAGTAACCCGACCACTTTCCGACCGACAAAGGAGCCTGTGTTATGAGAAAGACCATTACCGTTATATTGGCTCTGCTCATCGCGCTATCCCCCATACTTGCCTGCGCGGAACCCATGAATCTTGCTGCGCTGCTGGCCGCCGATGACAACAGGAACCTCGGCAACGAGACCGGCGTCTACAATGCGCTGTACAAGATCCTGGTCAAGGCCAACGGCAAGGACTTTCCGTTGAACAACTGGGTGAAGGCATCCACATGCCTTTCAAAGATCGCGATCGGCGACGAGCTTTCACCCGTGGAGACCGTGTATGACGAGTCCCTTTCGGCCTACGAAAAGTTCTTCCTGATGACGCTCTCCACCGCCACGTTGTCCGACGATGAAGCACAGGCGCTGACCAACATCTTCGAGGAAGGCAACAAGACCTTCCCCGAAGACGGTCGGGACCTCTATGTCTCCTCCGAAGGGGATGGCTTTATCACCGGTCTGATTCTCAAGGCGCTTGAGAAGATGGGCTTCAAAACCGAGCCCGAGACCATCAACGAGACCCTGACGCTCCCCACCATCAAGGACAAGGACGGCAAGGTCATACTCTCCGCCCCGCAGATCCTGACCAGCCTGCCGCACGCCATGCTGATGAAGCGTGTGCCCGCGGAGAAGAAGCAGGAGAGCGCCCTGGCGCTGGCCCGCTTTGAGGCCACGATCCCCTACAGGATCGACTGGCAGAACCTGAGCGGCGAGGAGGAAGAGGCGGAATCCTTCGACTCCCTGGACAGCCTTGACGATTTCTTTGAAGAAGGGGAATCCGATGAGGGCGAAGCGGGCGAAGAGGGCGACGACGAGGAAGGCGAAGAGGAAGAGAAGGTCGAGCTGACCGAGGAACAGATCGCCGAGTGGATCGAAAAGTGGATGAAGCTGTTCTTCGCGGTCGACGCCTTCGACGCCCAGCCCGACGAAACCACCTTCAATCCGCTCAAGGAGGCCCTGCTGGGCATGACCGAGGACAAGCCCACCGTCACCCTCGAGGCCGACGGCGGCATCTCCCTGTCGTTCCCCGAAGGCCCGGCCGATGGCCAGGCCCAGGCGGCGACCGGCGCGAAGTCCGGCGGCAAGAAGAAGTCCTCCGGCGGCGGCGGCGGCTCCAAGACCAAGGAGCCTGCCAAGGAGCTGGTCAACCTGGGCCAGTTCTCGGGCTATAACGGCAAGTACATCGTGTACGTCTGCAAGCAGTCCTGCACCATCGCCGTCATTGGCAGGGGTTCCGACAACCGCTTCACCAAGAAGCTGAAGGCCTTCCCCTGCGCCATCGGCAAGGCCGGCCAGACCCGCGACGGCGTATTCTGGCTTAACCGTAAGGAACGCTGGCACAGCTGGTCCGGCGGCAACTATTCCCCCTACACCGTCAGGCAAAACGGCGGCTCTTACATCCACGGCCCCATGTACACGGCCAAGGATTCCAACAAGATGATCGCCAGCAGCTACAACGCCATCGGCACCCGCAGCACCGCCGGCTGTCTGAGCACCGTCTGCGCCGCGGCGGGCTGGATCTACTACAACTGCCCCACCGGCACCATCGTGTGGATCGCCAACGACTCCAAGTTCAAGGCCGGCAAGCTCAAGAAGGTCCCGGCGGATCAGACCTATGATCCCACCGAGAAGAACGTCAAGGCCAAGGCCGTCACGGACACCGTTACCAACACCGGCGACAACAGCGGCTCAAGCGGTTCCAGTGGTTCCAGCGGTTCCAGCGGACCCGCGGCGCAGCAGGGCACCACATCCGGCGGCGGATCGGGCACGTCGTCCGGCACGTCCGGCGGTAACAACGGAGGTACGTCGGGCGACAACGGATCGGGCGGCAACGATAAACCCAATAATCAGATAGATGAGACGCTGGTAAAGAACATCAAGAAGGCACAAACCTTGTTGACCTTGTACTTTACTAACCAGCAGACCGATTCTGGTCTCGACCTGGATTTCACTACGACGGAAACGGAAACGACCAACAAAGGTGAGATCGGCACTAACACTGCGGCAGCCATTGCCAAGTTCCGTGATCTTTACAACACAGCCTTCCCGGATAAGAAACTCGAGGGACCTGCTGATGAAAAGGAAACCAGCGATACATTGGGCGACCTGATCAAGGCGCTGCTGGATGAGCCGTCTGTCAAAAAGATGCTTGACGCGATCAAAGCCAAGCTCCTGACGCAAGAACAGATTGATGCATCCATCACCAACAATGATCCCTTCGACGATACGACGCTGGCTGCCATACAGGAGTACCAGAAAGGTAATGAGTTGACGACCAGCAACGGCATCATGGATCGGGCAACGATTATCAAACTGTTTGGTCTTGTTGGCTTTACCGTCTCGCATGACACGTTGGCGTTGAAGGTCGGCGGCACCGACACATTGACGGTCACCAAGGACCCTGCTGACAGCGCGGCACAGATAACCTTCAATTCAAGCGATGATCAGGTTGTCACGGTGGGTACTGATGGTAAAGTTACCGCCGTCAAGGCCGGCACTGCCAAGATCACCGTCTCTGCTCCCGGCACCGGCGTTGCAGACAAAGAGGTTTCTGTAACGGTCTATACGCCTCCGAGCACAGAAAAGATCAAGGTCGTACAGTCCCTGCTGAATGTGTACTTCGCCTATGCGGTAGAGAACTCTACTGTGGAGGCGATCCCCTCCACTGAGGCGGGCACGTTGGGCACTAAAACGAAGGCTGCCATTGATGCGTTCCGTACTTTGTATGCTCAGCAAAACAACTTAGACAAAGATACGCCTGCATACGAAACCAGCGAATCAATAAATACGCTGGACACCCAGCTGAAGAACTACGGGACTGTCGTAACCAAGATCGTATTGATTCAGGGTAAGCTGAAAGATGCCGGTTTGTTGAACGGTAATGCAACCGACACCTTGGATTCCGCGACAATGACTGCCATCGCTCAGTTCCAGAAGACTACCAAAGGATTGGAAGAATCCGGCATTCTGGACAGTGCTACGCTGGCCAAACTGCTCACCGACGATCAGACGCAGAGCGGAAACAATGTTCCCCCGGAAAACACCGGCTCTGGCAATAACACGAATAGCAGCGAGAGCACTCCCGCTACGGGCGCGTTCATTCCCGCGGAGCCTGAGCCCGAGGCGATTGACGAGACGGTTGACGAGGCGGTTGTCGAGGCGGTTCCCACCTTCGATGCCATCAGGAGCGGCTCCGACGCCTCCGCCGTCAGGGAGGTACAGCACCTGCTCGTGCTGCTGGACTACCTGAGCAAGGACGGCAAGGCCAAGAGCGACGCCACGGACGGCGATTACGGCTCCGGCACTGCCAAGGCCGTGGCGGCCTTCCAGGAGAGCCGCGGTCTGACCGCGTCCGGCGAGGTCGACGAGCCCACCTATGACGCGCTCAGGCGCGCCGCCGAGCCCGTCGTCAGCAAGCTGCAGGATCGGCTCATAGAGTACGGCGAGCTGTCGGATGCCCTCAGAAAGCTCAAGGCGGAGGACTTCGACGCCGACAACGAAGAGCCCGAGGTCGCGGGCGTCTACGGTCGCAAGACCCGCCTGGCCCTCGCCTTCTTCCAGGCAACCTACAACGAGGACAAGTCCGGCGACGCCAGACTGAACGAGGACGGCATGGCCGACGAGGCCACCCGCACCGCGCTCAAGGATACCCTCGAGGCGCTCAGGGCGCTGAAGGCCCAGCAGGAGGCCGTGCCCGCGGTCGATCCGGCCGCCGAGACGCCCCAGCAGGGCGGCGAACCCGTACCCGCCCCCGACGCGGCCCCCGAAGCGCCGGCCGACGGCCAG
>CADASI010000037.1 GCA_902790525.1 uncultured Eubacteriales bacterium
TGAAGCGCATTTTCGGCGTCTTTGACTGCATTTCTGCGTTGCTTTCCCTTGACTTTTACGCACTGCCGCTACTGCCCGAAGGGCAAGCGGCAGCAGCGCTGCGCGAATCCTGAACGCTTCGCTAAGCCTTCGGCAACGGATTCCAGCGCGGGCTGGTCGCGCCTGCCTTCGGCAGTGGCGCGACTGCTATTGTCCCACTAAGCCTGCGGGAAATCGCCTTGAAATGCAGTCAAATCCACTCGAAACTGCATCTCCCGGCATTTAGAAACACACTCTAGGAATTAGGAATTGAGTTACCGGCATTCTATAATTCCTCACTCATCATTCCTAATTCCTAATTAATGACTGTTACGAGGGATGACACTATGGAAAATGAAATCATTGCCCTGCTTGCCTCCATCGCTCCCGCCGATCAGGGGGCCATGGACGCCGCCCGCGCCCGCCAGGACAGCCTGGCCAAGCCGCCCCACAGCCTGGGCAAGCTGGAGGACATCAGCGTGAAGCTCGCGGGCATCACCGGGCAGGTGTTCAACCGCATGGAGAAGCGCCGGGTGATCATATTCGCGTCGGACAACGGCATCGCCCACGAGGGCGTGGCCAGCGCGCCGCAATCGGTCACGCTGGCGCAGACCATCAACTTCACCCGCGGGCTGACCGGCGTGGCGGTGCTGGCGAAGCACTTCGGCACGGAGCTGGACGTGGTGGACGTGGGCATCGACGCCGACTTCATACAGCCCGGCGTGTGCGACCGCAAGCTGGCCCACGGCACGAGGAACTTCGCACGGGAGCCCGCCATGACGCGGGCGGAGTGCGTGAAGGCCATGCTGGTGGGCGCGGAGCGCGCGGCGCTGGCGAAGCAGGCGGACATGGAGGTCGTCGGCATCGGGGAGATGGGCATCGGCAACACCTCCACCTCCTCGGCGGTGCTCTCGGCGCTAATCAACCTGCCCGCGGCGGACACCGTCAGCCGGGGGGCCGGCATCAACGACGACGCCTACCTGCGCAAGGTGCGGCTGATCGACGAGGCCCTCGCCCGCTACGCGCTCGACCCCGCGGACCCGGTGGATGTGATCGCCAAGGTGGGGGGCTTCGACATCGCGGCCATGTGCGGCGCGTTCCTGGGCGCGGCGGCGCAGCGCCTGCCGGTGGTGATCGACGGCTTCATCTCCGCGGTGGCGGCGCTGTGCGCGTACAGGCTGTGCCCGACGGTCGCCGGCTACATGTTCCCCTCCCACGCCAGCCGCGAGAAGGGCTACATGTTGGCCATGGACGCCATGGGGCTTCAGCCCATGCTCAACCTCGACATGCGGCTGGGCGAGGGCAGCGGCTGCCCCATCGCGTTTGAGATCATGGCGGCGGCCCAGAGCGTCATACGCAACATGGCCACCTTCGAGGAGGCCGCCATCAACGACGACTACCTGGCCGAGATCCGCCCCAACAAGCGGTATCAGGGGGAGGCGTAGGGACGCCATACCTGGCGTCCGCATACTCTGACATCAGCAAAGGAACGCGACCTATGAGCACCTTCATCTCCGGCGGCTGCAAGAACGGCAAGTCCTTCTACGCCCAGCGCATCGCCAAGGCGGCGGGAACGCCGCTTTACTACATCGCCACGATGATCCCCCGGGATCATGAGGACGAGGCCCGGATCGTCCGCCACCGAAGGGAGCGCGCGGGCTGGGGCTTTGAGACGCTGGAGTGCGGCGCGGACATACTCTCCTGCCTGGACCGGGCCGACCCCGCCGGGGCCTTCCTGCTGGACAGCGTGACCGCGCTGTTGTCCAACGAGATGTTCACCGATGCGGGCATGAACCCCGGCGCGCCGGAGAAGCTCGCCCGGGAGCTTACTGAGTTCGTGCGCCGCGCGCCGAAGACGGTGCTGGTGTCGGACTACATCTACTCCGACGCCAACCTCTACGACGACTGGACCGAGGCCTATCGCCGGGGGCTGGCGCGCATCGACCGGGCGCTCGCCGCGGCCTGCGACAACGTTCTGGAGGTCGTGCACGGCCTGGTGATCGTTCACAAGGGGGTTCTGCCATGCGTATGATCCGCGCGTTTTTCATGGCCCTGGGGATGTTCACGGCGATCCCCTGCCCCTGGCGGCCCTGGGACGAGGACGCCCGGGACTGGATGCTGGCCGCGCTGCCCGCGGTGGGGCTGGTGATCGGGCTGTTGTGGGCCGGGCTTGCGTGGCTCGGAGCGCGGCTGCTGCCCGGCATCGCCGCGGCGCTGACGGTCGCGCTGCCCTGGCTGCTGACGGGGTTCATCCACCTGGACGGCTACATGGACACCTGCGACGCCATGCTGTCCTGGCGGCCCCTGGAGAAGCGGCTGGAGATACTGAAGGACAGCCACACCGGGGCCTACGCCGTGGTGGGGGTCGTGGTGCTCGCGCTGTTTTGCTACGACGCCGCCCGGCACGGCATTCACGACCTGCGGGCGCTGGTCTTCGTGCCCGTGATCTCCCGCTGCGGCTCGGCGCTTGCGGTGCTGACGCTTCGGCCCATCGGCCACAGCCAGTACGCCGGCATGGCGGGCCATATGCCCCAGAGGATGGCGGTGGCCGGCATGTGGCTTATAGGCGTGATCATCTGCGCCCTGTGGCTCGGACGCCCCGCCCTGGCGCTGCTCGTCGAAACCGCCGCCTACGCCCTGGCCATGACCTGGGTCTATCGCACGTTGAAGGGCGTGTCCGGCGACGTCGCGGGATTCGCGCTGACCGTCTCGGAGTGCGCCGCGCTGGTTGCACTGACTATAATTCCTAATTCCTAATTCCTCATTCCTAATTTTATACGCGGTACTGGACATATCCCTCCCGAAATGTTAAAATAAGGTGAGGGAGTGATGTTATGAACGAGCAGCTCAGGCAATGGGTCAGTGAATCGAAGCGCATCGTGTTTTTCGGCGGCGCGGGGGTGTCCACGGAGAGCGGCATTCCGGACTTCCGCTCGCAGGACGGCCTGTACAACATGAAGTACAAGTACCCCCCGGAGACCATCATCAGCCGTCCCTTCTTCATGCGCAACCCCGAGGAGTTCTACCGCTTCTACCGCGACAAGATGATCTACCCCGACGCCCAGCCCAACGCGGCGCACAAAAAGCTCGCCCAGTGGGAGGAAGAGGGCAAACTGCTGGCGGTGGTTACCCAGAACATCGACGGGCTCCACCAGGCGGCGGGGTCGAAGAAGGTGTTCGAGCTCCACGGCAGCGTGCTGCGCAACTACTGCATGCGCTGCGGAAAGTTCTACGGGCTGGACGCCATCATGAACGCCGACGGCGTGCCCAAGTGCGAGTGCGGCGGCACCATCAAGCCGGACGTGGTGCTCTACGGCGAGAACTTGGACAACGACGTGATCAACGGCGCCTGCGCCGCCATCAGCCAGGCGGACATGCTGATCATCGGCGGCACGTCGCTCAACGTCTACCCGGCGGCGGGCCTGGTGGACCTGTACCGGGGCAACCGGCTGGTGCTGGTGAACCTGTCCGCCACGCCCCAGGACAGCCGCGCCGATTTGGTGATCCACGAGAAGATCGGCAAGGTCTTCTCCGAGCTGTGAGCGGCCGGATCGTCGCCTTTCCCCCGGTGGCGCGCTCTGATGCCCGCATACTGATCCTGGGCTCCATGCCCAGCGTGGCGTCGCTGGAGGCCGGATTCTACTACGGCCACCCGCGCAACGCCTTCTGGCGCATACTCTCGGAGGTGTTTGAGGCGCCGCTGCCGGAGAGTGTCGATGATAAGCGGGCGCTCATACTGGATCACCGGCTGGCGCTGTGGGACAGCCTCACCGCCTGCGAGCGCGAGGGCTCGCTGGACAGCGCCATACGACGACCGGAGCTCAACGACTTCGGCAGGCTGTTTTCGGAGTGCCCCGGCATCGAGCGGGTGCTGTTCAACGGCGGCACGGCCCACCGGCTGTTCGCGCGGACCGGCGCGGCCTATCTGGAGGGGTTGGACTGGCGGGTGATGCCGTCCACCAGCCCCGCATATACCCTATCCTATGAAAGGAAGCTGGCGCAGTGGCGCCAGGCATTGAAATTATGAACATGAATCCCTGTGACATCATCCGCAAGAAGCGCTTCGGCGGCAGGCTGTCCGAGCAGGAGATCCGCGCCTTCGTGCAGGGCGTGGTGGACGGCGGCTTTGCCGACTATCAGACCTCGGCGCTGTTGATGGCCATCTGCATCAACGGCATGGACGATCAGGAGACCTACGACCTCACCATGGCCATGGCCCATTCCGGCGACACGCTGGACCTCTCGGACATCGTGGGCGTGAAGGCCGACAAGCACTCCACCGGCGGCGTGGGCGACACCACGTCGCTGATCCTCGTACCCCTGGTGGCCTGCTGCGGCGTGAAGATGGCCAAGATGTCCGGCCGTGGGCTGGGCTTCACCGGCGGCACGCTGGACAAGCTGGAGTCGATACCGGGGCTGTCCATCGACCGGGACATCGACGCCTTCAAGGACCAGGTCAACCGGGTGGGGTGCGCCATCATCGGCCAGACCGCCGAGCTCGCCCCCGCCGACAAGGTGCTCTACGCCCTGCGGGACGTGACCGCCACGGTGGACTGCCTGCCGCTGGTGGTGTCCTCGATACTCTCCAAGAAGCTGGCCGCGGGCTGCGACGTGGTGGTGCTGGACGTCAAGGCCGGCTCCGGGGCCATCATGGACACCGAGGAGAAGTCCCGCCAGCTCGCCGAGACCATGGTGCGCATCGGCAACATGAGCGGCAAGAAGTTCTCCGCGCTGATCACCGACATGGACCAGCCCCTGGGCAACTACATCGGCAACGCGCTGGAGGTCGAGGAGGCCATCGACGTGCTGGCCGGGCGCGTGCAGGGCGAGCTGAAGGCCGTGTCGCTGACCCTGGGGGCGCACATCCTGAGAAACGCAGGCGTGGTGAAGGACGTTCCCGAGGGCATCGCCATGCTGGAGGAGAAGATATCAAGCGGCGAGGGCCTCAAGAAGCTCTCCGAGATGATCGCGGCCCAGGGCGGCGATGCGCGGGTGGCGTTCGACACGTCGCTGCTGCCCAAGGCGAAGTACCTCGTGGACGTGGCGGCCGACCGGGACGGCTACGTGACCGGCATGACCACCAGCGACATCGGCAACGCCGCGCGGCTGCTGGGCGCGGGGAGGCTGCACAAGACCGACGTGCTGGACCTGTCCGTGGGCCTGGTGATGAAGGTGCGCGTGGGCGATAAGGTGAAGAAGGGCGAGGCGCTGTGTACGCTGCACGCCGGGGACGGCTCCGACCAGGCCGGGGCCGCCGAGTTGATCAAACGGTCCATCGTCATCGGGGACGAAAAGCCGGAGGCGCGGCCGCTGATTCGCGCCGTCGTGGAGTAAATGAGCAGGAGCAAGCGTATTCAACAGCATGTGCCGCCGAAGCCACGGCGGCACATACTGCGAAATGACATCTTCACGCTGGCGGCGGCGGTGGCGGGGTACTTCCTGCTGACAGTGGCCGTCCGGCTGGGGCTGGGAGCGCTGCTGAGGGCGCTGTTCGCGGCATGGAACCTGCGCCCCGACACCGTCGCCCGGGCCCCCGGCTGGGCGCGGGCGCTGTACGGCTGGCAGGGCAGTATCGTGACGCTGGTCGTGGACGTGGCGGCGGTGTTGTACGTCATGCGCGCCTGCCGGGTGAAGCTTTGCCGCCCCGGAGGGCGCGACCTGGGGCGCTGGTGGGCCGTCGGCACGGGCGCGGCGCTCGTGTCCGCGGCGGTGTTCCTCGCGACGGACAGCCTGCGGCTTGTATGGCTGCTGGGCCGTCCCCGCCTCACCCCCGGGCTGTTGCCGCTGTGGGCGCTGACCCTGCTGACCGCGCTGGCCGAGGAGCTGTTCACCAAGGGCGTGGTGTACGACCGGGTGAAGCGCCGGTGGGGGAGGATATGGGCGGTCATGGCCTCGACGATATTGTTCTTTCTGATCAACGGCGGCTATTCGGGCACCTGGATCAGCGCGGTGAACGTGGCCCTCATGGGCGCGCTCTGCGCCCTGTGCCACGAGCGCTTCGGCCTGTGGGCCCCGGTGGGCTTTCGCTGGGGCTGGGGCTTTGCCACGGTGTTCCTGCTGGGCCAGGGCGGCGGCGACCGCGCGGTGTATCGGCTCTACCCGAGACGCTGCTTACCGGCGGCGACGCGGGACTGGTGTACGGGCTGTGGATGACCGGGGTGCTGGTGGTGCTTACAGGCATAATGATGCGGAGGTCGCGCTGACGCGACCTCCGCATCACTATGTTTTATGGCCTGTAAAACCGGAGCTCTCCGTGGATCAGGCGGACGTCGAAGGGCAGATTTTCGTAGATTTCCCCGTCGATCTGGAGGGGCATGGGGACATCGGCTCTCACGTTCAGCCGCGTCTGCTGTTTGAACACCGTCTGCCTGAGCTCCAGCACCCGCCGCTTCATCAGCCTGACGAACGCGCCGGGGATGGCGATTTTTCTGATGCCGTCGATGATGACCACGTCCAGCAGCCCGTCGTCGATTACGGCCTTCGGGGCGATGGGGATGCCCCCGCCGAAGCTTTTACCGTTGGCGGCGCAGGCGATCAGCGCCTCGTGGGGTTCGGCGCCCTCCGCCGTGATCTCGCTGAACCGTTTGGGCGCGTAGTTCACGACGGTCAGTATCAGCGACGCCAGGTAGGCCGCGGAGCCCTTGAGCCGCTTCATGGCGGCGTAGCGGCGCAGTATGTCCACGTCGATGCCGGTGCCGATGGCGTTGATGCCGCGCACCCCGGCGCACTCCAGGTAGTCGGTGGGCTTCGCCTCGCCGGACCGTATGATCCCGAGCGCCCGGGCCGGGTCCGCCGGGATGCCCGCCGCGGCGGCGAAGTCGTTGCCGCTGCCGCAGGGGATGAGCCCCAGCCGCGCGCGGAACGGGTCGCACAGGCCGTTGAGCACCTCGTGCAGCGTGCCGTCGCCGCCCATGGCGACGATGTCCGTTTCCTCGGGCCCCGACGTGAGCTGCCGCGCGATGGCCGTGGCGTCCCCCCGGTCGCGCGTAATGTGAAAGGCGTGGGGCACGTCCTGAAGCAGCGGCGCGATGATTTGCCGGGCCCGCTCGCCCCCATTGCCGCCCGAGGACGGATTGCAAATGAAGTGCAGCATGCTTTGTCCCCCTCTGATGTGTGATCTGCACGCAAAAAAGCAGGCTGTGCCCCCGCGGTTCGTCGTAGGGTAAGCGAATCCGATATCCGAAATTGAGGAAGGGGAGTAGGTTGAGGGGGATTCGGATCGAAGGCCAACCTGCCTTACGCGGACAGTATACCAGCCTTTTATCAACTCACTGTAAACAAATCGCGGGGAACGCTTGACGGCGACGATCATTTTTTAAAGTATGATTATAGCATACAGTATACCACGCCGCCGACCCGATGTCCAGTGGGCGTCCAGGGCTCACGCATGAATGAAGAGATCATTTCAAAAAGGTGACATTCGTTCGTAGGGACGCGCCACGGCGCGTCCGCGGACGCCCCATGGGGCGTCCCTCCCTACGTTGGGTTCGTGGTATCGGGAACAGTGTTCTGTCATTCATGCGTGAGCCGCGAGTGGGCGTCATTGACACGTCGTCGGGGGGTATGGTATAATCCACAATGGATTAATGTATAAGGAGCCATGTAATCTCATGCCGAATCGTATGGAAGCGAAGGGCTGGATGCGGGCGCGGACGCTCTGGCTGGTCCTCGCGGTGATGCTGTGCTGGGTGAGCTACGCAAACTGGGACGTGTTCCTCTACGGCACGGCGTTTGCGCTCGCGCCCTGGACGGTGCTGCTGGTCGCCGGGGCGCTGGCCCGCGGGCAGGTGCGCCCGAACGCGCGAAACGGCCTGCTCTTCGGCATGGCGGGGTTCTATGTCCTGGCGGCCCTGCGCAACGGGAACCTGTCCCCGAGGGGGCTTGCGGTGCTGGCGCTGGGGTTTGCGACGGTGTGGGCCGGGTGCAGGGCCTTCGGCGGGGACGCGCCGCGCCGGAGGGTCTGGCGGCTGTGCTTCGCGGTCCTGGCGGTGGCGCTGGCGGCGCTGGTCGCGACGGTCGTCACGGAGTTCATCGGCCATCCGGAGTGGCTGCCCTGGGGCGTCAAGCAGGCGGCGCGGCGCGGCGCGCGCAGCGGCGAGATGCTGCAAATCAACCGGAAGGGCACGCTCAGGGGGCTTTCGAGACTGACCCACGCCTGCGGCGCGATGCTGGTGGCGGGGATCGTCCCCGAGGGCGCGAACGACGCGCGCCTGCGGCGGGAGGGCCGCCTGGTCTGCCTGCTGGTGGCCGGGCTGTGGCTGACGTACCTGGCCCCCGCGGTGGCGACGGTGTTCATGGGCCGGCCCATTGAGGTCGACTGGCTGCCCTCCAGGCTGGGCATACAGACGCCGGGGCTGGTCGCCGACCGGCTCTGGGCGCTGATGCACCCCAACAGCACGGGCATCTGCGCCGCCACCGGCATACTGTGTACGCTCTACTGCCTGCACGCCCCGTGGCGACGGGGGATCAAGGTCCTGCTTGCGCTGATCATCGTGGCCGATGTGATGGCGCTGGCCCACAGCCAGTCCCGCACCGCCGGGATCGCCCTCGGGCTGGGCCTGGGCGCGGTGGCGTTTCGCGCCGTATGGCTTAAACGGGCAAACCGTCCCCGGCGCATGCTCCTGGGCCTGGCGACCTGGGGACTGACGCTTGTGATGACGCTGCTCCTCGTCACCGGCGTGTTCACGGTGGACGTGCTCGCGGCCAGCCGCCTGAGCGCCGCCGCCGAGCCCAACCTGCTGGAGAGCATGAAGCAGAACGCGGAGGAGAAGAAGTACGTCGACCGGATCGAGGACGTGATCATCGACGGGGCCACGGAGATCGCCGACGGCGTGATGGTGCCCCGCACCATGTCCGCGGGATTTCTGGACGTGTTCAGCAACGGCCGCGGCGCAATATGGTCAAACACCGTGGACTACCTGATCCACCACCCCGCGGACATGCTGCTGGGCATGGGTTCGGATGACATCATCGACCGCATGAAGGCGTACAACCCGGAGCGCTATCCCACGCAGTATTTGCACAACGGCTTCCTGGAGGCGCTGGCCCGGGGCGGCGTGTTCATGCTGATCTGCCTGCTGGGCACGCTGGCGCTGCTGGTCAAGCCCGCGGCGCGGGCGCTGACGGCCCCCGCCGGGGCGGACGCGGGCGGCTATATGTTCGCCGTGCTGGCAGGCACGATGCTGCTGCTGCCGCTGGTGGAGTCGCTGCTGTTCACGGACGCCACCGTGTACAACCTGCTGTTCTTCTATGCCGCCGGGCGGGTGACGCGCGACTTTGCGTGAGCGCTTCGACAGAATCGGGAGAGATGGAAGATGATCATCAAGGCAATCCGGCTGATCGCGCTGTGCGCGTCGATGTTCGGCTACATGCGGTTTATAAGCCGCAGGATCGCGCCGGAGCTGTCCATAGGCTTCACCTTCACGGCCATCGGCAGCGTGATGCTTGCCGCGGGCCTGTTGAACGCGCTCCCGGAGACGGCGATACTGGTTTGCCTGGGCGGGCTGGCGTGCCTCGCGTGGACCTTCTTCAAGGAGAAGCGGAAGCTTACGCTGTCGCTGGGCGGCACGTTCTTCCTGGTGATGTGCGCGGTGCTCGCGGCGCGGGTGTGGGGCCAGAAGATCAACGCCTACGACAGCTTTTCCCATTGGGGGCTGGTGGTCAAGCACATGCTGGCGAAGGATCGCTTCCCCAATTTTATGGACGACTACGTGCACTTCCAGTCCTACCCGCTGGGCGCGGGGGCGTTGATCTACTACTGCGCGAAGGTCTCGGGCATCCACTCGGAGTGGTTTCAGATGCTCGCGCACTGGGCGTGCGCGGCGGGCCTGCTCAGCGGCCTGTTCTGCCTGGCAAGGCGCTTGCCGGCGAAGCTCGCGTGCTTTGCGTCCGCCGTGCTGCTGCTGTGCTCGAACAACAACTTTGACATGCTGCAGGTGGACAGCGCGCTGGCCTTTGTGGCGCTGGGCGCGGTGGCGTTCTGCGTGTTTTACCGCAATGATCTCAGGCGCATGGGCTTTTATGTCCTTCCGTGGCTGACCTTCCTGATCACCGTGAAGAACAGCGGGGCGCTGTTTGTGCTGTACGTGGCGTTTCTGGTGTTCCTGTGGGGCGGCTGGCGGAAGGGCATTGCGTCGCTGGCGGCGCCGTTCGGATTGTTGCTGATCTGGAACCGGCACGTGGCCTATGTATTTGAATCGGGCCTGCTGTCACAGCATGCCATGTCGATCGACCACTTCCGGCGCATGCTCGACGCCAAGCGCGCGCGCAGCGTGCAGACCATACTCTCGAAGATGGCGCAGAAGGTGTTCATGCCCGACAATCCCTATCTGGCGATTTTCGCGGTTTCCGCAGCGGTGTTTGTGCTTAGCCTGCTGCTTATGAAGAAGGCGCGCGCCGAGCGCACGCTCGCGGTCTACGGCGTGGTGTGCTATCTGCTCTATCAGGCGGGCCTGACGGGCATGTATATCTTCAGCATGTCGGAGAAGGAGGCCGTGGTGCTGGCGACCTACTCCCGGTACAACGGCACGATACTGATCTTCTGCGCGGGCGTGATGCTGATGGCGATACTGCTGATGTCCGGGGATATGTGTGAAATGCGAAACGGCGGACGCCGGTCGGCGGCGCTGTGCGCGGCGTGCGTGCTGGCGATCGTGCTCTCGGGCATGCCGAACTACGGCCACTACCTGCGCAGGCACGACGCGGACGCCGCGACGCGGGCTTCTTATCGCCAAACGATGGAGGAGCTGCTCGACGGGTACGGCGTGCCCGCCGAATCCAGCTATTATGTGCTGGTGGACGAGGACTTTCCGCACACGAGCCTGCTTTCATACATGACCAGCTATCTGACGCTTTCGGACGCCGTCGAGATACGCAAGCCCGGCCAGATCCAGGGCGATGCGGAGATCCTGAAGAGCGATTACCTGCTCGCCTTCGGCGATTCTCCGGAGGTCATGGACGCGGTGGAGCGGGTCACCGGTCGGCGCGAGCGGGTGGTCAGCCTCGCGGAGGTCGAACCTTCCGCGGAGCGCGCGGAACCCGAAGCGCCGCTCAACCTGGCGGAGCTGATGAAGCGGTCATAGTCCGAAGGCCGCGCCCCGGGCATTTCAGAAACACACAATAAATCTGTATTATTACGGGAAGGATCGAACATGCCACTCAAAATCATACGGCTCATACTGCTCTGCGCGTCCATGTACGGCTACATCGGCTTTTTTGGTGAGAAGATCGCGCCGGAGCTGTCCATCGGCTTTACCTTTGCGGGCATCGGCAGCGTGATGTTCGCCGCGGGGCTTTTGAACCTGCTGCCCGAGGCGGCGCTTATCGTGTTTGTGCTCGGGCTGGCCTGCCTGGCCCGGAAGCTGGCGAAGCGGGAATGGAAACCGCGGCTCACGCTGGGAGGGGTTTTCTTCCTGGCGGTCTGTGCGGTGCTGGCGGTCAGGCTGTACGGGGAAAAGCTGGTGTACATCGACAACTTCACACATTGGGAGACGGCGGTGCTGCACCTGCTGACCAAGGACCGCTTCCCGAACTTCATGGATCCGTACATTCGCTTTCAGTCATACCCGCTGGGGACGGCGTCGCTGATCTACTATTTCGCGAAGGTGAGCGGGATTCGGGCCGAATGGTTCCAGATGCTGGTGCACTGGGCCTGCGCCGCGGCGATGCTCAGCGGCCTGTTCTGCCTGGCAAAAGACGTTCCGGCGAGGATCGCGTGCTGTGTCGCGGCGCTGTTGCTTCTGTGCGCGGACAATGAGTTCACACAGCTGCTCGTGGACAGCACGCTGGGATATGTGGCGCTGTGCGCGGCGGCGTTCAGCATATACTACGGCAAGGCGCTGAGGCAGAAGGGGTATTATGTGATCCCCTGGCTGACATATCTGGTCGCCGTGAAAAACAACGGCGCGCTGCTTGCGCTCTACGTGGTGGCGCTGGTGCTGCTGTGGGGCGGCTGGCGCAAGGGACTCGCGGCGCTCGCGGCGACGCTGGGCACGCTGTTCCTGTGGAACCGGCATGTGTCCTATGTGTTTGAACAGGGGATGATGGCCCAACACGCCATGTCTATAGAACACTTCCGACAGATGCTGGCGGTCAAGAAGCCGGGCGCGGTGGAGAACATCCTCCATAAGATGACGGCCCAGGTGTTTTCGCTGAACAACGCCTATCTGCCGGTGCTCCTGCTGTCCGCGGCGCTGCTGGCTGTGGCGCTCGTCCGCGCAAAGGAGGACCGCGCGGTGCGCGGACTGCTGATCTACGGCGCGGTGTGCTACCTGATCTATCAGGCGGGCATGCTGGGCATGTACGTGTTTACGATGCAGGAAAAGGAAGCGCTGCGGCTGGCCAGCTACGACCGGTATCACGGCACGATATGGATTTTTGCGTCAGGGATCATGCTGATTGCGGCGATGCGCCTCGCCGGGAATCTCCGCGCGCATCGCGGAGGTCGGGCGTGGGCGGGCGCTTGCTGCGCGGCGTGCGTTGTGGCGATAGCCGTTTCGGGCATGTCCCATGTGTCGTACTATACGCGATACATGGACGAAGACGCCCGGAGCACGCTGGCGATCCGTGAGCGGGTGGACGATATGGTCGCACAGTACGGGATCGTGGCGGGAAAGCGCTACTACGTGCTGGTGGACGAAGATTTCACCTCCGCGGAGACGGCCTACCTCTACAACATGGTCAACTGCCTGATGCTGGCCGACGACGTGCAGGTGCGCAAGCTGGGCCAGATCTACAGCAACGAGGAGATCGACGCCTGCGACTACATGATCGGCTTCGGCGAGGATGAGGAGATCGGCGCGTACATCTACGATACCTACGGCACCCGCGACCGGGTGGTCGACCTGAGCAAGACGCCGAGGAAGCCGGAGGCGGCGACGTCCGACGACAAGGCCGGCGCGAAGGACGACGACAAGGCCGAGGCGGGGCCGATCAACCTGCGGGAGGCGCTCATGGGGAACGGAAAGTGAGCGGAGGGATTCCCTCAACTATCCGTGAAGCACCAAAATTTGCGTGGAAAAGGCGGCAGCGCTTGACACGCCGCCGCCAATGCTGTACAATGGAGTTGGATGAGGGAAGTGCTCCCGCCATAGAGGTCTATGGAAAAGCAGCCTCCGAGTAGATCGCAACTACCCGGAGGCATTTTTTATCTAACGTGTAACAGAGTAAACCGCTATCACGAGACTTGCGATAGAAATCAGAAGCGCCAATAACTCGACGTTCGTCATATCCTACCACCTCCCGCCTTTTGTGTATCGTCGGCGGGAGTGCTTCCGGGCCATTGTCCAGCACAGGTATTATAGCATTGAGCGACGACTGCTGTCAATCATGACGAAATGCGTTCCCGGCGCGGCGCTTCGACGGCGTGGCGATATGATTTCAACAAGATTAACTAATGATTAAATAACGCGCCAATTTTGGCATTTCGTGGCCGGATGGGTGTAGTATATAGTCAGAAAACTGCGTCAGGGAGGTGTTCGACAATGAGAATCGCGAGGAAGCTGATCGCCGCGCTGCTGGTGCTGGCCATGCTGCTGTCGGCCGCGGCGCTGGCGGAGACCTACGTCAAGTTCACCAACAACGCCCGGGGCTACAAGAAGGCGGGCAGCGGCAAGACGGACGTGGTCATCAAGAAGGGCTCCGTCTCCTGCGCCGAGGACGGCCTCGGCAGGAAATGGACCAAGGTCTACGTGGACGAGGAGAACGAACTGTGGTTCAGGACGAAGAACCTGAAAAAGACCAAGTCCGACGAGACGAAGATCATGTACTACGCCGGCGGCAGCGGGCGCTCCACCTACGACGACGACGAGGGCGTGCACCGCTACAAGACCGGCAAGAAGTACGTCTACGCCACCGGCAAGTGCAACATCCGCAAGTCCCCGGGGCTGGACGGCAAGTCGCTGGGCACCCTCAAGAAGGGGGCGAAGCTCAGGTACCTGGGCCGGCGCGCCGTGGACGACCGAGGCGTGCACTGGTACAAGGTCAAGACCGCAAACGGCAAGAAGGGCTGGGTGTCCGAGGCCTTTACCAAGCTGAAATAGCAAAAAGGAGAGCATTACCATGAAAAAGCTGTTGACCGCGCTGGTGGCGCTTTTGCTGATCGCGGCCGTGGCGACGTCCGCCCTGGCGGTGAAGATGTACGTCACCACCGATCAGGCCAAGGTCCGCAAGAGCGGCAGCAAGACCGCGGAGGTCATCAGCCGCCTGCCCGAGGGCGGCAGCGTCGAGGTCATCGAGACCGACGGCAACTGGTCCCACATCGAATACGTCAACAAAAAGGGCAAGAAGCGGTCCGGCTGGATCGCCACCAAGCACCTGAGCGCCAACGCGCCCCACAAGCACACCTGGTCGGACTGGCGCGTCACCCGGCAGCCGACCTGCGCCAAGGCGGGTCTCAAGGAGCACACCTGCACCACCTGCGGCGTGACGAAGACCAAGGAGATCGAAAAGGCCAAGCACCAGTGGGGACAGTGGACCGTCACCAAGAAGGCCACCTGCGCCGCCGCCGGTGAAAAGGTGGCCACCTGCAAGAAATGCGGCAAGAAGAGCAAGAAGAAGATCGACAAGACGGGCCACACCTACGGCGAGTGGGCCGTGGAGAAGCCGGCCACCTGCGCCGAAAAGGGCGTCCGCAGCCGCACCTGCAAGGTCTGCAACAACAAGGAGACCGAGGAGCTCGAGCAGCTGGCCCACACCCCCGGCCCCTGGACGACCCTGGTGCCGCTGACCCGCGAGGCGGACGGCGAGCGGGCCTACAAGTGCACCGTGTGCGGCATGGAGGTGCGCGAGACCGTCAAGGCCGAGCCCAGCCTGGCCAGGAAGGATAAGGGCGAGCTGGTCAAGACGGTGCAGACCATGCTCGGCGCGTTGGGCTACAACGTCGGCAAGCTGGACGGCATCTACGGCGGCAAGCTGGACGCCGCGTTCTCGCAGTTCGCCCGGGACAACGACCTGGTGTTCGCGGAGGGCTGGATCAAGCCCGCGCAGCTGGACGCGCTGGTCAGCGCCTGGGTCGCTTCCATCCCCGCGGAGAAGTGGATGGGCGTCAACGACAGCCTCGTGCTTACGGCGGACCCCGCCGGCAAGCCCGGGGACGTGCTGAGCTTCAACTGGATACTGACCAACGACGGCTTTGACGCCTGCACGCTGAAGGCCGTGCTGATGGGCAAGGGCGCCGACCACGACTTCAGGGGCGACGACATCGTGGCGCTGATGGGGGACGAGCCGCTCAAGGCCGGCACCGCCAACAGCCTGGGCGGCGCGTTCAGCATCCCCGCCACCGCGGCGGAGGGCGCCGACGTGCTGAGCTTCCGCGCCGTCGTCGAAAACGACAAGACCGGCGAGATCTGGCTGTCCAACGCCGCCACCTATAAGATGGCGGGGTGAGGATGCCTCAACCGAGGGGCGCGTCCCATATGCGGGACGCGCCCCTCGGTATGTTTTTACCCGCTGATGCTGGACAAACGAAACGGCGTAATCTATAATGGGAACGGTTGGGTCTCTGTACTCTGCACTCTGCACTCTGTACTCTGTACTCTGCACTCTGTACTCTGTACTCTGCCATTATTTCCCGAGGAGCATTGCACAGATGGTATTTTCGAGCATTGAGTTTCTGTTTTACTTTTTGCCGGTGACGCTGATCGGCTATTTCATATTGAAGCGCTGGCGCAGGGCGGCGAACGTGTTTCTGTCGGTGATGAGCCTGGGCTTCTACGCCTTCGGCGCGCCGAAGTTCTTCCCGATCATGATGGCCTCCATCGTCATGAACTGGCTGTTCGGGCTGTGGGTGGACCGGGCGCGGGACGACAAAAAGCAGGCGAAGCTGGCGATCACGCTGATGGTGGTGTTCAACCTCGGGCTGCTGGGCGTGTTCAAGTACCTGATGTTCCTGCTGACCAGCTTAAACCAGTGGACGGGCCTCAAACTGCCCGTGCCGCAGATCACGCTGCCCATCGGCATATCGTTTTTCACCTTCCAGGCCATGAGCTACGTGATCGACGTCTATCGCGGCAAGGGCAGGGTGCAGAAAAACCTCATGAACGTGTGCCTGTACATCTCCTTCTTTCCCCAGCTCATCGCCGGCCCCATCGTGCGCTACCAGACCGTGGCGGACGAGATCCAGAACCGGCGGGAGAACTTCGACGACTTCATCGAGGGCACGGTGCGCTTCATGCGGGGCCTGTGCAAGAAGATGCTGCTGGCCAACAACCTGGGATTGCTGGTGGACACCGCCTTCGCGCTGGAGACCAGCCAGCTCTCGGTGGTCAGCGCGTGGCTGGCGGCCTGCGCGTACCTGATGCAGGTGTACTACGACTTCTCCGGCTATTCCGACATGGCCATCGGCCTGGGGCGGATGTTCGGCTTCCACTTCCTGGAGAACTTCACCTATCCCTTCATCAGCCGGTCGGTGGCGGAGTTCTGGAGCCGCTGGCACATCTCCCTGGGCACCTGGTTCCGAGACTACCTGTACATCCCCCTGGGCGGCAGCCGGGTGAAGCTGCCCCGGCTGGTGTTCAACATGATGGTGGTCTGGACCCTCACCGGCCTGTGGCACGGCGCGGCGTGGACCTACTTCCTGTGGGGCTTCGGCTTTGGCGTGTTCCTGGTGATCGAGCGCCTGACCGGGCTGGGCAAGTGGATGTCCGAGCACAGGATCGGCCACTTCTACGCCATGTTCGTGGTGGTCACCATCACCGTGATGATCCGCTCGGATAATCTGCACGTCGCCCGCATATTCTATGGATCGATGTTCGGCTTGAGCGGCGCGCCGCTGTGGAACCCGCTGACCGGCGCGTTTCTGCGCGAATACGGGCCGTTCCTCGCCGCGGGCGTGCTGTTCAGCCTGCCCGTGCCCGAGCTTCTGCGGGACAGGCTGCACGTGAGCCCGAGCCTGATGAAGGTGGCGGGGTCGGCCTGCCTGCTGGCGCTGACCTTCGTCGCCGTCACCTACATCGCGGTGGGCAGCTACAACCCGTTCATCTACTTCAATTTCTAATCGGAGGTATCCCATGACTTCCATTGTCGATACGTTGTATGCCATGGCCCGGAGCGATCAGATACTGATCGACGAGCCGATGTCAAAGCACACCACCTTCCGCGTGGGCGGCCCGGCGGACGTGATGTTCCTGCCGGAGTCGCCGGAGCAGACCGTCAGGGCCATCGAGGCGGCGAAGACGGCGGGGGTGCCGGTCATGGTGATCGGCAACGGCTCCAACCTGCTGGTCAGGGACGGGGGCATCCGGGGCCTGGTGATCCTGCTGGGCGAGGGCATGGCCGCCGTCGCGCGGGCGGAGAACGTGATCACCGCGTGGGCGGGGGCGTCGCTCAAGCGGGTGGCGGCCTACGCCCAGGCCAGCGGACTGTCTGGGCTGGAGTTCGCCTCCGGCATCCCGGGCACGCTGGGCGGCGGCTGCGCCATGAACGCCGGGGCCTACGGCGGGCAGCTCTCGGACGTGCTCATCGACGCGCAGGTCTATCTGGACGGCGAACTCCGCACCCTCACGCGGGATGAGATGCAGATGGGCTACCGCACGACCCTCCCGCTGCGCAGGGGCGGCGTGGTGCTGTCCGCGCGGTTTGCGCTTCAGCCGGACGACCCCGAGGCCATCGCCGCGCGCATGTGGGAGCTGAACGCCCGCCGCCGGGACAAGCAGCCGCTGAACTACCCCAGCGCCGGCAGCACCTTCAAGCGGCCCGAAGGCCACTTCGCCGGGGCGCTGATCGAGGCCGCCGGGCTCAAGGGGCGGGCTGTCAACGGCGCGCGGGTCAGCGAAAAGCACGCCGGGTTCATCGTCAAGCCCGGCGAGGCCACCGCCGCGGACATCATCGCGCTGATCCGCATCGTGCAGGACGAGGTCCGGGCGCACTCCGGCGTCACGCTGGAGCCGGAGGTGCGGATCATCGGAGAGGATCAATAGCCATGTCGTTTACCACGGATGTGCGGGGCGAGCTGGCGCGGGTGAAGACGAACGACGTCTGCTGCGCCCGCAGCGAGCTGGCCTCGGCGCTGCTGGCCTCGGGAGGCATCACTTGGCGGGGGCAGGGGCGATATGCCTTGTGTATCACCACCTCGGACGCCGCCACCGTGCGTCGTTATTTCAGCATGCTTAAGCGCCACTGGGGAGTGGCGGGGGAGATCCAGGTGCTGACCGGCGACGCGCTGAACCACATGACACGCTACCGGCTGGTAGTGGACGAGACAGAGGCCGGAGCGCTGCTCCATTCCCTCCGGCTGACGGACAATCCCGGTTTCCTCGGCCTGAAGCAGGTCCCGGGCGAAGGCATCACGCACTTCGCCTGCTGCAAAAAAGCATTTGTACGCGCCGCGTTTCTGATGTGTGGCGAGATCAACAGCCTTGAAAAGCACTATCACCTCGAAATCGCCGCGCCCAGCGAGCCGTTCGCCCACCGCGTGGCCGAGTGTCTGGCGTACTTTGAGCTCACACCCGGCATCGCCCGTCGCAAAAACAAGTGGGTGGTCTACTTCAAGCGGGCCGAAGCCATCTCCGACATGCTGTCGCTGCTGGGCGCGGGCGCGGCGGTGCTGGCGCTGGAGAACATACGGGTGCGCAAGGAGGTCTCGAACCACGTCAACCGGCAGATGAACTTCGATCAGTCCAACATCAACCGCGTGGTGGACGCCGCGGAGACCATGATCGAGGACATCCGCTACATCGACAGCGAGCTGGGCCTGGAAAAGCTGCCCAAGTCCCTGCGGGAGATGGCCTACGCCCGGGCCAATAACCCCGAGACCTCCCTCTCCGGCCTGGGCGAGCTGCTCGACCCGCCCATCGGCAAGTCCGGCGTCAATGCCCGGCTGCGCAGGTTGACCGACATCGCAAACAAACTCCGCAGCGGCGAGGAGATCCGCCTGCGAGGCGAGCGGCGGGAGGAATTGCCGTGATGACTGTTCGGTCCGGCCGGGGTGGACTCCCTCAGTCAGCTTCGCTGACAGCTCCCTCGGAGAGGGAGCCTTTTGGAAACGAGAGCTTCCCTGTCAGTATCGAAAAAGCCTCCCTCTTAGAGGGAGGTGGCCCGCGAAGCGGGTCGGAAGGAGTCCGGGACTGAACAGTTACCCGCCGTGATTGGGGGCGTTCCACGATGGAGATATCAAAGCTGAGCGATCGGTTCGACGTCCGCCGACTGACGGAGGCCGACGCGGGCGCGGTGCTGGCGCTGTGCCGGGAGAACGGGCAGTTCTATCAATACTGCAAGGCCCGGCCCACCATGGCGCAGGTGTTGAGCGACATGCGCGTCGCCCCGCCGGGGGTGGATCGTTCGCGCAAGCACTACGTGGGCTTCTATGATGGGCCGGAGCTGGTCGCGGTGATGGACATCGTCGACGGCTATCCCACCCCGGAGATCGCCTACATCGGCTTTTTCATGATGAACCGGCGCTGGCAGGGCAGGCAGATCGGCAGCGGCATCGTCCGCGAGGTGGAGGCGTATCTGAAAAACATCGGAAAGCGCGCCGTCCGGCTGGCGATCGACAGGGACAACCCCCAGTCCACCCACTTCTGGCGGAAGAACGGCTTTGAGGTCATCCGGGAGGTCGACCGGGAGGGATGGCCGGTGCTCGAGGCGGAGCGCGCGCTCTGAAATGATCAGATCATGGGAGAAGCATAGATGGATGTAAATGCTTTTTGGCATGCCGTGCTGTCGCAGGACAGAGCGCTATTTTTGGGAGGCTGAACGCATTTGATCAGGATACTGTTTGTGTGCCACGGGAACATCTGTCGTTCGCCGATGGCGGAGTATGTGATGAAGGACATGGTGAAGCGGGCGGGCCTGGCGGGGCGGTTTGAGATCGCCTCGGCGGCGACGAGCTACGAGGAGATCGGCAATCCGGTCTACCCTCCGGCGCGGCGGGAGCTTCAGAGGCACGGCATTGGGTGCGCGGGCCATGCGGCGCGGCACATGGAGCGGTCGGACTACGACGATTACGACTGGCTGGTGGGCATGGAGGAGGTCAACCTGCGCAACATGCGGCGCATCTGCGGCGGCGACCCGGCGGGCAAGATCCGGCTTCTGCTGTCCTTCGCCGGGAAGCGGCAGGACATCGACGATCCCTGGTACACCGGGCGCTTTTCGGAGGTCTACGACCAGGTCGTCGAGGGCTGCGGGGCGATGCTGGCGGCGCTCACGGAACAGGGGAGGCCCTGAATCGGAGGCGGCATATGTCAAACATCGGATTGATCCTTGAGGGCGGCGGCATGCGCGGGGCGTTCACCGCCGGGGTGCTGGACTGCTGGATGGCGCACGGGGTGTGGTTTAAAGACGTCTACGGCGTGTCCGCCGGGGCCTGCCAGGCGTGCAGCTACCTGTGCCGCCAGCCGGGACGGGGCATCCGGGTGTGGCTCAACTACCTGCGCGACCCCGGGTTCTGCTCGGTGAGATCCCTCGTCGCCACCGGGGACCTGTTCGGGGTGCGCATGAACTACGACCTGATCCCCCGGCAGCTGGACCCGCTGGACAACGACGCTTTTTTGAAAAGCGGCGCGCGGTTCACCGCCGTGGTCACCGACGTGGAGACCGGGCGGCCGTCCTACGTGCCCGTTAAGGACATGTTCGACGACATACAGGCCGTGCGGGCGTCGGCGTCGCTGCCGCTGATCTCCAACATGGTGGAATACCATGGGCGGCGATACCTGGACGGCGGCATCAGCGACGCCATCCCCGTGCGCCGGGCCATCGCCGACGGCTGCGACAGAAACGTGGTGGTGCTCACCCGGGCCCCGGGCTACCGCAAGTCGCCCAACAAGGCCCTGGCCGCCATGCGGCTGCGCTACGCCCGCTATCCCCGGCTGGTGGAGGCCGTCGCCCGCCGCCACGAGATGTACAACGACACGCTTCGGTTCATCGATGCGCAGGCCGCCGCGGGGCGGCTGTTCGTGCTGCGCCCGGACGTCGCGCCGGACGTGGGCCGGGTGGAGCGCGACCCCGAAAAGCTCAGGCGGCTGCACGCCGCGGGCTACGCGGCGGCGGAGCAAAGCCTCGACGCGCTCGGGCGGTTCATCGGCGGGGCAGGGGAGGCCCCAATATAGGCGCAAATGATCCATAACAGGTTAAAATTCTTGCAATAAGGCCGGTTTGCTTGACATTGACGGCACAAAATGGTATTATTTATAAGTCTGGGTTTGCAGGAAAGGAGCGTGCGCGGCATGCTGGACAAGCTGAAGAATGCCGAGAAGGTTGTCGGCACGCGCAGGCTCGTGCGCGCCATACTGGCCGGTGAGATCGCCGAGGCGTATGTGGCGCAGGACGCCGATCTGTTCATACTCCGCCAGGTGCGGGACGCCTGCAACAGGATGGGCGTGCGCATGGTGGAGGCCGAGAGCATGAAGGCCCTCGGCGAGGCCTGCGGCATCGAGGTCAGGACGGCCTCGGCAGGGATTAAAAAGTAAACCCGGCATAAGCGTCCGGCGAAGCCGGACTGAGGGCGCAAGCGCAGCGAAGCAAGACGCGCCCGAAACCCGCGCTTCCGCGAAGCGGAGTAGCGCGGGGCGACGAAACTCGTATCCTTCCAGGGTTGCGGAAGTGTATATAGAGGCTTTCAATCACTCATAATAGTTCAGGAGGTGCTTTTCTTCAATGCCGACGATCAATCAGTTGATCCGCAAGGGTAGAGAAAAGGTAACCAGCAAGTCGAATTCCCCGATTCTGCAGTCCTGTCCGCAGAAGCGCGGCGTCTGCATGTCCGTCAAGACGCAGACCCCCAAGAAGCCGAATTCCGCTTTGCGTAAAATTGCGCGCGTTCGTCTGACGAACAACATCGAGGGTACCTGCTACATCCCCGGCATCGGCCACAACCTGCAGGAGCACTCGGTGGTGCTAATCCGCGGCGGCAAGGTCCGCGATCTCCCTGGCGTGCGTTACCACATCATCCGCGGCGCCCTCGATGCCGCTGGCGTTGCCAAGCGCATGCAGGGCCGCTCCCTCTACGGCGCGAAGCGTCCGAAGAAGTAAGGAAAACCGACAGGCTTTCCTATTGGCGAAAACGACCCAAGTGTTTTAAAGGCATGGTCCATTTGGAACGTGGGAATATGCCGGAGGGATACGGGGGTCGGGCAAGCGCGGCAGCGCCAAATGCCGCGGGCGCTTTTGCCTGTTTCTCGTTCACTTTAACACCGTCAGAATATATTGGGAGGGACTTAAAATGCCCAGACGTGGATTTATCCCGAAGCGCGAAGTGCTTCCGGATCCGGTATACGGAACGACCATTATCACCAAGCTGATCAATCAGGTGATGTACGATGGCAAGCGCGGCGTCGCGCAGGCCGTCTGCTACGATGCTTTTGAAACTGTCGCCGCCAAGACCGGCAAGGAGGCCATGGAGGTTTTCAATCAGGCGATTGCGAACATCATGCCCGCCATGGAGGTCAAGGCCCGCCGCGTCGGCGGTTCCACCTATCAGGTGCCTATCGAGATTCGTCCCGAGCGCCGTCAGACCCTGGCCCTGCGCTGGCTGGTGATGTTCGCCCGCAAGCGCGGCGAGCGCAGCATGGCGGATCGCCTGGCCGGCGAGATCATGGACGCTGCCAACAACACCGGCAACGCCGTGAAGCGCCGCGAGGATATGCACAAGATGGCCGAGGCCAACAAGGCTTTCGCCCATTACAGGTGGTAATCCCGACAGCACCCATAAAGCACACCGATTTCAGCACGCATTATGCGTGCTGAAATAATTCATGAAACATCTGTAAAGTTTTCAACCTCCGCCCGCGGCGGAGACTTAAAGAAAGTAGGAACTGACTGTGGCGAGAACACATTCACTGGATCATGTACGCAACATCGGCATCATGGCGCACATCGATGCCGGCAAGACCACCACTTCCGAGCGCATCCTGTACTACACCGGCCGCACGCATCGCATCGGCGAGGTCCACGAGGGCATGGCGACGATGGACTGGATGGAGCAGGAGCAGGAGCGCGGCATCACGATCACCTCTGCGGCCACGACCTGTGAATGGCGCGGCCACCAGATCAACCTGATCGACACCCCCGGCCACGTGGACTTTACCGTGGAGGTCGAGCGCTCCCTGCGCGTGCTGGACGGCGCGGTCTGCGTCTTCTGCGCCAAGGGCGGCGTGGAACCCCAGTCCGAGACGGTCTGGCGCCAGGCCAACAAGTACCACGTGCCCCGTCTGGCCTATGTCAACAAGATGGACATCGTGGGCGCGGACTTCTTCCGCGTGGTCAGCATGATGAAGGAGCGGCTCCAGACCAACGCCGTGCCGATCCAGATCCCCATCGGCGCCGAGGCCAGCTTCGTGGGCCTGGTGGACCTGGTCAAGATGAAGGCCGAGATCTACGTCGACGAGATGGGCACCACCATGGACGAGACCGACATCCCCGCTAACCTCCGGGACATGGCCGAGGAGTACCACGCCCAGATGGTGGAGGCCGCCGCCGAGGCCGACGACGAGCTGATGGAGAAGTACCTGGACGGCGGGGAGCTCAGCCATGACGAGATCATGCGCGGCATCCGCAAGGCCACCATCGCGGGCAGCATGACGCCCGTGCTGTGCGGCACCTCCTATCGCAACAAGGGCGTGCAGCCGCTGCTGGACGCCATCGTGGACTACCTGCCCTCGCCCATCGACATCCCGCCGGTCAAGGGCACCCGCCCCGGCAAGGACGACGAGATCGAGCGCGAGGCCTCCGACGACGCGCCCTTCTCCGCGCTGGTGTTCAAGATCATGGCGGACCCCTACGTGGGCAAGCTGGCCTTCTTCCGCGTGTATTCCGGCACGCTCAAGACCGGCAGCTACGTCTACAACTCCACCAAGGGCAAGAAGGAGCGCATCGGCCGCATCCTCAGGATGCACGCCAACCACCGCGAGGAGATCGACGAGATCCGCGCCGGCGACATCGCCTCCGCCGTGGGCCTCAAGGACACCACCACCGGCGACACCATCTGCAACGAGGGCAAGCCGATCATACTGGAGTCCATGGAGTTCCCGGAGCCCGTCATCCGCGTGGCCATCGAGCCCAAGACCAAGGCCGGCCAGGACAAGATGAGCCTGGCGCTGGTGCGTCTGGCCGAGGAGGACCCCACCTTCAAGACCTACACCGACGAGTCCACTGGCCAGACCATCATCGCCGGCATGGGCGAGTTGCACCTGGAGATCATCGTGGACCGCCTGCTGCGCGAGTTCCGCGTGGAGGCCACCGTGGGCAAGCCCCAGGTCGCCTACAAGGAGTGCATCCGCAGGCGCTCGAGGGCCGAGGGCCGCTACGTGCGCCAGACCGGCGGCCACGGCCAGTTCGGCCATTGCGTCATTGAGATCTATCCGCGCGAGGCCGGCGCGGGCTACGAGTTCAACAACAAGATCGTGGGCGGCGTGATCCCCAAGGAGTTCATCGCCCCCATCGACCAGGGCATCCGCGAGGCCGCGATGTCTGGCTCCGTGGGCGGCTACGAGGTCATGGACTTCGGCGTCGATCTGATCGACGGCAGCTACCACGAGGTCGACTCCTCCGAGATGGCCTTCAAGATCGCCGGCTCCATGGCCTTTAAAGAGGCTCTGCGCAAGGCCGACTGCGCCCTGCTGGAGCCCATGATGAAGATCGAGGTCGTCGTGCCCGACGAGTATATGGGCGACGTCATGGGCGATATCTCCGCCCGGCGCGGCCGCGTGACCGGCATGGACGCCCACGCGGGGCTGCACTCCATCGACGGCATCGTGCCGCTGTCCGAGATGTTCGGCTATGCCACCGACCTGCGCAGCAAGACCCAGGGCCGCGGCAACTACACCATGCAGTTCGAGCACTACGAAGAGGTGCCCAACAACATCGCCGACAAGATTCTGGGACGGCGGAGCTGAAAACACAAGAAACAACGCAATCCGGCGCGGGGGCGGCGATGTGCCGCCCCTGCGCCGGATTGTATGGTCGAAAGGGGAGATGTGTCGATGCGCAGGGAGCTGTTCGTAAACGCGATGCTGCGGTTCTGTTGCGGGGTGGTCCTGCTGGGGCTTTTGCTGTTTCTGCCGGCGGGGACGTTCGACTGGTGGCAGGGCTGGCTTTTGATGGGCGTGCTGTTCGCGCCCATGTTCTTCGCGGGGCTTATGATGCTGTGGAAATCCCCGGAGCTTCTGCGCCGGCGGCTCAATGCCCGCGAGGCGGAGGGGGCGCAGCGCCGGGTGATCGCATCCAGTGGGCTCATGTTCCTCACCGCCTTCGTGCTGGCGGGGCTGAACCGGCGCTTTGGCTGGATCGTGCTGCCGGGCGCCGTCTCCTGGGTCGCCGCCGCGGTGTTTATGTTGGACTACCTGCTCTACGCCGAGGTGCTCCGGGAGAACGTGTGGCTGTCCAGGACGGTGGAGGTGCAGGACGGCCAGAAGGTGGTGGACACCGGGTTCTACGGCGTCGTCCGGCACCCGATGTACCTGTCCACGCTGCTGCTGTTTTTGTCGATGCCGCTGATCCTGGGCTCGATACCCTCGTTGATCGTGATGCTCCTCTACCCGATCATCCTCCGCCGCAGGATCCTAAACGAGGAGGCGGTGCTCTTAAAGGGGCTTGAAGGCTACGCCGACTACATGAAGAAGGTGCGCTACCGGGTCATTCCCCGCATCTGGTGAGGCGCGGCTACTTCATGGTCACCACGGTCACGCCGTCTTCGCCCTCGCCGTAGCGGCCCAGCCGGAACTCCTTGACGGCGGGGTTCTTTTTGAGCGCGGTCTGTATGCCGCTTCGCAGGGTGCCGGTGCCCTTGCCGTGGATGATGTACACCTGCCGGAGCCGGTTGAGCATGGCCCCGTCGAGGAACATGTCCACGGCCAGCAGGGCCTCCTCCAGCGACATGCCGCGCACGTCGCACTCGGTCTCCACCGCGCGGGCGGACACGTTCACCCGCGCGCCGCTGCCGCTGCCCTTCCCGGCGGGCTGGCGGCCCTTTTTTTCGACCTTGTCGGGCTTGGCGACGCGCATGTCTGCGATGTTGGCCTTGAGCTTGAGCGCCCCCGCCTGCACGGTGCACTCGCCCTGGGCGTCCGGCGCGGTGAGCACCGTGGCCTTGGCGTTGAGGTTTACCAGCAGCACCGTGTCGCCGGGCTTGGCGGCGGTCACCGGGCTGCCCTCCTCGCCGGGGACGATGGCCTCGGTGTTGTCGTCGATGGCGTCCTGGAGTTTGGCGCGCAGGGCGTGAAGCTCGTGGTCCTTGACAGAGGCGTTGCGCTGCTTCTTTAAGTCGGCGATGATCTGCTCGGACTCCCGCTGGGCCTTCTGCAGCACCTTCCGGGCCTCGTCCTTCGCCTTGCGAAGCTCGGTCTCCCGCCGCGCGGCCAGCTCCCTTTGCAGCTTCTCGGCCTCGTCCCGGAGCTTCGTGGTCTCCCGGTGGGCCTCCTCGGCCAGCGCGCGCTCCTTTTCGGCGATCTGGCGGTGGTACTCGGCGTTGGCGATGCGAGGCGTCCTCGATCAGAAACTCCGGAAGCCCCAGCTTCCGCGAGATCTCGAAGGCGTTGGACTTGCCCGGCACGCCGATGGACAGCCGGTAGGTGGGCCGCAGGGTCTCCACGTTGAACTCCACCGAGGCGTTCTCCACCCCGGGGGTGCCCAGCGCGAAGGCCTTCAATTCGCTGTAGTGGGTGGTGGCCATGGTGGTGACCTTCATATTGAGCAGGTAGTTGAGTATCGCCATGGCAAGCGCCGCGCCCTCGGTGGGGTCGGTGCCCGCGCCCAGCTCGTCGAACAGCACCAGCGACTGCGGCGTGACGCTGTTCAATATCTCCACGATGTTGGTCATGTGGGAGGAGAAGGTGGACAGCGACTGCTCGATGGACTGCTCGTCGCCGATATCGGCGAACACCTCGTCGAATATGGCCAGCTCCGAGCCGTAGGCGGCGGGGATCTGCAATCCCGCCTGGGCCATCAGGGACAGCAGGCCCACGGTCTTGAGGGTCACCGTCTTGCCGCCGGTGTTGGGGCCGGTAATCACCAGCGCGGTGAAGTCCTCGCCCAGCCACAGCGTGGAGGGCACGACCTTCTGAGGGTCGATCAGCGGGTGCCGCGCCTGGATGAGCCGCACATGGCCTACGGTGTTCAGCTTCGGCGGCACGGCGTTCATCTGGCGGCCCAGCGCGGCCTTGGCGAAGATTACGTCCAGCGCCGAGAGCAGTTCGTGGTTGTGGGCGATCAGCTCGGCGTCCGGCGCGATGCGGTCGGAAAATTCGCCGAGGATGCGCTCGATCTCGTTGTGCTCCTTGACGGTCCACTGCTTCAATTCGTTGCCTGCCTCCACCACGGCCATGGGCTCGATGAACAGCGTGGAGCCGGTGCCGGACTGGTCGTGCACGATGCCCGGCACGCTGGAGCGGCACTCCGCCTTCACCGGCACCACGTAGCGCCCGTTGCGCATGGTGACGATGGCGTCCATCAGGTACTTCTGCATGGTGGAGGAACGTATGATGCCGTTGAGCTTCTCCCGCACGCGCTCGTTCAAGACCCGCATCTGGCGGCGGATGTTGGCGAGCTCGGGGCTGGCGTGGTCGCTGATCTCCTCCTCGGAGATGATGGCGTCGAAGATCTCCTCCTCGAGGCTGCGGTTGGTCATCAGCCGAGAGCCCATCTCCGTGAGGTTCGGGGTGTCCTCCCGGTCGGTGACCAGCGCGCTGCGCACGATCCGCGCCGCCTTCAGGGCGTCCGCCACCTGCAAAAGCGCCTTGGGCGACAGCGTGCCGCCCGCCTTCGCCAGCTTCAGGTACGGCCGCACGTCGGTGAAGTGGGCCATGGGGTTGCCGCCGCAGTAGGCGAATATCGAGGACGCCTCCTCGGTCTGCGCCTGGGCGCGGTACACCTCGCCCGGGTCGCCCGAGGGCGTCAGCGCCCGCGCCGCGATCTGGCCCGGCTCGGTGGTGCACAGCGCCGCGAGCATGTCCAGTATCTTGTTAAACTCCAGTACGCGAAGGTTGCGTTCGTTCATCTATTCCACCCCTCTGAAAAAATGTCCCGCGGTGGTGTCCATGGATTCCATGGCGGCCCATTCCGGCAGCGATTTGAAGTCCGCGCCCTGAAGCGCCGCGTGGTAGACCTTGACGACGGCTTCCACCGGCTCCTCCGGCCGCAAAAGCAGCCGCCAGCCGGAGGTTTTGGGCAGTTTGTCCAGCTTCTTTAACGGCATCAGCGGCACGCAGTTCAATACCTGCACCACGCACCCGCCGGGCATCGCCAGCCGTTTAAGCGGAAACTCGGCGTTCTTCCGGTCGGTCAGCGCCCTGCCGTTCAACCGGTCCTCCGGCGCGCAGGCGTCGCAGTGCTTACAGTCCGCGTGCAGGCCCTTCATGCCCCGCACCGCCCTAAGCGGACAGTGCCGCAGGTGCATCAGCGGCAGGCGGCCCCACACGATCAGGTTTGTGCGGCCCCGCATCCGCGCGATCTGCTGCGCCGTCAGCTCCACCGACGGCGTCACGGTCGAAATGCCCCAGTCCATGAGCTGACGGACCGTCAGGTCGTTTGCGACATTGAGCATGAAGTCCCCGGTCAGCGCCCCCGGCCATTTAAGGCCGAGCTGGCCGACGTTGGACAGGAAGGTCTCCGTGATCCGGCTCGCGTTTTCATGGGCCCAGGCGTTCAGTTGATCCAGCGCCGCCGCCGTCAGCACCGCGGGCACGGCCAGCGCGAAGGTCTCCGGCAGGTCGTCCGCGCACAGGTTGCGCAGGTCCTCCGGGGCGTACACCGCAACGTCCGCGCCGCATTCAAGCGCCTTTTGCAGCACCGCCGGGTCGCCGGACTGGGCGTACAGCCGAGGCTTTTCGCCGTTTTCGGAGGGAATGGCGACCGTCGGCGCGGGCAGGGTGTGACGATCCACCGTCGTGCGCAGGCCGGTCAGCGCGTCCAGCGCCGCGCGGCGCAGGGCGTTGAGCGCCGAGGCCGGGACGAAGGCATCAGCGTCGGCATCGAAGTCGATTTGCCCCAGCATGTAGGGCGTGCCGCCGGTCTTCTGAAGCTGCCGCGCCGCGCGGTCGGGGTCGAAGGGCCCACCGGTGGCGGCCTGCACCGCGTCCCCCGCGACTTCCGCGGTGTGCGTGCCGTCGGAGACCGTGAGCCGCGCCGGCTGGCCGACCCTGAGCGTCGCCCGGGCAGTCAGCCTGACCTGCCGGTGCTCGCCCTCGAAGCTCTCACGGGCTTCGCGCATCTGCTCCGCGCTGACCAGCCGCACCAGCCGGTCGCCCCGCGCCGCCCTCGGGCAGGGCACGGCCTCGCCCGCCGCGCCGGACAGCTTCACGGGCACGTCCTCCCCGTCCCGCCGCAGCACCAGCGCGTCGGCGGTGCGGACGTCCGCCTCCAATGCCACGCTGCCGGGCTTCATACACGCGCCGACCGCCACGCCGATGTGGTTGGGCCGGGCGGGGTACATCAGCGCCCGCTCCGCCACGCCGGGGCCGTAGCCGCGGGTGAAGCCGCCGCGGTTGAACATCTGCTTCAGGGCGTCGCGGGCTTCGTCGGTATCGAAGGGCTTCCCTTCGTACAGCGCGTCCAGCGCCCGGCGGTAGGCCGCCACGGTGACGGCCACGTACTCCGCGCGCTTCATGCGGCCCTCGATCTTGAGGCTTGCGACGCCGATGTCACGAAGCCGCGGGAGGTCGTCGATGCCGCACAGGTCCCGGGTGGACAGCAGGTAGCCCTCCCGCCCGTCCAGCTTCCACGGCAGGCGGCAGGGCTGGGCGCACAGCCCGCGGTTGCCGCTGCGCCCGCCGACCAGCGAGGACATCAGGCACTGGCCCGAGCAGGCCACGCACAGCGCGCCGTGGACGAACACCTCCACCTCGACGCCGGTATCGACGCACGCCGCCATGTCCTCAAAGGTGCACTCCCTGGCCAGCACCGCGCGGTCGAAGCCCTTGGCCTTCAAAAAGCGCGCGGCCTGGACGTTGTGGGCGGCCATCTGGGTGCTGGCGTGAAGCGCCAGGCCCGGGGCCATCGCGCGCACGGCGCGGGCCACGCCGAAGTCCTGCACGATCACGGCGTCCGCGCCGCTTTCATGGATCAGCCGGACGGTGTCATAGAGCGCCTCCAGCTCGTCCTGGCGCACCAGCGTGTTCAGCGTGACGTGGACGTTGACGCCGCGGGCATGACAGTAGTCGACGGCGGCTTTCAGACCGTCGCCGTCGAAGTTCCCCGCGTTGCGCCGGGCGTTGAAGCCGCCCGCGCCGAGGTAGACCGCGTCGGCGCCGCTCTGCACCGCGGCCCTGAGGGCATCCATGTCCCCGGCGGGGGCCAGCAGCTCAAGCCTGCGCATCGCCGCTGATAGCCTTCAGGCGCTCGATCTCCTGGTCGCGGGCCGAGAGCTCCAGCTTCATGCGCTCCGCGTCGTCCCGCAGGGCCTCGATCTCCCGGCGCAGGCGGTCGATCTCGTCCCGGGATTTCATCATGTCGTCGGTGGCGTTCACCGCCGCCAGCACCGCGAGCTGGCCCGCGGGCAGGCGCGTGGCCAGGCTCAGCTCGTTCATCTTGCGGTCCACGTAGGCCGCCACCCGCGACACGTACTCCGGGCTGTCGTAGCTGGCGATGGTGTAGTCCCTGCCCGCGATGCGCACCGTGGCGCGGGTCTTTTCGTTCTGCATGTCTGCCTCCTGGATGATCTTTTCTTCATTATAGCACAACCCACGCGCATAAGTAAAGCGGCGGCGCACGCAAGGTTCAACCCCGATTTAGCGTTAAAGTGCTTTACGCGGCGGTCGGATTTGTGTATAATACATAATGGCCTGATATGATGGCAATTATTATGAAGAACGCGGCGCGGCGCGCCTGAGAAAGGATGGTAACACTATGGCAAGAGGCGGATTTCCCGGCATGATGGGCGGCGGCAACATGCAGCAGCTGGCGCGGCAGGCCCAGAAGCTCCAGCAGCAGATGGCCAAAATGCAGGAGGAGCTTGAGCAGCGCGAATACGAGGCCAGCGCGGGCGGCGGCATGGTGACGGTGAAGGTGACCGGCAAGAAGGAGCTGGTCTCGCTGGAGATCAAGCCCGAGGCCGTGGACCCGGACGACGTGGAGATGCTCCAGGACATGGTGATGGCGGCGGTCAACGAGGCCCTGCGCACCGCGGGCGACACCATGGAGCGCGAGATGGGCCGCCTGACCGGCGGTCTGAACATGCCGGGGCTGTTCTGATCAATCGAAGGAGATGGCGTCAATGGCCGAAATCGAGGCGATTGCCAGGCTGGTCAACCAGCTTTCCAAGCTGCCGGGGGTGGGCCGCAAGACGGCGCAGCGCCTGGCGTACCACATCATCGGCCTGCCGGAGGCGCAGGTGCGGGAGCTGGCGGCGGCCATCTTCAACGGCAAAAAGCAGGTGCACTTCTGCCCGGTCTGCGGCAACTACACCGACGTGGACCCCTGCGCCATCTGCGCCGACCCCAGTCGCCGCCACGACATCGTGTGCGTGGTGCGCGACCCGCGGGACGTCAACGCCATGGAGCGCATGCGGGACTACAACGGGCTGTACCACGTGCTGCACGGGGTGATCTCCCCGATGGACGGCGTGGGGCCCGACGACATCCGCATCCGCGAGCTGATGAGCCGCCTGGCTGCCGGTGAGATCGAGGAGGTCGTGCTGGCCACCAACCCGGACGTGGAGGGGGAGGCCACCGCGGCCTACATCTCCCGGCTCATCAAGCCCATGGGCGTGAGGGTCACGCGCATCGCCCACGGCGTGCCCGTGGGGGGCGAACTGGAGTACACCGACGAGGTCACGCTGATGCGGGCCTTCCAGGGCAGGACGGAAATATAGCCTGCAGATACACTTTAGACGGGAGGAATGGGAATTGAAGGTCGCCGGAAATCCGGTCGGCGCGCGGGGGGAAGATCGCCTGACCCGGCGCGGCGAGATCGCGCACATGCTGATTGCCCTCGGGACGATGCTTGCCGTCTCGGTGGCCGTCTATCTCCTGCGCATCCCCAACCCCAACATCATACTGATGACGGGCCTGACGTTCTTCACCTCGATGTACGGCTTCGGCCCGGGCTTCGTGTGCGCCGTGGTGATGGTGGCGTACTCCATGTTCTTCTTCTCCGAGAACAACAGCTGGGTCGTGTTCAGCCCCGTCAACCTGCAAAAGATGAGCGTGATCGCCCTGGGCGCGCTGGTCAACACGCTGCTGATCGGCAACCTCAAGCGCAAGCAGGCCAACGCCACCCGCCGGCTCACCGAGATGAACCAGCTCCTGCGCAACGACAACCGCACGCTGGAGGAGGCCTCGCTGACCGACGCGCTCACCGGCGCGCGCAACCGCTTCGGCCTGAGGCGGGATTACAACCAGTACGAGAGCCGCTACGTCCATGTGATGATGATGGACCTGGACAACTTCAAGCGGATCAACGACACCTACGGCCACGCCGTGGGCGATTACATCCTCAAAAAGGCGGGGCAGGCGCTCGCCCGGATCTTCGGCGCGAAGAGCTGCTACCGCTACGGCGGGGACGAGTTTCTGGTCATCTGCGTCGACATGGATAAGGACGTGTTCCCGGATAAGCTCAACACCTTGAAGCAGAGCCTGAACGCCATCTACCTGGACGACAAGCACCTGCCGGCGCGCTTCTCGGCGGGCTACGTCTACGGCGACTGCGAGCTCTCCTATGACCTGCGCCTGATGATCCACCAGGCCGACCACCACCTCTATGAGGCCAAGGCGCAGGGGCGGGACCGCTGGGTGGGCGGGGCCTTCTCCCGTGATGTCGCCGCCGACATCGAGCAGGATAACCGGGCGCGGGAGCATCGCGCCATGGATCTGGACGATCTGTTTCCCGCATAATAAAAAGCGCCCCCCGATCCTTTGTGATCGGGGGCGCTTTTTATCCGCGTATCGCGTCTCTGAGCGCGCGGATGTAGTCGGGATTGGTGCCGCAGCAGCCGCCGACGATGCCGGCCCCGGCCTCGACCAGATGGGTCATGCTGCGGGCGAAGACCTCGGGGGACATGCTGTAATGGGCGGTCCCGCGTTCGTCCATCACGGGCACCCCGGCGTTGGGCTTGGCGATGACGGGCACCTCGGCCACGGCCTTCATGCCGCGCACCACGGCCTCGAGCTGGTCCGGCCCCACCGAGCAGTTCAGCCCCACGGCGCAGGCCCCGACGGTCTGCAGGGTCTCCACGGCCTCCACGGCGCTGCCGCCCAGCAGCAGGTGGCCGTCGGCCTCCATGGTCAGCGAGCACATGACGGGCAGGTCGCACACGCTTAAAGCCGCCTCCACGGCGCAGACGGTCTCGTCGACGGCCATCATGGTCTCCGCCACCAGCAGGTCCACCCCGGCCTCGGCCAGCGCCTCGATCTGCTCCCGGTAGACGTCGAACAGCGCCTGGTAGCTCATGGGCCCGACGGGCTCCAGCGGCTTGCCGGTGGTGGTGATGTCGCCCGCCACCAGCGCCCTGCCGTCCGCGGCCTCCTTCGAGAGCTTCACCAGCCCGGCGTTGAGCGTTTTGAGCCGGTCCTCGATGCCGTGCATGCCCAGCCCGACGCGGTTGGCCATGAAGGTGGGCGCGTAGATGATGTCGCTGCCCGCCTCGACATAGGCGCGTTGCAGCCTGAGTATCGCCTCCGGGTGGTCGTACACCCACTGCTCCGTGGACACGCCCACCGGCATGCCCGCCAGCCGCAGGTTGGAGCCCGTGGCCCCGTCCAGCAGGATCACGCCCTCCGAGGCGCGCTTTTTGAACTCCTCGATGCGCATGCGCGTCATCTCCCCGTCGATTTGATGGTATGATTATAGCCGCGAACCGCCCAAAATGTCAAGCGCGGACGCCCGATATTCTTGCTTCACAGCCGTCCTTGCCAATTCGCTTACAGATGCACTTTTCGTTGTTGCGCGTCCTCCGAAACTGTGGTAGAATAGGACCAGCAGAGGAGGTGGCGCACATGGCGATGCCTGCGTGGATACCGGAAGCATGGGGGAAACTGACCGCGGACAACCAGAGACAGGCCGGTGATTTCCTTCAGTTCCTGCTGTCGCAGCAGGAGAAGGAGGCGCAGTCGAAGCCCGGGAAGCGTCGACTGGGCGTGCTGGCCGACCGCTTCATCTCCATGGCGGATGATTTTGACGAACCACTCGAGGACTTCAAGGAGTACATGTGATGAAGTACCTGCTGGATACCTGCGCGCTGATCATGCTGGTATTTGAACCGGGACGCCTCTCCGATAAGGCCCGCGAAATCATCGAGGGGGAAAATGCGCTGGTGGTGAGCATCGCTTCCTTCTGGGAGATCATGATCAAGCAGCAGATCGGCAAACTGGAGATCAAGGAGACCAGCGCGCAGGAGCTGGAGGCCGTCTGCAAGGAGCTCGACATCGACATACTGCAAACCGAGATACCGCAGATCGATTTGATACGAAAACTACCGCGCTATAAAGATCACGGCGATCCGTTTGATCGGTTGATCATCTGTCAGGCGCAGTATGAAGGACTGCCGATCATCACGTCGGATCAGAAGATGGGTCGGTACGGTCCGGAAGTGGTTTGGTGACCGAAAAAAACAGCGGGGACGGGTCTTCCTGACATGTCAGTGTCAATGAAGACCGTCCCCGCCATTTTGTCACTTCAGCATCCCCATCACCCTCTGATACAGCGCGGCGTCCAGCAGGCAGGCGACGCGGGCGCCCTCGGCGGTGTACTCCTCGGAGAGCACCTGTCCCTTTTCGTGGATCAGGGAGAGCACATTGCCCTTGGCGTAGGGCACGGTGAGCTCGGCGGGATGGCGCAGCTCGGCGATGCGGCGGCTGATCTCGGCCTTGAGCGCGTCGAGGCCGTCGCCGTCTTTGGCGGAGATCAGTATGGCGTCGGCGGGCTCGATCATGCCGGTGACCTGCGCCGCGTCGGACTTGTTGAGCGCCTCGAGTATGGGCCGGTCGGCGGCCCCGAGGTCGTTCAACACCTCGAACACCGTGGCGCGCTGCTGGGCGTAGTGGGGGCTGGAGAGGTCCGAGACCACCACCAGCAGATCGGCGTAAAGCGCCTCCTCCAGCGTGGAGCGGAACGCCTGCACCAGCGGGTGGGGCAGCTTGCGGATGAAGCCCACCGTGTCCACCACCAGGCACTCCCGGTTCTCGGTCAGGGCCACCTTGCGCATCACGGGGTCCAGCGTGGCGAACAGCTTGTCCTCCACGTACACGTCCGAGCCCGACAGCGCGTTCAGCAGCGTGGACTTGCCCGCGTTGGTGTAGCCCACCAGCGCCACGGTGACCTGGCCGGTCTTTTCCCGACGGGCGCGGCGCAGGTCGCGCTGCTTCTTGAGCGCCCTGAGCTGGGCCTCCAGGTCGTCGATGCGGCGGCGGATGCGGCGGCGGTCCACCTCCAGCCGCGTCTCGCCGGGGCCGCGGGTGCCGATGCCGCCGCCCAGCCGCGAGAGCACCGTGCCCATGCCCGTGAGGCGGGGGAGGCGGTACTTCATCTGCGCAAGCTCCACCTGCAGCTTGCCCTCGGCGGACTGGGCGCGCTGGGCGAATATGTCCAGTATCAGCGCCGTGCGGTCGATCACCCGCACCCCCAGCGCGTTTTCGAGGTTGCGCTGCTGCGCGCCGGTCAGCTCGTCGTCCAGTATGGCCAGGTCGATCTCCAGTGTCTGGCAGACCAGTGACAGCTCCTCCGCCTTGCCGGAGCCGATCCAGGTGGCGGGGTCCGGCTTCACGCGGTTTTGAAGCACCCGGGTGATCACCATCGCCCCGGCGGTCTCGGCCAGCGCGGCCAGCTCGTCCAGCGATTCGTCGGAGTCGGTGGAGATCAGCATGACCTTCTCGGCTTCCTCCACGATGCCACCCTTCTCGATGGCCTTTTTGACCCGCTCCTCCGCCAGTTCGATCTCCTTCATCCACAGGCTCTGGGGGATGCGGCCGGGCTTGACCGGGCCCCGGACGACCACGGAGAGGTTGTCGTACTCCACCTCGCCCAGGAAGGCCGCGCTGATGCCGGTGCAGCGGCCGTCCTCCACGCCCACGGCGCACATCGAATCGAACCGCAGAAGCCGAAGGGCCTGTAAATCCACGTCCGACAGCCGCGCGCCGCCGCCCGGGTGGGTGTGGATGCAGCGAAAGCCCGCCAGCCGGTCCAGGTTGCGCCGCAGGTGCAGCTCCGGCAGCGCGATGGAGCCGATCGAGCCGACGGCGATCTCCAGCACCGTGCCGTCCCGGCCCAGATATTCTCCAACTCGTTCAATACGCTCTCGCGGATGCCGGTCAGGTTGCCGTGAATCATGTGCTGTTTCCTCCGATATTATATCAGGTGTCGATGCGTATCAGCTTCCTGAGCTCCCGGTTGCGGTAGGCCACGTCCTCGCGGACGGTGAAGCCCTGTTTTTCCCAGAAGGCGTTGCCCGCCGCATTGTACTTGAACACCAGCAGCGCGACCTTGTTGATGCCCGCGTTTTTCAGCGCGTCGAGGCAGCGGTCGAGGAGCGCGGCGCCGACGCCCTGCCTGCGGTGGGCCTCCGCCACGGCCATGTGGTAGATATACCCCCTGCGGCCGTCCTGCCCCGCCAGGATCACCCCGGCAAGGCCGTCGTCTCCGAGGGCGACGAAGCAGGTGTCCGGGTTGCGGCGCAGCAGGCGCTCAACGCCCTCGCGGGAGTCGTCCAGGTTGTTGAAGCCCATGTTGGGGCTGGTCATCCACAGCGCGTACACCGCGTCATAGTCCTCCGGGCGCATGGGGCGGATGTGCACGCCGCTCATACGTATTTCACGTCCGCGTCGTCGGGCTCGGTCACCGGGGGCAGGCCCTTTTCGAGGCGCTCGCGGTAGTCCTGGATGGCGGCGTGCAGGGCCTCCTCGGCCAGCACGGAGCAGTGCACCTTGATCGGCGGCAGCCCGCCCAGCGCCTCCATGACCATCTTATTGGTGACCTTCTCGGCCTCCTCCAGCGTCATGCCCTTGACGATCTCGGTGGCCTTGCTGGAGGTGGCGATGGCCGCGCCGCAGCCGAAGGTCTTGAACTTCACGTCGGTGATGACGTCGTTCTCCACCTTGATGTAGATGCGCATGATGTCGCCGCACTTGGCGTTGCCCACGGTGCCCACGCCGCTGGGGTCTTCCATCTCGCCCATGTTGCGGGG
>CADASI010000038.1:0-44162 GCA_902790525.1 uncultured Eubacteriales bacterium
TTTGGGCGGCTACTCACAATGATCACCCCTGCTATATTGCGTCTGTACATTATAGCAGAATTTGGCCTGATTAGCAACACTGGGCAAATACCGATTTTTTTTATAGGCAGACTGCGAAGCAACAGCCTGCATGGCTACATCTGTCATATTTTTGTCTGATTTTGGCGTTTTCTATTGTTTTTTTGTCATATTTTGATATAATATGATAGGGAATACCAGATGAACAAACCGCAGTACAGACAAATGACAGGCAGAGAACAATGTCAAGCAAGAGGAAATCAAGAGGGCTGAAGGGGCAATTCAGCCGCCGTCCGCTGCCCCTGTGGATCGTGATCATCGCGGACGTGCTGGCGTTCGGAATCGCACTGAACGTCTTTGCGCTGTTCCACCACGTGCTGCCGCGCCGGGAGGAATCGCTGAACATCGTTTCGGACCACTTCCAGATCGTGCAAGCACCGGAGGCGGAGATCGCCGCGCCAGCGATGGCCCCCGCCCCGACGCCCGCCGGGGACGCGCCCACACCGGAGCCCTCCGCGACGCCCGCCGGGGCCGCACCCACGCCGAAGCCCTCCGAGACGCCCGAGCCCACGGAAGCGCCCGAGAAGGACTGGGTCGGCCATTTCGGACAGAAGTTCGCCACCAGGTTCACCGATGGCGAGATCATCAAGGACAGGCACAGCTACAAGAGCGACACGCTGAGCGTCACGCTGACCCAGCGGCGCTACAACAAATCAAACATCTATGTCGCGGACATCTACGTCAAGGACATACAGCAGTTCAAGACCGCGTTCGCCAACGACACCTTCGGCACCGGCCAGTACGAATGGCCGCGCCACATCTGCAAGCGCGTGGACGCCGTGATCGCCGTGAACGGCGACAACTACGCGGCGCGGCAGGACGGCGTAGTCATACGCAACGGCGAGCTGTTCAAGAACCGCAACGCCAGCATGGATGTCTGCGTGATCTACTGGGACGGTCGTATGGAGACCTTCCGTGGTCGCAGCTTCAAGGCCAAGGACGCCATCGCTGCCGGGGCCTATCAGGCGTGGAACTTCGGGCCCACGCTGCTGGACAAGAACGGCGCCCCCCTGAAGCACTTCACCAACACTACTGTCGGAGACACCAATCCTCGAACGGTGCTGGGCTACTTCGAGCCGGGCCACTACTGCCTGGTGGTGGTGGACGGGCGGTCGGAGGATTCCGTGGGACTGGGCTTTCGTTCCCTGGCGAAGCTGATGAGCGCCCTGGGTTGCAAGCAGGCCTTCAATCTGGATGGAGGCAACACGTCGATGATGATGGTGGGCGACACGGTCATCAGCGAGCCCTCCGAAGGCGGCCGCGCCTCCAGCGACATAATCTACTTTGTCCCGTAAGGAGATGGACCCATGCGAAAGCTGTTCCCCCACGCCACCATCATCATCGCCGCGATGTATCTGGTGTTCTTCGTCATCGACCGGTTCAACGAGCCCATGGCCTTCGTCAACAACCGCATGACCAAGGATTTGCTGCTTGCGATGTGCGCCATGTCCGTTGTCAACGCCGTGGCGCTGATCCGCTATGACCGCGAAGAGGCGCGCAGGCGTCGGAAAAAAAGAAAAAGGTCGACGACAAGCGACGCGCCCCGATGATCCACCCTTCGGCGAGAAATACTGTGAACACTGGGGAATATGGACTTGGAGATAGAAATGCAGCGCCTGAATCCGGGCATGATGGACTGATGCCCACACCAGCACCCCCAGCGCCATTGCCCCGTGTGGTTATCCACACTGGTTTCCTGCCTCTGATTCGCCATAATCTGTATTTATTTGGTCAAAACCAAAAGGTCGCAGGATGCGTATTTTCAGTCCGAGCCAAAAGGTCGCTATCCTCTCCCATCGCTGTTCTCGCGCCATTGTGGCCAAATGTGGCCCGCCAACAGCCAAAGCCACGTGTCAGTGCGTGGAGCCCCTCGTAGAGGCCGATAGTGGGCCAACGAGGGGCCAACGAGGGGCCATCACCGTGCCCCGTGTGGTTATCCACACGGATCCCCGCCTCTGGGTCGCCATAATCTGTATTTGTTTGGTCGAAACCAAAAGGTCGCTATCCTCTCCCATCGCTGTTCTCGCGCCATTGTAGGCGACAGAGCCCTACAGTGGCCCGTCAACAGCCAAAGCCACGTGTCAGTGCGTGAAGCCCTCGGAGAGGCGACAAAGAGCCAACGAAGGGCTATCACCGTGCCCCGCGTGGTTATCCACACTGATATCCCGCCTCTGAGCCGCCATAATCTGTATTTTTTTGGTCAAAACCAAAAGGTCGCAAGATGTATATGTTTGGTCGAAACCAAAAGGTCGCAATATGTGATAATCTACGTATTTTCAGCCCGATCCAAAGGAGTGCAATGTGCACTAATGTACACTAATGACTTCTTTTGTCCGCTTACGTCCACTAATGACTGCTTTTGTCCGCTCACGTCCGCTCACGTCCGCTTTGCAACCACAATCTTAACAATCCTCCAAAACCCAACACTTCCCACCAGTACCAAACGTTCGACCAAACAATAATTTTGTACTATTTTTGTCCGCTTTTGTCTGCTTATGTACACTAATGTCCGGGAATATCTTGTTTGCAACCCGGAAACACTAAAAAACCCGGACATGGCCAGACAAAATAAGACAAAAAAACACTAAAAAACCCGGACATGGCCAGACAAAATAAGACAAAAATGTCCGTTGCAGTCCGGTTGCGTCCGAAAAAGTGAATGTTAAGTCGATGTCCGGTTTTGTCCGGTAGGTTTTTCCAAAATTAACGCATTTTCCCTGTTTTTGCAAATCATTGCATAAAAAATAGTTGGCAAGTTTTAGCAAACCTACCAACTTTTTGGTCGAGGTGACAGGATTTGAACCTGCGACCTTTTGGTCCCGAAATCCGAACAAATGTTCGTTCTTGTCATCTCCAGACAGGAAAAGCCGGGCTTTTTCCTCGCTTTTTTTGTCTCAGACGGACAGGGGGTGACAGATTCGGTTGCAGGATAGTTGCATAGTAACTCGACCTTTGTTTTCTTGATTCTGCATAAAACGCAATACGGCAATTCATATTGCTATAAGTCAAAAATGGATTCTTGGTGTGCTCCAAATGGAAGTATTTTCCATGACTCCACTTTACGCTCTATGATCGTGTCCTCTTCTCCAACCTCTCCAAACAACAACGGGGATGCCGGGTTATGCTTTTCGCTATTCTTGCTTACCGTTTTTGTGCTATAATTTGCATAGCAATAAAGGCATCCGTTTTTGCATGTGTTATAGGCTCCGATATCGATGCTCGCAACGCAGCCGCACTCGGGTCTCTGATTCTTGTCCTTTTCAACCTTGAGTTGGCAATTCGCTAATCTTTCCAGACGCTCTTTGTCAATACAGCAAGCGTGTGGTATCTCCAAACCGCCAAGTTCAATTGCTTCCGCACAGGTATCAATATAGATTCCATATTGATGCGCTGTCTGAGAAAACGAACTCAATAGTTCAAGTTGTTGTTCGTGCGTCTCAATTTGTATATGCAATGGTTGAACATTTCTGGCAGTATTTCGATACAGATCCAGAAAACTGACCGTACACTTCTCCGTATAGTCGCCCAGAATGGAAGTGAGCTTTTTGAAGTACTTACAGTGGTATTCCATGGTATATTTATCGTTGAAGAAGATAGGATCATATCGCCAGATCACACGTTCACGTCCAATAGTCTTTGACAACTCAATAAAAGCCGGTATGATTGTATCATTCTTGGAAGGAACATTTGGCTCTACATCTTTTCCGTAGGCATTTAATGTGAACTGGAAATAGAAGTTGTATTTTTCCAGTTCTGAAAGCTGTCCAAGCATGGGAATTGGATTCTTGGTCCACAAAACAAGCCCATCAACTACCGCAGGTGAAAGGCTGATCTTTCCCACATGATGTATGTTCATAGGATTGCGTACCAAAACATACTCTTCGCGAAGGCGATTTAGTAACCAATCGGAGTAATATGTTGGAATGTCTGTTCTTCTGCTCGCACTAATTATCATATAATTACCCCCTTTTATAAATAAGCATTTGTGCACTTGCACAAGTGTTAAAAGGAGAATACTTTCCATAATGTGCGAAATCAAAACAGTTTGCATTATGAGGAAACTCTCCGTCAGAATTATCTCCATAAGGATATCCTCGATCATAATATCCAAACGCATTATCATTACAGAAGCGTCCTTTTCGAACACTTACATTAGACAATTTGGCAGATAATTGATCAAAGTACTCTCTTCCACCACCGTACGCAGTCCCTAGGTTAACGTCATTTAGCAGAATATATGCCTTTGCTTGTACGGTATTATTAAAATATTGAGCAAACACATTGATGAATTCTGAAAGCTTTTCGTCGCCCGTATGTTTATACATATCTGAAAACACATATTGAAAGACGATAAGGTTTGGAGTCCAAGTACCGTCTGCAATATCATGAATAACATCACACGCATTCTGATAATAGAAATATATATGTCTAGAATCGTTTTCAAAGTGTTTAATATCTCGATGGATATTCTCCCACACATCCCGACTATAATCAATGCCACGATATTCTAGAGAATCATACGATATCTTCCCCTTTTCGTGTAGGTAGTCGATAGCAAACAAATCAGTACAAGGTCCACAGCCAAACGATAACACTTTAAAATGGTCAAGTGTCATCAAATATTTCATGCGTTTCAAGGCATAGATAATCTCTGATGTATATCTGAAAGAATACTTACAAGTATAGAAATCCGCCATATGTGCACAGTCGTATTTTCTTTCAGGAGCGCCTTGTGGAGCATGTCTGGGATTATGAATAGCATCTAAACAGTGCTCACACGATCCACGGCAAAAAGGGCCATACGAACAAGATGGACAGTTCCCACATTGATGTGAGGACCAGCGTTCATCACACCTCGCAAGTATTGTATCGATAATCATGAATCATTCTCCTTGCTCGTGCCGCCATAGTTTACACACGTCAACCTCAGTCAGCTTACCTATGTTTTCCATGGAAAGCACTCCTCATAACGTGTTGCAAACAATTCACGTCGTTCTTTTATACATTATAACAAAAACCACGAGGCCATTCAACAACAAATATGGGCTCGGGTGGGATAGTTGGTGAAATGCTTCCACTCAAGACTGGGCCTGACTATCCCGCCACGGGAGCAAAGACATTATTGAATTGCTCTCTTTCTTTTTGCCGGTGGATATGGTACTGTCTGGCCGGAGGTGGTACCAATGCGCAATATCCTTGAAAGCATCTATTACGGTAACGAGGCGATCAGCGCCCGCACGTTCAAGCCAGCAACCCGTTATGCTCGGTTGATGGAGGAGGCCTCCCAGCTGGAGGACAAACTAAAAGATGCCCTGTCCGATGAAACCAGGCCGATGTTTATACGTTTTGCCGAGGTATCCTCGGAAATTGGCAGTATCTCCAGCCTGGAGGATTTCAAGGCCGGTGTCCAGCTGGGTGTCAGTTTCATCCTGGCTGCTTTGCATGACAACAGCAGCTGTTTCCAGCCGATTGCCCAGCCTGATGACAAATAGCCGGCAGCGCAGGGCCAGGAAAACGGAATCTATATCCGTAAAACAAGAGAAATTGGAGGTTTCATCATGTGCGAGGTTCGAAAAGGATATGTCATCGCGGCTTTTAATTTCACGGATATGCTGGAAGTCGAGCGTGATGATAGTATGAACATATATGAAGATGACGAGCAGGCCGTCGAAGCAGCGGTCGCTGAAGGGATCAGAATCATCCCGGTTGACGAGTTACCGAAGAATTTTGACCGGCGTTACTATGGCTGGATAGATACCCCAGAGAACAGGAGGGCGATTCAAAGGTATTGCGACCAGTATCTATCATGACCGCCCAGCGAAAAACAGAAGCCAGGCCGGCTGCTGCTTTTCTGAGATTTATCCGTCGATCTCGAAGCCTATATCACAGTCCCCACATACCACATTCACCAGCTTGGTCGCCCGGATGATCGCGCCGCACTTCGGGCAGACATATTTGATGCTGCGGTTCTTGCTGGTACTACGCCCGCCCTTGATGGTCGTGGTAGATTCCCCGTCGTCGTCTCCCTTGGTCTTGATCTGGAGCGTGGCCTGTCGGCTGGCGGCGATGTCGCTCAATTCCGGCTGAAGTGCGACCCACTCGGCGGTTTCCGGAGCTAGTTCCGTCACCGTCCATCCGTAGGTCTGGTGATGGTTGATCACCAGGCCGTGGGCTTCGGCGGTTTCCTTGAATTTCTTGTTGTGATAGTACCCATTGTTGGATACGTCCTTGATCCCATGATTCAGGTTGTAGAGGTGGGCCATCTCATGGAGCATGGTCGCCGCCACCTCCCCGATAGGCCGGTTGATGTACTCGGCGCAGATGTTGATTTCCCGGTATGCCTGGCCATCCGCCTGCCAGATTTCGTATACGGTGCACCAGCCATAGGCTCCGCGTCCGCCGTCCGGAGATACGGTGATGGCCGGGCGGGCCAGCTCGCCATCGTAGAAGTGGGCGTTGAACATGTCGAACATGGTCTCGGCCTTGGCTACGATCTCGGAAATGTTCAGCATTGGTGATTCCTCCTTGAAAGTTATGTTTGATTGTGACTGTGAGTGTACGGATTTCAAACATAACTTCAAGTCAGAATATGAGACAAAGAACAGCTCAAAATTATAGCCCACTTGCCAGTCGGTCCAGCTGCTCCGCGATCAAGGCGAAGGGTTTGTTGAGGTCCAGGGTTTTGACCCCGATGCGATTGCCACCGATGTTGTAATCAAAATCGGGAATCAGCTCTTCTCCGGTACGGGCATACAGCAGGACGCCGGACACATCCCCTGTGTGGTTCGTATCCATGTTCTTCACATAGGCATATATCTGATACAGGTGCGCGGAACGAATGGCTTCGCTGTTATGATGCTCAAGCATGATTCGCCCGTAATACTTGGCGTCAATGATCAGCGTCCCGACATCTCCCCTCAGGGTGATATCGGTTTGCATGGCAGGGAGGAACATCAGCGCGCGTTCGTCGTTGTCCTCGTCCAAATCCCACTTGACTAGGGCTGGCGATGGCCGGAGGTGCGGGTGATGGGCGCGGTAGTATTCCAGAATGAACTTTTCATACAACCGCTCCATATGCTCGTCCGAGAATTCCCGCATGCGGTGCTGCCCCTGTTCTGTAGTCTGGAGCATGCCGTCCAGCACGAAGTAACAGATGTTCATGAGCATCCGGTAAGTCTGGTTGCTACGGTGATAGCCGAGCGTGTTCCAGTGGATGGCAGAAGGATCAACCATGTCGATGCCGTCGAAAAACAAGATCACCCGCTTGAGGGCTTGCCGGCGCTCTGACGTCACGCCGGGATCGCGGATCAGGATGTCCGCCGTCGTGCGCAGAATCTGGTTGTAGATATTGTTCTCGGACAGTTCATCATACTCACAGCCCAGCTGCTGGCGCAGCCGGAGGCGGTTGTTCAGCGTCTCCTGGATATCCAGCTTCCCGCGCAGCACCGAAAGGCTCTCCGCTTTGGGGATGTACTCCCGATAGAGCCCATGCTTCAGCTGCTGGGCAATGCCCTTGGCCAGGATGGAAGCAAAGAGGTCCTGGATGTTCTCGAATGGCTCGCCAGCAATCTCCCGGTAATTCTCCTGTTTCAGCACCTGGAAGGCATAGGAGAGCATGTAATAGATATTCTGGATCAGGATGCCCTTATCTTCAGTCATCGAAAACACCACTCAGCCTGTTTTCCCACTGCCGCAGCTTCTCGGGATCATCGAACCAGTATTCCCGGAGCGTGGGAAGAATGTCATAGTATACCACAGCCTTCATCCATTCGTCGGTGCATTCCTGCTGGTTGCAGAAATAGCTGTGGCCGATGCGGAAGCCCGCCCCCAGCGCCGGGTCCTTCAGGATGGCGCGGTTCAGTTCGCGGACGCATTCGATCAGCCGGTCAAAGGTCTCGTTGTCCAGCCCCTTCTGGTAAGCCTGGAAGCCCTCCGTGTCGAAACCCGGCTCCATATCATAGAAGCTGAACCGACGGCGCAGCGCATAGTCGATCAGCGCCAGGCTGCGGTCCGCAGTGTTCATCATGCCGATGATGTAGATGTTCTCCGGCACGGTGAAGGGCTTGCGGGTATAGGCCAGCGTGGCGGGTGTGCCGCGATAGTCCTTCTCAATCAGCATCAGCAGCTCGCCGAAGATCTTGCTCAGATTGCCCCGGTTGATCTCGTCGATGATGAAGAAGTAATCCCGGTTCCTATCCTGTCCGGCGCGCTGGCAGAATTCGTAGAATATGCCCTCGGTCAGCTTGAATCCTTCCCCGTCGGGCTTGTAGCCCATGATGAAATCCTCATAGGCGTAATTCTGATGGAACTGGACAAACTGGATACGGGATTCGTCCTGCGCGCCCATTATGGACCAGGCCAGCCGCTTGGCGGCGAAGGTCTTGCCCACGCCCGGCGCGCCCTGGAGAATGACGTTCTTCCGGTGTTTGAGCAGGGCGACCAGGGTGTCGTACCGCTCGCCGGACATGTAAACCTGATTCAGGAAGGCCGCTTTGTCGTAGGGATCGACTGCCGGGGCTTCGATCTCCGGCTCGGGGGTTTCCAGTTCGATATCGCTTTCTTTCTCGGCATACAGTGGCACGTTCGACAGGTCAAACTGATCCAGCGCGTCGCTCAATTCCTTTCGGAGCTTCCAGACGTATGATCCCTGTTCTTTTTCCTTGTCAGCAGGTTTTCCAAGGTATATGACTGGCCACCATCGAGAGTTTTCCGAATCCCTCGGCATCACCGGGCATCCCGTTTTCTCGACGATTCGACGGGCCAAGTAGGTAGAACCGCTTAGATAATAGTTTTTGCTTTCGCCGTATTTGATGGCAAGCTGTGTGCAGGTCGCAGCACCGCCGTAATCCTTAAAGCGCTTGACAATTGCCAGCGAGGAATCAAAGAATACTTCTTTGTCTCCCAGCAGCGCAAGCCATTGCTCCATGGTCAAGCCTGGTGTGTATTCCTCTTGCGTGGGCCACCATTCTTCTTCCTGATCCGGCTGATAATTCCTCAATCCCCACACGCCGCTGCCTATCCCTTCCACGGAATAGAACAGATCATCGTTTCCTTCAACATAAGACTGAGCGTCCGTACTATGGCTCTGGATCTCTCGGGAAACAGCATTGGTCCATGCCGGATTGGTGAGGATGCTCTGGAGTTTTCCCCGTTCCTTCATGACACGGCAGATATCATTGAGATGCCCCCTGCCGCCGAGACTCTTGAGGGCTTCGGTGATTTCGGACAGATACGTCACCTTGCTTTTCTGAGAATAATATCGACTGATATAAAACACCACATCCATGGTCAATGTGCGCAACTCACTGTCCGGCCAGCAGGATTCCGTCAGATGTGATTTCAGCAACTCAATCAGTTCGGTATCCTTGAGCAACTCCTCTCGGATTTCATTAAAGAAAGTGATCCAATTGCGAATGTTGGCCACATAGGCACCTTTCTTGAACACATAATTCGCCACCAGTACCTTTGCAGCTTCCTTCACCTCACTATACTTGTAATCAGAATAAGTGTCAGGATAGCGTAGCCATAAGTACACAGAAATAGCATTCTCTTTTTGAAAGTGGCTGATGGCTCCATCACCGTACTTTTCCAACATCACGTCAGCCTGGGTCTTGAATGCCTGTATGCGTTCAACGACATCCCGGCTCTCGTCATAGAGGGCAATAAACGCTCCTCTCACTTCTTCCGGAGCCTTTTCTGCAAAGATTTGAATCATACCTCTTGGGAAATAACTGCCGGAAGTCAGTAAATTGCCAGTCTTATCCAAAGATCGCTTCAGCATATCCGGAAAGTTAACCGCATTAACATTCCAGTTGTCCTGGAAGCACTTTACTGCCTCCCACTTGTAGTGTTCTTCCTTCCACTGGAATTCCGTGAAATCACGCTTGTAATCCGCGATCACATCCTTGAGTATTTCCCTGTCAAACATGGCACAGCCTCCTCTGCCTGTATACTCCTATCATCAAAGCGTATTTCTATTTACCCCATCACCTGCTGCGTCTTCCTCAGGAACTTCGCCGGGATCTCCTGATGCAGCTGCCACACGATGTTCATGGGGCGGCTGCCGGTGTGGCGGACATAATCCGCCGTGCCGAGGAAGGTATAAGGCGCGGCGCCACAGGCGTCGCTCTTGGTCTCCCGGACGAAAAGCAGCACATGGCTGCCACGGGATTTGTGGTTGATGTAGCGCTGGCCGGTAGGCGAATCGGCGCTGGTGGTGGACTGGCTCTGCCAGTGGAACAGCCGGGAATTGATGGAATAGTCGTTGTACATCGTCGTGGGCGAATACTCCTTATCCGACTTGTTCAGCGTAATGAGCAGCACGTCGGTCTGTTTGTCGGCCAGCCATTTCACGCCCTCGCGCAGCGTCTTGGGCTTCATGAAATCCAGCGCCAGCAGCAGCTGGTCGCGGGTATAGGCACAGTGCACGTCCAGCGGACAATCGTAAGGCAGGTCCGCCGGGGCGTCAATGAAGTCGATGGTATCCAGCTTGTATTTCAGAAGCTCGATCAGCTCGCCCAGCATGACCGGGCTGTCCGCCAGTGCATACAGTCTCTCCAAAACTGCGTCCGCACTGAAATCCTCAATGACCTCCTGCCACACGGTCACATAGAACATATTGAGCATCCGCTTCTCGTTCTCGCCCAAGGCGGTAAAATCCACGTCGTCCAGCCTCGGCAGAATGTCCAGCAGGAAGCCGATCCAGCGCCGGGAGTCGATGGCGCACAACCGACTGAACGCTTTGGTCAGCACGTCCTCCACCGGCTCGGCGAAATCATCCCGTACGCCGGCCTCGGCGCACAGCCGGGCGAAGTTGAATATGGCATAGATGGTGCGTACGTCCATATGGTGATACGTCAGGAAGTTCTCCAGCGTCAGCGGCAGGCCGCTGTCCTCCTCGAAGGACGCGATGCGGCTGACCAGCCCCGCCCGGAAGCCGTAGCTCTCTCCAGTTGGATGTAACAGCCCTTCGGCACGGACACGAACCCGTGGCGCAGCTCCTGCTCCACGCTGTGGTTGGTGTTATCCAGCAGCGCGGCAAACTTCTCCTCGAAGTTGTACTTGCGGTTGGCCGCGCCGATGAAGTCCAGCACCGTGAGGCATTCCTTCCCCTCGGCCAGGCGCAGGCCGCGCCCCAGTTGCTGGAGGAAGATCGTCAGCGATTCCGTGGGCCGCAGAAACAGCACCGTATTCACCTCGGGGATGTCCACACCTTCGTTGTAAATGTCCACCACGAACAGCACACGAAGTTCGCCCCTGACCAGCCTCTCCTGGGCAGAGGCGCGCACATCGTCCCGGCTGTCGCCGGTCAGCGCCAGCGCGGGCACGCCGCAGTGGTTGAAGTAGTCCGCCATGAACCGCGCGTGCTCGATGGAGACACAGAATCCCAGGGCCCGCACGTCGTTCATGTCGGTCACATATTTATCCATGCTGCGCAGGATGTGGTCGGCGCGCTTCTCCGCCACGCCCTGGCTGAGCGTGTACAGATTGCTCAGCTCCGACCGGTCATAGCCGCCTCGCACCCAGCGCAGGTCGTCCAGGTCCACGGTGTCCGACACGCCGAAGTACTGGAACGGGCACAGCAGCTTGCGGTTGATGGCCTCCGGCAGGCGAATCTCCGCCGCGACGCGCCGGTCGAAATACCTGTAGATGTCCTGGCCGTCCATGCGCTCCGGCGTGGCGGTCAGGCCCAGCAGCACCTTGGGCTGGAAGTGAGTGAGCGCCTTTTCATAGGATTGCGCCGCCGCATGGTGGGATTCGTCGATGACGATATAATCGTAATAATCAGCGGGGAGCCGCTGGTCCAGCACCTGGGAGTTCAGCGTCTGCACCGACACGAACAGGTGCTCCAGGCTCTCCGGACGATAATTACCCACGTAGAGCTCACCGAAGTTGACGTCCTTCAGCACCCCGGCGAAGGTCGCCTGGCTCTGCTTCAGTATCTCCTCCCGGTGGGCGATGAACAGCAGACGGTTGGCCCTGCCGGGATTTTGTTTGCAGAAGCGGCGATAGTCGAAGGCGGCGATCACGGTCTTGCCCGTGCCGGTGGCGGCGACGATCAGGTTGCGAGTGGAGCCGCGCACCTCGCGCTCGGCCAGTAGCTTGTCCAGGATCTCCTGCTGATAGGGATAGGGCCGGATGTCGAACAAAAACTGGGGATGCTCCCGGTCGTAGTGCTCGGCCTTGAGTGCCTCCACCAGCCGGGGCCGCATGTCCGGGCCGTACAACTCGAATTCGTCCGAGTGCCAGTAGGTGTCGAAGGTTGCCGCGATCTTGCGGATCGTCGCGGGCAGGTCCTTCGCCGTGACCTTCACGTTCCACTCCAGGCCGCTGGAAATGGCGACGTTGGACAGATTCGACGAGCCCACATAGGCCGTGGTGAAGCCGGTCTCCCGATAGAACACATAGGTCTTGGCGTGCAGGCGCGTGCGCTTGGTATCGTAGCTGACCTTGATGCGGGCGTTCGGCAGCGCGGCCAGCGCCTCCACGGCCTTGACGTCCGTCGCACCCATGTAGGACGTGGTGATGATGCGCAACTCCCCGCCCCGCCGAGCGAACGCCTCCAGGTCCTCGAGGATCAGCCGCAGGCCGCTCCACTTGATGAAGGACACCAGCATATCGATGCGGTCGGCGCTGGCGATCTCCTTCTTGAGCTCGGAAAACATCTGCGGCTCGTGCACCGCGCCGGTGAACAGGCTGCTCTGGGCGATGGAGGTCTCCGGGCGCACGGCGTCGCGCGCCGTCTTCCCCAGCGCCAGCGCCGGGTCCTGCTCCGCCAGCAGCGCCATCAGCTGCTCCGCACGGTCGTCGATGCCCTGGCCGTCCGTCTCCGGGAGCAGCCCGATCAGCCGGTTTGCCAGCGCCACCTGATCCGCCACGTCGCCCCGCCCCTCGGCCATGCCGGACAGCGCCCGCTTCGCCGCCTCCGCGATGTACCGCGAAAGCACCTCCGCCGCCTCGGCAGGGTCGACAGGCGCGACAGACTTGCGCTCCGCTGGAATAGCCTCCAATTCCTGGCGCAGCGCGCGGTTGATCAGTTGTTCGTAGAGACCAGGGTGGAGCATAACACATCCTCATTCCATTAGCTGTGTTGATCTACCTAACACCATAGAAATCCTTTATTTTTTGAAGAAGCCTCGGCCTTAGGTCCGTCTGGTTTTTATAACGGAGTTGATCATACATGGTGATGTTGGAGCCAATCTCTTGCTTTGGATCAACACCGTCACGGGTATGATATAGTAATAGCACAGGCTTGTTTAAAGCTTGAGCATATCCGATTTCATGATGAACATTCTTATTACCATAAGAAAGATCCGCTATTACTAAAGCAGACTCTCGGATTCCTTTCACAATTCTTTTATAGATGTCATCCGAGTATCCGTCGCTATGTTCATCGACTTTAATGATCTCAAAGTCAATCTTATTCTCATCCTTGAGTATTTTCTGCACATCCTTTACTGTTTGATATGTATCTTGAGTATCAATACAGAACTGCATAGACATAAACACTTTCTTAGGCATATTGTCATACACCTTGTCAAAAATGCTTATTAAATCTGCCATATGAATACCTTTTGCCTCAGTGATACAATTATCTTTGATCCAATACAGGAATCGCACATACTTCTTTTCATCCACCAGTTTGTAATACGATAAAGCTCCTATGACAGACAGATTTTCGGTGCCGCTGCACACGCTTGCTTCTTTCAACGCCAATTCTATCTTAGGTAATTGATTGACAAAAGCATCAACGGAAGCTTCATCCTCGTTCAAAACTTTTGCTTTCAAAAGAAGAGTGAATTCCTCCAATAAATACGTATACTCTTCTCCTCGAATAAGGAATTGAATGAATGGATAATCGCCAAAACGCACTTTATTTGCTACTTGTCGCGCAAGGTAATACTCCCAGCCGAAGGAAGGATCAGTCTTTAACTTACTATCTGTAAATACATCCTTGCTTTCTAAAATCACCTTCAGATTCTGTTCAAGCTTTAGTGGGATTTGTTTCGCGTTTATATTGTGAAAAATCGCTCTTGAGTACTGTGATTCTTCTTCCTGGTTTCTGCACAGGACAAGGCAAAATGGTACCTTAAAATCCGTTATCACATCATCGGACGCAGATAAGCGATGGTTTCCATCTATTCTATTGAGCTTAACCTTACTCTCATCAAATGTAATGTGTGCTATTTGATTCTTGTCACCAGCACTGTGACGGAATATAGAAAAATTAAACACACCAAGACTTTTGTTCCATTCTCTATTTGAGCGGAAGGCTTCATAGAAATCTTGGACCTCTTCAAAATTACCATCGGATAATAACGACACAGACAATACAACCTCAGGGAAAAATCTATATTCTCCCTGATTAAGGAAACGCGCCATCTCCCCGGCGTGTTCTGCAATCAGATCACGCTGGACGTCAGGATTTCTTTCAGATACTCCACTCAGTTGTTTATATGAAGCGTATCCCCTTATGCACAGGAAATTTCCCATCGAGAATTCCATTAATCCACTAAGCCTTGCCATTTGTAACGACTCCTCTATTCAGTAATATTCGAGTACTTCACGCCCTCATCAATCTTGTACATCAGCATACTGGCGTACATCAACCGGCGCATAGCCTCTTCTCTGGATATGACAACATCATTGGAATGAGCCTTCGGATTGCGCAGGGCAGACATAGCCCCGGCAAGCATTTGCATATAGCCCAGTTGGGTGTTCATCCCTGTATCATCGGTCAGATCGCAAAACTTTATCATCGGATTGTTTTTCGAGAACACTTTATTCATTGCATCTGCACCATCTGGAACGGGATCATTGGGCCGGAGCTTATGAAACAGCTTTTTCACCCGGGCATTGATTTCAATGAAAGCATCTGCTGCTGCGTTGGCATAGGAGCCATCAACAAACAGTTTCTTTGATGATTTTTGGATCAAAGGATGAATATATGCCCATTTTTCATCCTCGGGTTCTGGATTGTTTCTCCTCGCCTGTCGTTTCCCTTCAAGGTAATCCAGCCCGAAAATGATCTCACCCAGTGCATAGGGGTTCAGCATGGCCTGCCCATACTGATTTGTATAGAACAACCTATCCTTAGATCGTATCAACTGACTGGCAATTTGCGGCTCATATTTCTCGGCGTCTTTTGCTATAGCAATAATATCTTCCCGGATACTCGACGCTCGATTGGCATCGAATGGGAGCATGGTGATATTTGGTATACTTGCTGTCTGTCTAAGCCGACTTATGAATGTGGTCAGGAATAATGAATTCATTATCTATTCTCCCAACAATTCTTTCTCAAACTGTGCCTTGGCTTCGGCCCATTCTTTGGCTGCTTCTTTTCGCAGCTCGTTTGCCTGGCTTCTGCGTCGCATGATTTCCGCGGCAATCTCATCCTGTATGCTCTTATCGGGAAGAGGGATTCGTACTTTTTTCAGGGTTTCAATGTTGATGCCTGCTTGGTTATTGAAATTGGTACACAACAGTTTCCAGTACCCGATGCTGAGCAGCACATTGAAGAAGGCAGCAACATAATACGGATTAACCCCATCTTTGACGGTTATCCGCGTCATGTGGTTGGATGTTGCGCAAAGCACATCCTGGTCAAAAACCGTTGTTTTGCCAACCAAATCAGGCGAATTGGTGTTATTGAATATCACCTCGCCCTTTTGGCAGTAATCTTCCGACTTTAATCTATCCTTTGGCACGTACTTCTTCGTCTCAAACGACAGTTCCCCCTCTGGTGTAATGCTAAAGGGGCGCAATTGAGCAACCCGTTGATCATCCGGCAGATCATCCGCTTGATCTTGCTTACCTGCCGCGAATCCTGTAACAATTCTATTGCAAATAGCACCTATTTCCGTCGATGGATAAAAGGACCTTTCGATTTGTTTCCTGAAGCTTTCGAATTTCGGGGTGTAATAATCTACATCTAATCTCGCTGTTATATCACACAATCGTATTGAGTGACAAAGCACTTGGCCCTCTCTATCAAAACAAAGCCCAAGTCTGTCAAGTACCATATTTGTATGACCTAATAACAACCCATTAGCATGATTTAGTTTTTTGTTTATATAAACTCTTTTCTGTCCTATGTCCCGGGCTAATTCTTCTTGTAGCAGAGTATCTGGAAGTATTATATCTATATCCGATATATCCGCTACAGTTATTGTCTCTTGCACCCCCCCTGATATTTGCTTTTTTATCAATGCCTTACCAAGTGCAGAATTCAAATACTCCCAAACATAGTTTGGAGCTATTTCCACATCATTCCAATATTTTTTTAAACGTATCTTTATTACATTCCCACTAATATTGCATCCTGCTAATTGTTCTGTAACAAGTCCTGTTTTCCCAACTTCACCACGGACGGTCATGACTAAATCGTTCTTTTGAAGTACTGTCCTCAGGAACCTATTGTTCGTCTCCTTATCAATAAAGCCAAGGTCATTTATCTTTACCCACTCTCCAGAACGTGCAATATTCTCCCCTTTTATGACACCAATACCGTTTGAAACATATTTTATATTATAAAATGTCGGGTATCGGTATATATCTTCAATTAATTCTCCGAATTTGACTATTGTGTAGGTGGAATTAAGCTTAATCAATTTACCATGAAGACAATAATCAACATCAAACCGTTTCTTTGTATTCCCCCGTTTTACGGCGAAGACACAAAGGTCATTCGCACCGGGGGTCATACGAAAAAAGGGTGCGCGTCCTCCTGGAATTCCTCGTATTTTTGAACAATCTCATCAAACTGTGATGCCGTTTCCCTGCCGGTAGCGTCATAGCCGATCAGCTCCGGCGCGGCCATAAAGATGGTCTCGTCCATATCCGGCTTTTCTTTCGGCGCCCGCTTTCGCACAAATATGATGGACGCCTTCACGCCCGCGCCAAAATGGGCGAAGGCATGCTGCGGCAGGCTCACCACGGCCAGAAGCTGGAACTTCTCAAGGATGAAATCCCGAACATACTGGGAAGAGCTGTTGGTCAAAACACCGTCCGGCAGCACTATCGCCGCCTTGCCGGTGCCAGGCTTCAGGAATTCCCATATCCGCTCGATAAACAGAATCTCCGAGCTTTGGTTCTTCCGGGGCTTCTTTTTGCCCTTTGCATCATAAGTATTGCCCAATTCATAATTGGCCAGATAGGGCTTTTCGGCTTTGTTGATCGTGGAGCCAAAAGGAGGGTTGGTCAATATCAGATCAAACTTATCCTTGCTGAATCCCCGGTTATGATCGTGCATGGTGTCAATGCTGCCCAGCGCATCGAAACTGATGACGTTGGTGTGTCCATCGTCATGCACAATCATATTCATCTTGGCAACGCGCGCAATCTCATCGTTGATTTCAATGCCATAGAGATGCTTCGCGGCGAAGTCGTGCCAGTAATTGTAGTATTCAACTTGCTGCGCTTCTTTGTCGAAGTATTCCCCTGCCTGACGGCGCATGTAATCGAGAGTGTGCAAGAGGAATCCACCGGACCCACAAGCCGGATCCAGCACATCCCAATCGTTTTCCGGCTTCATCATCTTTACCGCGAATTCAATGATCTTGCGCGGCGTGAAATACTGGCCGAAATCACCCTTGAAGAAACCGTCCATGAACTGCTCGAAGGCAACGCCCTTCACATCCAGGTCGGTCTTGTTCAGGTTGATGGCCTCTAAATGGGAAACCACTGTGCGAAGCACCCGGTCGTCCACCTTGATGGAATCCGTAAAGACCTCCGGATCCTTCGTCTTTTGCTCGTCGTAAAGCTCGTTGATGCGTTCAGCCAGCTTGGAAGAGGGCTCATGCGTTTTAATCTGGAATTGGTACGGCTGGCCATTTTTCCGCGGCTTTTGTTCATCGCTGATCTTGACGAAAATCAATTTGCACAACTCGCCAAAGGCAGTCGGCGGAGAAAGCCGGCCACCACCCCAAAGTGTTTGATGGCATTTTTTTATCGCCGCAATGAGCTCTTCACGAGATACGGGCTTGATATCGTTATCTGTGCCCTTATAGAATCTGAATTCCTGGGGCTTGCCATATGCCTTAGGCAAATCCGCAATGATGTTTTGCTCACGTTCATATGCGCCATATTTGTCGGAAACATCCAGCACGCGCCGGGTGCCGCCGGCGACAATCACCACATACTCCGCACGCAGCTTCACCCATGTCGCATTACCTACACCTTGCTCGATGGCCTGGGCAAATTCCGCATCCGTAACGCCGTCCTTTTTACACTCTACGACGGTATAGGGGCGCTTGCATTCATCATCACTGAAAATGACGATGTCAGCCCTGTCTATCGGCAAACGATCCGGAACAACTACCTCTATTTTGATTCGTGCCGCCGGGTATTCATACTTGTATATGAGTTCCGCCCAGAATTCTGCGCGCACTTGTTCCTCAGGGGCGTTATAATTCTCCGTATGGTTATCAGAAGTCACATATGTGATCTTCTGCCGGTTCTCCGGGCCAGTAATAACGGCGTATCCATCTTTTTTTGCTCTTTCCAAATAACTCATTAGCACAACCCCCATAGCAGGTCATAGATCTGATTATTTAAAATTGTAAACCACTATAAATATGATACAGCAATAACACACTCATTTCAAGTATTATATACAGCTATAGTTTCCCTACCGCATACAGCGGCCAGTTCTCCATCCACTCTTCCTTCCTGTGATCCGACATGGATGTGCGAACGGGACGAAGGCCAGGGTATTTCTCGTTGAAGCTGCGCAGGCTGCGGGCGCGGAGGTTCTCCTCAGCCTTGACCTCCAGGGGAACGATGGTGCCGGCCAGCTGGAACAGGAAGTCGATCTCGCCGGTGCCGTGCTCGGAGGACCAGTAATAGGGGGTGACGCCGACCTCGGCAATCAGCTGCTGGAGGACATACTGCTCCGTCAGCGCGCCTTTGAACTCGACGAATATGTCGTTGCCGCCCAGGAGGGTACGCACGTCGATGTCGCCCATAGCGGCCAGCAGGCCCACGTCCAGGAGATACAACTTGAACGCCGTCAGATCATGATAGGCTTTCAGCGGCATGCCGGGCTTGGAGACGCGATGGACCCGGTGGATCAGGCCGCAATCAGCCAACCATTGCAGCGCCACCTCAAAGTCCTTCGCCCTGGCTCCCTCTCGGAGCATGCCATAGATGAACTTCCGATTCTCCTTCGCCAACTGGGCAGGGATGGATTGCCACACCATACGCAGCCGGGGGACGATGTTGTTGGGGGCATGTTTGGAGAAGTCCTGCTCGTAGGCGGCCAGCAGCGCGTTCTGTATGGTGCGCACCTCGGCGAAGTCGCCCCGCTCAACGTAGGCGGCCACAGCTTCCGGCATCCCGCCGACGTAATAGTACTGGCGCAGCAGGTCGATATATTTGGATTTGAAGGTGGTGATCAGCGGCCAGTCCAGATGATCCAGCAGGTCCACCAGCGGCGCGTTTTCCGTCGCCAGCAGGAACTCCCGGTAGCTCAGCGGGTAAAGCTGCAACTCGTCCACCTTGCCCACGGGGAAGTTGGTCCCCTGGTGCATGGCGATGCCCAGCAGCGATCCCGCCGCGATGACTGCATACTCCGGCGCATTCTCATAGAAGTACTTCAACGCCGTCAGCGCCTGCGGGACTTCCTGCACCTCGTCGAATATGATCAGCGTGTCCTGAGGCGTGATCTTCTCCCCAGATTCGATCTGCAACGCGGTGATGATGCGCTTGAGGTCGTAGTCATCCTCGAACAGGATCTTCATCCGGCGGTTGTTGTCAAAATTGATATAGGCGGTGTTGGCAAAGGACGTGCGCCCGAACTCCTTCATGAGCCAGGTCTTGCCGACCTGCCGCGCCCCGCGAATGATCAGCGGCTTGCGGTTGGGCTTGTCCTTCCATGCCTGCAGCTTGGTCAATGCGCTTCGGTACATGGCATTCACCTCCGATATCCTTATTATACCGGATCATTCCCGTTTTTACAACACAAATATGATCCGATATCGCATTTTTTCGAAGATAATTCCCCCTGTTGCAATATTACACTGTGTTCGATAGCTTTTCCGGCGACTGTGTGATATAATCGTTTGCATCGAACATATGTTTTGTATGGAGGTGATTTCTTGAATTTTTTCGATGCATCAGCCTGCCTCCCCGCAAAGGACGTTTTGTTCATGGCATATTTTATTTCAAAGAAGTACAACTTCCCCAGGATTGATGTTGAAAGGTTCATGCGTGCGTATGATGATCCCGAAAATGATGGTCCATACATCCTGTATAACCAAAATAGGATTCTGTGGATGGATCGATATTATACCGCCTATGTGTGGCGTGACCGCATGGTTCATTACTCTTACATAACCTGGCACCATGTGTTGGAGGAAATGGAATCGCTCGAGAAGGCAAAAGGGAGAAGCTTCTATTATTCGCTGGCTGCTGAAATACAGTTGTTCTTCCAAGAGCCCGTCCAGTATATGCGTGACCGGAATACACCCATCTGGATTGCACCAGCGTTTTTACAAATCCCAGCGGCATAGGAATAAGGACGGAGACTGACCCATGAAACCATCCGAGATATTTGATTTTCTGGATATCAAGGCACCGGAAGAGCCGTCGAGCAAAGGCGGCCTTGCCACATTCAAATCCATCAGCATCGGCGGTTTGGGTGATATTCGGCTGAAAGCAATTCGCTTTCATGAGTACAGATTTGAATGCCGCGACGATCAGTACTGGCTTCGACCCGTGTATCATCCCGGCATCCATGAGGCGTGCTCCCAGGAGGCGAGTGTTTCCGGGCCGGACATGCTGGTTGATCTGATGAATCTGTATGAGAAGATCAATCGCCCTGGCAAGAGCGACAAAGCGGCTATAGACCTGGTTGCCGAATGGTGCACCGGCAATATTCACCCCTATGCTCAGTATGAGATAAGCGAAGAAATGGAGATGGCGAGATGCTATGCCGATGAAGAATATGAAATTGAGATTACTTCGGATGATCCTATGGAAAAGCTGCTTCCCCGGTATGATCCCGAAGAACCCACAGGCCATCTTACCGCAGCTGATATTCAGCGTTTGGAATACCGCGCAGCCTTTCTCCTGGACGATTTCCTTTGGGACCTTCAAGCGCTGATCAATACCTTCAGCACTTATCTGGCCATCACCGATCTGAAGCATAATAAACCTGAAACAGCAGAAACGCTGTATTATGTGGGCAAGCGATTTGACGGGCCGGCGTTGTTTGAGCAATTCAGGACAACCAACGGGCCGATATGGGCAAATGACGGCGTGATGTATCACTTTGCAGACATGTTCCCGCCACTCAAGATGAAGATGGCCTATGATTACGATCAAGACGCCATGGTGCTGATGCCCGTTGTTCGCTCTGTGTTCGATGCCTGCTGGTATACCCTCAGTTGCGTCACGGGCCTGGTGGATCAGGCAGAGCCTGGGAAAGCACGACACCGTTTTATTCGTTGCGCTGCCTGCGGGAAGGTGATCACCGCCTATGGGAGGCAACGCTATTGCCAGGACCGCGAGTGCCAGAAGCAGCGTTATCGAAATAAAAGCCAGGCTGCCTACGAGCGACGCAAAGGAAAAGCCTTACCGAATGCCTTACCGAATGGAAAAGCCTGAAAAGTTGAAAAAACAGGCTATCTGTAGTATAATACAAACGTGGTTGGGGGAAGAACACCCCATCCGAAGCAAGGCATCCGAGCGCGCAGGATGCCTTGCTTCGTTTTCCATTACCGACGAACAGGAGGGAAGCATGGACAAAACGTTTTTTATTCTGCTGGAGGAGACACGCCTCGCTCGGGAACGGGCGGAAGAAGCCGCCGAGCGACTGGAGGCATTTTCCAGCCGAAGCACAGCGACCAGCCGTCGATTTACGCCGGACGGCATTCGCGGAAAAGGACGGCACAGCGATCCCACCGCGCACAGCGTCCTTGGGAAAATTGCCCTGGAGCAAAACTACAGGGCCGCCGTAGACAGGCTCGTGGAATGCAAGTGCCGGCTGGAGCGGGACATCGATTCCGACCCCATGCCGGACATGAAGCGGGTGCTGTACTGGCGAATCATCTGCGAGCATCCCTGGGAGGAAATATGCAGCCGGTTGAATGCCCGCTATACTCCCCGTGGGCTGCAACGGTCTGTCCGTATGCTGATCGCGTCAGATGATCAGGGCAGATGGCAGCGAATGCTGCAACAGGCGCTTTAAACAAACAACCAAATCATCATCAGGCACGGCCAAGAAGGTCGTGCTTTTTTGATGCCATCAGAAAGGAGAGTGTATGGATAGAATCCCAGTAACCCCGAAGCAGTTCCTCGGTGCGTTCTTCAATGCCGGGGACACGATCCACCTGCGTATCTTCGCAGACCAGAAGGATCAGCCCTTCACCGGCATGAAGCTGGCGACCAACCTGGAGTTGTTCGACGGCCTGCTGCTCCAGTTGCAGGCACACAACGCCAGGAATCGCGGCATCTTCTTCGTGGTCAACGCCGGCGGGCAGACAGATCAGGAGATCACCCGGATCAACGCCCAGTTTGTGGAGTGCGACGATCTGCCCCTGGACGAGCAGTGGAAGCAGATCAGAGATTTCCCGCTGGAGCCGTCCATCGTCGTCAGGACCCGGAAGTCGCTGCACACCTACTGGCTCATGAAGGACGCTGAGGTCGCCGCCTTCCGGCGCATCCAGCGGAAGCTGATCGCCCGCTTCCACGGGGACCCGGCCTGTGTCAACGAGAGTCGTGTCTTGCGTCTACCGGGCTTCAACCACTGCAAGCAGGAGCCGGTCATGGTGGAATGCGTGAAGTTCAACTCGGAACTGCGATACACCCAGGCGCAGCTGGAAGCCTGCCTGCCGGATAGCGAGGTCCCGGAGCCCATCGAAGCCCCAAAGCCCCTGCAGGGCGGCCTAGACCGTGTTCTGGACGGCTGCGACTTCCTGCGGTATTGCCGGGAGAATGCGACCACGCTGCCTGAACACGACTGGTATGCGATGATCAGCAACCTGGCGGTGTTCCAGGGCGGCGAGACAGCTATTCACCAGCTGTCTGCCATTTACCCCAACTATAGTAAGGAAGAGACCGACGCGAAGATCGCCCACTTCCGGGCATCCGGGAGCGGGCCGATTACCTGCAAGATCATCGCGGAAAAAGGCTTCCTCTGCCCGAGGCTGCTGGATGGCAGCTGCACCTGCGCCGCACCCGCCGCAATGAGCCGGAAGCCCCTCGGCGCGGATCAGCTGCGGGAACGGATGAACGCCCTTCGCCCGACCAACCGAAAGTACGAGGACGCCCTGGCGGCGCAGCACTTTGTCGAGCGCAACATGGCGGACATGGAACCCTCGGGCGCGGCGCTGTTCATCCAGCACGAGCTCCGACCCTTCCTGCACCTGACGGCAGCGGACATCAAGCCGATCATCGCCCGGCAGCGCGAACTGTACGGCAATCGGAGCAACGACCGTCCCAAAGTGGAATCCCTGCCGGAGTGGTACGAGGTCACCCAGCGGGGTGGCACCCGCTTCAAGCCCGGCATCCTGGCGAATCACCTAGCCAAGGAGGTCGCGGCCTTCTCCGCCACCGGCATCTTCTACGCCTACGAGGACGGCGTCTACCAGGCACGGGACGAGAGTTGGGCAGCGAACACTGCGCGACAGTACATGATCCAGGACACCGCCACCCGGCGGGACATCGCGGATTGTGCCTGGCAGTGGCAGATCCAGGTGGTCCAGCAGACCTCAGAGATCAATGCTGACCCGTTGACGCTGAATCTGCGGAACGGCCTCTATCACGTCATGGAGGACACGCTGACCCCACACACACCGGAGCACCTCTCCACGGTGCGAATCCAGGCGGCCTATGATCCCGAGGCGCGCTGCCCGGTGTTCATGGAGGCCCTGGAGACCATGCTGGCGGAGCCGGAAATCCGGCTACTGCAGGAAATCATGGGCTACGTGCTGGTGCCGGTGACCAAGGCGCAGAAGGCATTCATCTTCGTCGGCGCGGCGAACGCAGGCAAGTCCACCATACTGTCGGTCATTCAGGACGTGCTGCTGGGCCGGGAGAATGTTTCGAACATCCCCTGGCAGGACCTGGGCGAGCGGTTCAACAAGGCAGAATTGTTCGGGCGGCTAGCGAACATCTTTGCCGACCTGCCCAGCAAGGCCATCGACGACAACGGCATGTTCAAGTCCCTGACCGGTGAGGATTACATCACCGCCGAGCGCAAGAACCGCGACCCCTTCGCCTTCCGCAGCACTGCCCGGTTCCTGTTCTCCTGCAACGAGATGCCCCGGAATTACGGCGACCGCAGCGAGGGCTTCTACCGAAGGCTGGTGATCATCCCCTTCACGAAGGCCATTCCCGAGGACAGGCGCGATCCGGATATCCGGAGCAAGCTGGCGAAGGAGCGGGACGGCATCCTGATGTGGGCATTGGAGGGGCTCAGGCGGCTGATCCGCAATGAATACCGGTTCAGCGAGACCGAGACCACGAAGGCCGAGATCGAGCGCTATCGCGTGGAATCCAACAGCGCGCTGCAATTCTTCCAGGAATGCTGCGCCCTGGATGATACGAGTGCGGTATCCCGTACCCTGGTGTTTGAACGCTACAAACAGTTCTGCCAGGACAACTGCCTACGGCCCATGTCCCAGAACAACTTCAACAAGGATATTGAGCGGGCGTATCCCACGATCACCCGCGATATCGACAGGCTCGCCAAGATGCGGATCTGGCGGGGCATGAAACTATTGGAGGAATGATGATGACGATCAACCTGTTCATCCATTTCCGGAACGGAAAGAACGGCTTTTGTCCAATCTCTCACGGATGGGAAAAGAAAAATGAGGATAGAAAAAAGAATCCTATAAAAAGGGATTCTCAAAAAACCCGTTCCTTCCGTTCCAATCGACATTATTGCACTATCAGGAGGTTAATGGTATGTATATTGATAAGGGTTATTACATTGGTAAACTGAGATCCCGTGAAGACGATTTGCGCTTGGAAGTGCTGGATTATCTCATGGCGTTTCTGCGCCGTCGCAATGGTATCAACAAAGGTATTCCTGTGGAGATGATTCGCCGGCACTGTGAGTCGACACTTCAAACCTATGTGCCCATGGACGCAATGATAGGCGCTCTGCTGGAGGATCACTACACTGTCAACTGCATCAAGGGGCAGTGGTATGCCGGCGTCAGCTGGGATTCGCCCATTGGAAGAATGGTGCAGCACAAGCACATTGACAGGATATCTTTGGATGCACTCCATCGTTGGTATGGCGATCTGATCGACCCCACCACCGGTGAACGGTATGACCTGCAATAGCGCATGTCTCATATACCCTCGAGCAGAGCAACATGCTCTGCCTGGGGGGTAGGGGCGGAGCAAATCTCCAATGCGATTATCACTGCTATCGGATGCGCCCCATCGTGAAAGAGGTCGCGAAAGTTTTGTCCCAATTTGTCGAAAGAAATCTTCAAACAAGGAGGAAGGATTATGGGTGCAAGAGGACCCAAACCGGGCACTGGCGGAAGGCCGAGGAAGCCTCTGGCCGATAAGCTGTTGGACGGCAATCCCGGAAAGCGCGGTATTTATGTATTGAAGAATTATACAGATTTGGAGGGCGTGGACATGCCCGATCCCAGGGAGTATCTGTTGGATGCCCAGAAGGATGGCAAGCCCTTCGAGGCGGAGGGGATATACAAGGCGGTGTGCAAATGGCTGGAGGAGCGGGAATGCAGCCAGCACGTTTCGCCGGAGATCATCGAGCATTACGCCCTGTCGGCGGCCCGTATGATCCAGTGCGAACGCTGCATCTCCACCTTCGGCTTCCTGGCAAAGAACTCCCAGGGGAACGCGATCATCTCGCCATACATCACCATTGCCCAGGCTTATATGAAGCAGGCGAACAATCTGTGGTCGATGATCTACAGCATCGTTCGTGAGAACTGCTCGACGGAATATAGCGGGAAAACCCCGCAGGACGATGTCATGGAACGGCTGCTTTCCATGCGAAGGAATTGATAGGGAGGAGAACATGGCGGTTTCTGATAGAATGAACGACATGCTGGAGCGATACGGCGAGGTTTGCCCGCAGATCAAGGCGGCACAGATTCTCAGTGTTTCGCCCAGGACCATAATGAGAATGGCGGATGATGGCCGCCTGCGCCGGGTCGGCTCGCACATCGACGTGCGTTCCATCTGTCATTATATTGAGAATGACCAGGAGATGAACTTCCGGGCCAGGTACCGGAAACGCTATCCGGCTTTGAGGGATGATTCCACCATAGCCGACGGTGAATTCTATGCTGCTTCTCGCAAGAAAAGAGCCCATTAAGGCTTGCTTTCACGGTCGTTTTCCGTAGACTGTCAAGCTGAGAACAAAGGGGGTGTATCCATGGGAAAGAAAAACGAATCGGGCAAGTATCGTGGGCGGGTACAGATCGGCGTTGACAAGGACGGCAAGCCCATCAACAAATACGTCTGCGCCTCAACGATGCGCGAGCTCGAACATAAGAAGGAGGAAGTCCGGCAGCATTACATCGACGGCGTGCCGATCAGGGAGGACATGCCGTTTTATCAGTATGCCGAGGAATGGTACAAGGTGCGCAAGGAGCCGTTCATCTCCGAGGCCAGTCGCAGCGCCTATCGGTCCATGCTGATGAAGCACATCCTCCCGGCGTTCGGCCTGCGTCATCTTCGTGCCATCACGGCCAACGAACTACAGGTGTTCGTCAATACCTTCGCCGGATTGAGCAAGTCGCAAATCACCATTGTGATTGGGATTCTCAAGGCAGTCATGAAAGGCGCTTACGCCGACGGGATCATCCCGCGCGACCCCAGCGTCTCGCTGATCCGCCCGAAGGCGAAGAAGAAAGAATCCCGGCGCGCGCTAACCGACCGGGAGAGGGAGCATGTACTGGTGACCATCAAGCGGCATCCTGACGGCCTTCTGCTGGCGATCCTGTATTATTGTGGCCTGCGTCGAGGCGAGGCCCTCGGCCTGCGCTGGGAGGACTTCGACTTTGAGAGCGATACCATCCACATCCAGCGGGATATCGACTTTGTAGGCTCCACTTCCCATGATGGCACCCTGAAAACCGAGGCGGCGGATCGATTCGTTCCGATCCCCGCCGACCTGCGGGAGATGCTGCTGCCGCTGCGCAGCCTTCCGGGCGTGTACCTGTTCCACCAGGCCGACGGCAGGCCGCTATCCCAGAGCACCTTCAAGCGCAAGTGGCTGAGCCTGATGGAAGATTGCTACTGTGTCCAGGACCGCGAAATCGACGAGAATACGGATCGCCCCAACGATATCCGCAAACGCCTGAAACCCACCCTGACACCGCATTACTTCCGGCACAATTACATCACCATGCTGTACGAGGGCGGCATCGACCCGCTGATCGCCATGAAGATCGTGGGCCACACCGACTACCAGACCACGGCCAACATCTACACCCACCTGAGCGAAGAAACCATGCGCCGGGCCAGCGTGAACCTCGATGATGTATTCCAGAAGAAAGCAAAGAAGAAAGCCACCAAGAGCGGCGCGAGCGCACGAAGTAGGAAACCGCCGGTGGATACCAGCCTGCCCTGGGCGAACAAGTTTTAGTGGCTGGGTAGCATCCCGACTAATTGGAAGATTTTTCCAATTAGTCGGGTCTTTTCTTTTTGGCTAAATGGACAAACTGACCATTTAGTGTCTGTACTCTGATTTGACTGACGTGAATCTTATTCCCGTCAGTCGATCAGACTTTTACGGACTGGAAAAATCTTCCACTCCGTCATTCTCCCCTGATTCGCGATCCTTGAATCTATCAGGAATGGCTGAATAATCATGTACATTCCCATTTTTCATATTGTTATATCCAGCCAACAATTCTGTGCGCAATTCATCCACGGTCATATCATCGGCATTGATGGACGGAGGTGCCTTTTTCTGCGCTTCCCTTGTCTCGGCAATGCTCATGGACTTGGCACCATGCAATCGATCTTCCTCGTCCTGAAGAATCCGTGTCTGCAGTTTTTGCAATTGTTCCTGTCGCTCCATAGACGGCTCCTTTCCGGCTTCACATGGCAAACCACATAATCATGCTGATGAAAACATGGGCGCTACTTCTTGATGTAGGTCTGGTTCCTCGATGTGGGCTTATCCGGGATGCCCATGGCGATCAGGTTTCTCTCAAGCGCCGGGATCAGGTAGAGTTTCCGGAAATTGGCGCGGGATTTCAAACCCAACCTTTCCATCAGCTGCGAAGCTGAATAGGGGACGTCATAGTCCATGGCGTCCAGCAGCTTCTTTACGGTCTCGGGGAGGTATGCGTCCTTCTCCGAGGCCTGTTGCAGAGCCCAATCCAGCGTCAGGTTGATCTTATCCAGCATGAATGTGACGAATGCATTCGAACTTCCCGACCCATGGCAGGCGGCGATGGCGTCATAATAGCCGTCCTGGAACTCCTGGATGCGGCTCTCCAGCGGCATATACTGGAAGATCGGGTTCCATTCCGACAGCAGCGCCGTTTGCCACAGGCGCGCCATGCGGCCGTTGCCGTCCGAGAAGGGGTGGATGAACACGAACTCATAGTGGAACACCGAGGACAGGATCAGGGGGTGCACCTCCGTCCTTGCGCTATCCATCCAGTCAAACAGTGCTTGCATCTGCCCCGGAACCAGATGCGGTGGCGGAGCCATGAAGATGCACTGATCGCCCTTGAAGACCCCCTCATTGTGGCAGCGGAACACGCCGGATTCCTGCACGGTCAGATAGGTCATGATCCCATGCAGCCTTTTCAAGTCCTCGAGAGAGTAAGGATCAAACCGGCCCAGCTGCTCATAGGCCTGATAGGCGTTTTTGACCTCCTGGATTTCCTTCTGAGGCCCGATGACCGTCTTTCCACTGATCACGTTGCGCACCTCGTCCAGCGAGAGGGAATTGGCCTCGATGGCCAGGGAGGAATGAATGGACCGGATGCGATTGTTGCGGCGCAGATGCGGCTTTGTCTCGAACGAATGGAAATTGCTCACGCTGCCGGTCTTTTCGGCGACCTCCGCGACCAGCATGAGCATCTGATTGGTGATGGTGAATGGCGGCACATACCGTTCCATGGAAGCACCCCGCTTTCCCATACAGTATAGCACGAAACCTGCCCGACATTCAACATCTTATATGTTTTCTTATATTCTTTCTTTGATGCGGGGGATGAATCATGGTGCCGGATACCAAATGGTCGCAAACCCGAAAACGCAAGATATAGTGGTCATTCTTGCAAAACGTCTATATGTTGTGGAATCCGAAAAGCCGCCCAGTTGCAATGGGTTGCAAATGCGTTGCAAAGTGGCAGTACATCCTTTGTAAAGATTATTACAGAATGGAAAAGAATGCAAATTCATATTATCATATATACAAGAAAAATCTGTGAGATTTATTCAAACCTCACAGATTTTGTGGTCGAGGTGACAGGATTTGAACCTGCGACCTTTTGGTCCCGAACCAAACAATGAAGGGACTCGAACCCTTGACCTGCGGTTTACGAAACCGCTGCTCTGCCAACTGAGCTACATTGGCGCGATTCAATCCTAACCGCTGACAGTAATAGATTATACCACACCGGCACGGTTTTTGTCCATAGCTTTTGTGTGAGGACGGTATTTTTAACAATCTTCAGGGCGCGACGGTCACTGAGCGGCGGGGGGTTCGCCCTCGCCCAGCAGGTCGCTGAGCGTCACCTGGTTGGGCAATCCCTCGGCGCGGCGGCGGCTGCCGCGGCGGAGCTGGGCAGCGTTGAGCCTGTCGATCTCCTCCTGCTTGTCGGCGATGATCTGCTGCAGCATGGCTTCGCCGGCGCGCTGGGACTCGGCCTGCTCCCGCAGCTTGCGGTTGGCCTCGTCGAGCTGGCGCTCCAGCAGGTCCAGCTTCATGCGGCGCGCGCCCTCCTCCTTTTCCTTGAGGATGCGCAGGCCGCTTTCGTGGAACAGGTTCAGGTTCAGGTCGTGGGCCTGCTGCTCCATCTCATGGAGGGAATCTTCCGTTTTGCGCAGCCGGGACTTGAGCTTGCGGTTCTCGGCGATCCGGCCGTCCAGCAGCTGCTGGAGGTTCTGCCGGATCGCGCGGTCCTGCTCCATCTCGCGGCAGTGGGCCCGGGCCTGCCTCAGCGCCTGCGCCGTCGTGTAGAGCCGCCAGCCCAGCGCTCCGGTGGCCCCCAGGGCCAGGACCAGCGCGATTATCAGGTATAACAATATCAACACCACGCCTATGTACAGCAATTCGTACCCCGATTATACCACACCACATTGTAACAAAAGTGAACTTGCGGGAAAGATTCCTGAGCAATATTAAGCGCGTGCCGACATAATCGCCGCAAAAGCGGGTTAACTTAACAGAAAATGTGTCAGACACGCAGGATTTTTGCCATGCCGTGTAGAATGTAAAAGGTTTGGAGGGATTAGGATATGCAAACCGGGCGCGAACGGGCGATGATCGCCTGCCGGGCCATGACCGCCTGTCATGCCATGACCGCCTGCCTGAGCGCTGAAAGCGCGCGGCGGTTTGCCGACGCGCTGGCGGCGGCGGGCTATGAGACGGTGGCCGGGGCGTTCTCGGCCCGGGAGGTGCTGCCGATGCTGCGCCTGCACCGGCCCCGGCTGCTGCTGGCGGAGGCGGTGCTGCCCGGCGGCGACGGCGTGTCGCTCGCGCGGGACATCGTCGCGGCGTCGCTGGATCTCTATCCCCACCTGCTGCTGGTCCTCCCGCCCCGGCTGGCGCTGCCCGGGCTGGAGGCGCTTGACGACCTCGGCGCGGCGCTCGTGGACGGGCCGCCGACGCCCGGCGGCATACTGGACGCCGTGGCGGCGCTCAGGGCGCGGGACACCCGGCTGCCCCCGGCGCAGTGCGCGCGGCTTCAGGGGCTGCTCGACCGGCTGGGCGTGCCCGATCACCCGGGCCGGGAGATGCTCAGGGGCGCGGTGGGGCTGGTCTGGCGGGACCGGAGCCGGCTCCGGAACCTGCGGGACAGGGTCTATCCCGACGCGGCGCGGCCCCTCGGGCGCACCGGCGCACAGGCGGAGCGCGCCATACGGCACGTGATCGACGCCGCCTGGCGCACGGGCGAAATCGACGAACAGCAGCGCATATTTGGCGATACCATTGACGCAAGGCGCGGCAGGCCCACCTGCAGCGAGATGATTGCGCAGCTTGCGGACATACTCAGATGGGAGGGTTGACCATGAAGAAGATGAAGCGCGTCGTCGTGATCGTACTGGACGGCTGCGGCGCGGGCTGGCAGCACGACGCGGCGCAGTACGGCGACGAGGGCGCCAACACCTTAAAGCACGTGCTGGAGCAGGCGAAGCCCGATCTGCCGAACCTGACGGATCTGGGGCTGATGAAGATCATGGGCATGCAGCCCGCGGACGCCGACGACCCCATCGGCTGCTACGGCACGATGGTGGAGCAGGCCGCGGGCAAGGACACCACCACCGGCCACTGGGAAATCGCGGGGCTGACGCTTCACAAGCCCTTCCCCACCTATCCCAACGGCTTCCCGCCGGAGGTCATCGAGCAGTTTGAGCACGAGACCGGCATGGGCACCATCGGCAACAAGGTGGCCTCGGGCACCGAGATCATCAAGGAGCTGGGCGCGGAGCACCTGCGCACCGGCAAGCTGATCATCTACACCTCCGCCGACAGCGTGTTCCAGATCGCCGCGCACGAGAAGATCGTGCCCGTCTCCACGCTGTGGGACTTCTGCCGCGACGCCCGCCGCATACTGCGGGGCGAGCACAACGTGGGGCGCGTCATCGCCCGGCCCTTCGAGGGCGAGGTGGGCGCGTTCGTCCGCACCGCCAACCGGCGCGACTTCTCCGTCGATCCCACCGGCCGCACGATGCTCGACGTCGCCAAGGACGCCGGGATGGACACCCTGGGCGTGGGCAAGATCGAGGACATATTCAACCACCGGGGGCTTACGCAGTCCAACCACGCCGCGGGCAACCCCGCCTGCATCGACGCCACCATCGAGTACCTCAGGAAGGACCGCTGGAAGGGCATACTGTTCGTCAACCTCGTGGACACCGACATGCTCTACGGCCATCGCCGCGACGTGCCGGGCTTCGCCAGATCGCTGGAGGAGTTCGACCAGAAGCTGCCGGAGATCATGCGGCTGCTGGGCGAGGACGGCATGCTGATCCTCACCGCCGACCACGGCTGCGACCCCGCCTACACCAAGCACACCGACCACACCCGCGAGCGCGTGCCGCTGTTGGTGTGGGGCCTGAACCTGGAGGAGGGCGTCGATTTGGGCGAGCGCGACAGCTTCGCCGATGTCTCCGCCACCGCGCTGGAGGCGCTGGGGCTGAGCGAGAAGCTGGACGGCAAGTCGTTCTACAGGGAGATTGCGCTTTGACAGAGTACAGGGAACAGAGTTCAGAGTACAGTTTTGGAGGGAATCCTTCGGATTCCTTTTCATGAGAAGGTACGGATTTTGCACTATCGAACCGCTATGGCTGTTTAATCAAACAAATCCCACAAGGGATTTGAACCAAAACTGCACTCTGTACTCTGCACTCTGTACTCGAACCCCCGTTGATGATCGGTATCATTTATTAATATCGTGTGATATTTTACAAAAAAGGGCTTTTCATTCCCTGTACAATGGGGTACAATAATGTTGTGGTTATAGGTGTCGGGACAACCCCCCGGCACTGAAAACGAACATATTTTAGGAGGTTGATTCCAATGGCTGTTAAAGTTGCTATTAATGGTTTTGGCCGTATCGGCCGTCTGGCTTTCCGTCAGATGTTCGGCGCTGAGGGCTATGAGATCGTTGCCATCAACGACCTGACCACCCCCAAGATGCTGGCGCACCTGCTCAAGTATGACTCCACGCAGGGCAACTACGCCCGCGACCACAAGGTGGACTTCACCGACAACTCCATCATCGTGGACGGCAAGGAGATCACCATCTACGCCAAGGCGAACGCCGCCGAGCTGCCCTGGGGCGAGCTGAAGGTGGACGTCGTCCTGGAGTGCACCGGCTTCTACACCAGCAAGGCCAAGGCCCAGGCGCACGTTGACGCCGGCGCCCGCAAGGTCGTCATTTCCGCTCCCGCTGGCAACGACCTGCCCACCATCGTCTACAACGTCAACCACACCACCCTGAAGCCCGAGGATGCCATCATCTCCGCCGCTTCCTGCACCACCAACTGCCTGGCCCCCATGGCCAAGGCCCTGAACGACGGCTGGGCCATCGAGTCCGGCATCATGTGCACCATCCACGCCTACACCGGCGATCAGATGATCCTGGACGGCCCGCAGCGCAAGGGCGACCTGCGTCGCTCCCGTGCCGGCGCCTGCAACATCGTGCCCAACAGCACCGGCGCCGCCAAGGCCATCGGCCTGGTCATCCCCGAGCTGAACGGCAAGCTGATCGGCGCGGCCCAGCGCGTGCCCACCCCGACCGGCTCCACCACCATCCTGAACGCCGTCATCGCCGGCCAGCCCTCCGTTGAGGAGATCAATGCCCAGATGAAGAGCGAAGTGACCGAGTCCTTCGGCTACAACGAGGACCAGATCGTTTCCTCCGACGTCATCGGCATGCGGTTCGGCAGCCTGTTCGACGCCACCCAGACCATGGTCAACAAGCTCGAGGGCGGCAAGAGCCAGGTGCAGGTCGTGTCCTGGTACGACAACGAGATGAGCTACGTGAGCCAGATGGTTCGCACCATCAAGTACTTCTCCGAGCTCAAGTAATCCCCAATAGACAACGCGCCCCGTTTCCGTAGGGAAGCGGGGCGTTTTATCCATTCGGACGCGAGAGGAGGGAGCCCTTTGGCACGTCCCTATACGATCGACCAGATCAAGGCGCGACTGACGCCCGTGTTCGTCCGGAACAACGTCCGCAGGGCCGTGCTGTTCGGCTCCTACGGCAAGGGAAGCGCCACGCCGGAGAGCGATATCGACATCCTCGTGGACAGCGGGCTGCCCGGCCTCTCCTTCTTCGGGCTTCTGGAGGACGTCTGCCGGTCCTTCGATTGCACGGTGGACCTGATCGACACCCGGGATATCGTTCCCGGCTCGAGGATCGAGCGCGAAATACAGAAAACGGGGAAGGTCATCTATGAGCGATAAGCGAAACGCGCTGTCGCTTATTTTGAATTATATCACTGAAACCAATCATTAAAAGCAAAAGGCGGAACGCTCGTTTCCGTCTTTTGTTTACTCTATCTCTATGTTTTCCACGCCGTGGGCGAGGATGAGGTTAATCAGTTCGTTGCGGGAGTAGTTGGTCTCGGCGGCGATGCGGTCCAGTTCCGCGAGGGTTTCTTCTTTGATGCGGACTGATATGACTTTATAGCCATCTTCGCCGCGACGCTTGATCTTTAGAACATTGTCAGTCATAGGCACACCTAACCTTTCTTAACACTATCATTATATATTGACAAAGGTTTGATTGATATGCTATAATGAAATATGAAGTTTAATATCGTTTTATATCCATTCAATATTCACTGATGATTTAACACTACAAGGGAGGGTGGAATGCGTTGGGCGAGGCTAACAATCAGTTGAAGTATGGAAACTACACAGAGCAGATGGGACGATTGAAGAAGGCGATGGGGAGTGGTTTCTATCTGGAAGCCATGTTTATCGAATATGCTGTGATTGAGGACAGGACAGAATCCATCTTGCGGCACGCTGGCGTCTTCAACTCAGAGAAGCATAACACGCTGGCACGAAAGCTAAATCGCATTGCTGATTTGGCGAGAGGTAAGAAAGCCCTGCTGCGAAAATACATCACAGTCGAGACAGTCGATGAAATCAGAACATGGAAGGGGGAACGCAACAGATTAATACACGCCCTGTTGGACCAGGACCTTTCGACAGATGAGTTGGAACAGATTGCCAAAGAGGGGCAGAGGTTGGCAAAGCTGCTTTGCTCCAAGGCGACTTCATACAGAGGGGCATTGGAGAGAGAACGACAGAAGAACGAGAATGGAGGCGACATTCGATGAAAAAGATGCTTTGCGTTTTGATGGTTGCTTTGCTGTTGATGGGAACAGCATTTGCCGAAGAGATTACCATATTGGGCAATACCGAAGACAGATTCTCAATTAGAAATGGAATAATGTTTGGAATGTCAAGAAAAGAAGTTGAAGCAATAGAGAGCAGCAATGATAATGGGGAATATGAAATAGAAGAAGATAGTACATGGTATTTTCGGAATACAGTTGCTGGAATAGATAATGGATGGATAGAATATGTATTTGATAATGATGAATTATCGCGTATTAGATACAATTGGATCATGTACTGGGATAAAACAGCAAAGATGCACCACGCAACCCCATTTGACCTGAATGATGAAAACACTGTGAAAAAGAGATGTGTTGAGAATTACAATACACTTGTTGAAAGCTTAGATGAAAAATATGATTGTATTGGATATATGAGTTCTGTAGATGATGATAAAATCATAGATATCGGCAGTCTCGATATGTCAGTTAAAAATATGGTAAAAGAAAAGTCTATAACATATTATGATGTGAATACTAATGAATATGATTTAGTTGGTTATCGGGAGTATTTAACTCATGATGGAGAGAATTATGCGGTGATTCTAATAGGTTGCTATGATATAAATATGTATGGGTATACTTTCGCTGATGGATGGGTACATATGGGTATTGAACATGCAATTAGAATAGAGTTTTGTCCAGTAGATAAAGAGATTATTGAAAACATAATAAAAGATGAAAATAGTAGGGTAGAACAGAGAAAGAACGATCTATAAAGCTCAGTAGCCCCTGACGTTTTATATAGCCCCCTGCCTCGCCCTCACCAACGTGCTTTTGCTAATCCCTGTCATTTTCTGGACCAGTCCATAACTCTTGCCAGAAGCCAGCAGGTCGAGGGCATGGGACAGGTAGACATTTGGATATCTATGGATCAGTCATCCATGAAGTCAGAGGTTTGCGGATAATGATCTTCCTCATAGGCGGTTATTCCGAAAACCATATAGATGAAGCAAAACCGCCCGTCCTTAAATCAAAGGGTCGGGCGGTCGTTTTTTTTATTTGCTTTACGGCTGCTTGCCGATATAGGCCAGTATGCCGCCATCGACATAGAGCACATGGCCATTGACGAAGTTGGAGGCGTCGGAGGCCAGGAACACGGCGGGGCCCATGAGGTCATCGGTGGTGCCCCAGCGGGCGGCGGGGGTCTTGGCGACGATAAACTGATCGAAGGGATGGCGGCTGCCGTCGGGCTGGCGCTCCCTGAGCGGCGCGGTCTGGGGGGTGGCGATGTAGCCGGGGCCGATGCCGTTGCACTGGATATTGAACTCGCCGTACTCGGAGCAGATGTTGCGGGTCAGCATCTTGAGGCCGCCCTTGGCCGCGGCGTAGGCGGACACGGTCTCGCGGCCCAGCTCGGACATCATGGAGCAGATGTTGATGATCTTGCCGTGGCCCTTCCTGATCATGGAGGGGATGACGGCCTTGGCCACGATGAACGGGGCCACCAGGTCCACGTTGATGACCTTGCTGAACTCGGAAGCGGGCATTTCGCACATGGGGATGCGGCGGATGATGCCGGCGTTGTTGACCAGTATGTCCACCACGCCGACCTCGGCCTCGATCTTCTTGACCAGCGCCTGCACGGCGGCCTCGTCGGTCACGTCGCACACGTAGCCGCGGGCGTCGATGCCGGCCTCCTTGTAGGCGGCCAGGCCCTTGTCCACCAGCTCCTGGTTGATGTCGTTGAACACGATCCTCGCGCCGCTGTGGGCGTAGGCGGTGGCGATGGCGAAGCCGATGCCGTAGCTCGCGCCGGTGATCCAGGCGATCTTGCCCTCAAGGCTGAAGTTCTTCATAAAATCGTTCATGGGATATCTCCTCCTTAACGCAGTTCGGTGGTGGGTATGTTGTCCATGTCGTCAAAGGCCTGGTTCTCGCCGCCCATGGCCCAGATGAAGGTGTAGTTGCCGGTGCCCGCGCCGGCGTGGATGGACCAGGAGGGGCTGATGACGGCCTGCTCGTTGAGCATCACCACGTGGCGGGTCTCGTTGGGCTCGCCCATGAAGTGGAACACCACGTTGTCCTTCGGCACCTCGAAGTAGAAGTACACCTCCATGCGCCGCTCGTGGGTGTGGGCGGGCATGGTGTTCCACACGCTGCCGGGCTCGAGTACAGTCATGCCCATGGAGAGCTGGCAGGTCTTCAATACGTCGGGGTGGATGAACTGGTTGATCACGCGCTTGTTGCTGGTTTCCGCCGCGCCGCAGGGCTTCTTGGCCGCGTCGGCGATCTTGATGAGCCGGTTTTCATAGCGGGTGTGCGCCGGGGCGGACACCAGGTAGAACTTGGCGGGCTTCGTCGGGTCGTCGGAGGCAAACACGACCTCCTTCGCGCCCATGGTGAGGTACAGGCAGTCCTTGTAGCCCAGCGCGTACGTCACGCCGTCCACCGTCACCGTGCCCGCGCCGCCGACGTTGAACATGCCGGCCTCGCGGCGCTCCAGGAAGGCGTGGGTGCCGAAGCAGTGCCACACGTCGATGCCGTCGTCGATGGGCAGCGGCCTGTCCGCGGGCATGATGCCCACCGTGACCATGCGGTCCACGTGGCTGTACACCGGCGTCACCTTGCCCGGCACGAACAGGGTTTCGATCAGGAACTCCCTCCGCACCTCCTCGGTGGTGTAGCGTCTGAAGTCGCGCTGGTTGCAGGAATAGCGAATATCCATTGGTATGACCCCCTATTTCTTGTCATTTCCTGATTACAATTATAGCATCCCTCCCGATCAGTGTCAACGATTGCGGCAGGGTTTCTGTTGACAGCGCGGGGCGCGAGAGGGTATAATCGGACGTGGAAGAAGCCGGAAGGGGCGCGGGTTGCGCGCCGGACCGGCACCACATCTGAACGGCGAACGGGTGAGGCATGATGAAGCAAAAACTGATCAGTCTGCTGTTGATCGTGACGCTGCTGTGCGGGTGGGCGACGGCCCCGGCACAGGCGGAGATCGAGGTGGAGACGCTGGAGAAGCTGGTTTCCGACGCGGTGGAGGACGAGCGCCTGAGCCACGCGGCGGAGGAGGCGGTCATCGGCGCGATCGAGATCGCGGACCTGGACGCCCCCCGCCCCGGCGCGGCCTTCGACACCGAGGCGACCGTCATTGGCGTCCGCGCCGACGGCGTGGGCGAGGTCCGCTGGCGCACGCCGGTGATCTGGACCGACGCAGCGGGCAACCTCATCGACACCGCCCGCGCGGGGCAGCGCTGCATGCCCTTCATCACGCTGTTCGTGCCGGAGAGTTACACGCTCGTCGGCGAGGAGGTGCGCGAGCAGGCCAACATCACCCTGCCCGCGTTCTTCGCCGAGGCCACGGAGAAGAACGGCACGCTGTACTTCCTGGAGGCCCCGAACAGCGGCCTGGTGTTCATCACCGGCACGCTGACCGTGCCCGGCGCCGCCGTCGCGACCCGGGACGCGGGAGGCCGCGCGCAGGTCGGGCGGAAGGCGCGAAAGCAGCCCGAGGCGCCCACCGCCACGCCGCAGGCCACGCTGTCGCCCGAGCTGATGGTCCACACCAATCAGGAGACGGTGGACCTCTACGGCCCGGAGTACGTGGGCGATCTGATCGAGATCGTCAAAAACGTCATCGAACCCAGGGCCGTCAACATGCTCGTCGACGCCTTCCCGGTGTACCGCGAGGCGCTGCAGCGGGGCGAGCTGAGCGGCGGCATCGGCTTCTTCGTCGAAAAGCAGCAGAACACCATCGCCTACCTCAAGTGCGCCACGCTGGTCTACAAGAACAGCGGCAGGACGGCGGGCAAGGCGATGCGCGTGGTGGTCAACGCGGACTTCTTCGCCGTCTGGGACGCGGAGCGGGGCAAGTACACGTTCAACGAGGAACGCCGCGCCGACCTGGAGTTCACCATCACCCACGAGATACTGCACGCCACCATGTACGACTACGTCCCCAACGGCATGCTGGGCGTGGACGACCAGGGCGTCAGGACGCCGGAGAACAAGTTCCCGCTCTGGTTCCGGGAGGGCACCGCCACCACGGTGGACAACGCCTTCCGCTACCGGCGCAACGACCTGCTGTACCTGTGCCTCGACATCGACCGCTATCAGAGCGAAAACACCGCCTACGTCAGCTTCACCCCGGAGCGCATGATCGCCAATTACAGCCGCCTGGCCGGGCTGTACGGCATCAACGGCCAGGCGGAGAGCGACCGGCACGCCTACACCTCGGGCTACCTCGCCTCGCTGTACCTGATGCAGCTCGCCAGCGAGACCGTCAGGGGCGACCGGCACGTCGCCGGCCGCGAGACCTACCAGAGCGGCGACATGCGCGAGGGCTTCAATTACATCCTCGGGGAGCTGCACGACGGCCGCAGCCTCGACCAGATCATCGCGAAGATCTCCCCGTCCGACGCGGACGGAAACCCCGTCTACCAGAGCCTCGCCGACTTCCAGGCGCGCTTCCTGGCCGAGAGCGACCGGGACTTCTCCGCGTCCTTCTGCGCCAACTTCCTCAGATACCTGAACAGCCTGAGCGCCAACGGGGTGCACTCCTGGGGCTGCATACTCATCGACTTCGACGACATGCGCACGACACTGTTCAACGACGGCAACGCGCCCGTGGACGCCCTGGCCTACAAGATCCAGAACACCGGCGACTACGTCAGGTCCGACGCGCCCACCGACTTCGACACCGGCGGCGCGACCATTCCCGGGCCCGGGGACGAGGCCGTCGCCGCAAAGGACGGGGCGGACGGCGGGGACGTGCCCGACATCGGGGACGATTTCATCGTCGAGGAGGAAACCCCGGCGGAGGAGGATCCCGACGTCGACGTCGCGCCCGAAACTGACGATGCGCCGGACGCCGGGGACGCACCCGCGACAGAGGACGATCCCGCGACGGAGGACGAACCTGCGACGGAAGATGTACCTTCGACGGAAGATGCGCCCGCGACAGAAGATGCGCCCGCGACGGAAGATGTACCCAAGACAGAGGATGAACCTGATATCGCGGACGCGCCCGGTACGGAGGAAGCCCCCGACGCCGAGGGAGAGCCCGTCCTCGAGGAACAGCCCGGGCATGAAGCGGAGCCCGGGGAGTCACCAAAGACTGAGGACGAAGACAAACCCGAAGAGCCGCAGAAGAGCGAGGACGAAAACAAGCCCGAAGAGCCGCAGAAGAGCGAGGACGAAAACAAGCCCGAAGAACAGCCCGTGGCCGAGCCGGAGCATAAGTCCGAAGAGCAGCCCAAGGCTGAACCCGAGCACAAGTCCGAGGAGCAACCCAAGGCTGAACCCGAGCACAAGCCCGAGGAACAGCCCAAGACTGAACCCGAGCACAAGTCCGAGGAGCAACCAAAAACAGAGGAGAAGCCGAAGGCAGAAGAAAAGCCCAAGGCGGAGGAGAAGCCCAAGGCCGAGGAGAAGCCCAAGGCCGAGGAGAAGCCCAAGGCCGAGGAGAAGCCAAAAGCGGAAGAAAAGCCCAAGGCCGAGGAGAAGCCCAAGGCGGAGGAGCCGAAGGCAGAATCGGCCCCCGCGCCGGCCCCCGCCCCGGCGGTCGAGGAAGCGCCCGCCCCGCCGCCACCCCCGCCGCCACCGCCGGAGGCCCCCAGCGCGCCCGAGGAACCCGCGCCCGAGGAACCCGCCCCGGCAGAAGGATGATCATATAAAAGGGGCTGTCTCAAAACGAATCAACGCCGTACAATTCACCGTAGGGGCGGCATTCATGCCGCCCGCGGACGCCATAAATGGCGTCCCTACGGATCGATTGTATCGCATGCTCGTCGTTTTGAGACAGCCCCTCCTTGTTGTTTTGCGCTATGCGCGCTCATACCACGCCTTGACGCGATCGTAGGTCTCGGCGCTGATGTCGTGCTCGATGCGGCAGGCGTCCTCCTCGGCGATCTCCCGGGGCACGCCCAGGCGCACGAGCACGTCGGTGAGCAGCCGGTGCCGCCCGAGCACCGACGCGGCGTAGTCCATGCCCTTCTCGGTGAGCACCAGGTTGCCGTCGGCCAGCTTGCGGGCGTAGCCCAGCCGGGACAGGTTGGACACCGCCACGGACACGCTGGCCTTCGTGAAGCCCAGGTGGTTGGCGACGTCCACGGACCGGCAGTGTCCGTTGCGCTGCTGGATGACCAGTATGGCCTCCAGGTAGTCCTCGATGGATTGATTGGTGGTAGGTCTTGCCATGGTCAACCTCCTACTGTTTCTTGTCGATGACGGCGAGGGGCAAGTCGGGAAAGCCAGACGGGCAGTAAGCAGGGGAGGTTGATCGGGTCAGGGGTCATCGCTCGGGGGGTCGGGCGCCGGCGTCCCGGCGCGCGCAGGCTCTGTCGCACCCGGCGCAGCCGCATCCGCAGCCGCCGGAGCGCCGGGTCCTCACGGCATGGCGCACGGCGAAGAACACCGCCGCGGCGATGGCCAGCATCAGCAGGATGTCGATGAAGTTCACGGGCACACCTCCTTATCCCAGTCCCAGCGCCAGGCCGATCACGCGCACGCACAGCGCCACGAACCAGGCGATGCCGCACTGCCAGAGCACCACGCCCACGGCCCAGCGGCGGCCCAGCTCGCGCCGTATGGCGGCCACGGCGGCCACGCAGGGGGTGTAGAGCAGGCTGAACGCCAGCATGCTGGCCGCGGACAGCGTGCTCATGGCGGCCACCACGCCGGTTTCCCCGCGGTAGAGCATCTGCATCACGGTCACCACGCTCTCCTTGGCCATGAAGCCGGTGATCAGCGACGTGGCCACGCGCCAGTCGCCCAGGCCCAGGGGCCTGAGGATCGGGGCCAGCCAGCCGGAGAGCAGCGCGAGTATGCTCTCGCGCATGTCCTCGGTGAGGTTGAAGTGGGTGTCAAAGTGGGACAGGCACCACACCACGATGGTCGCCACGAGGATCACCGAGAAGGCGCGCTGCAAAAAGTCCTTGGACTTGTCCCACAGCAGCTGCATGACGCTTCTGGGGCTGGGCAGCCGGTAGTTGGGCAGCTCCAGCACCAGCGGCACGGCCTCGCCCTTGAACAGCGTGCTCTTGTAGAGCGCCGCCGCGGCGATGCCGGTGAGTATGCCCAGGGCGTACAGCGCCACCATCACCAGCCAGCCGCGCTTCGGGAAGAACGCCGCCACGAAGAAGCCGTAGATGGGCAGCTTCGCCGTGCAGGACATGAAGGGCGTGAGCAGTATGGTCATGCGGCGGTCGCGCTCGCTGGGCAGGGTGCGGGTGGACATCACCGCGGGCACCGTGCAGCCGAAGCCGATCAGCATGGGCACGATGCTGCGGCCCGAGAGGCCGATCTTGCGCAGCAGCTTGTCCATGAAGAACGCCACCCGGGCGATGTAGCCGGAGTCCTCCAGCATCGACAGGAAGAAGAACATCACCACGATGATGGGCAAAAAGCTCAGCACGCTGCCCACGCCCTCGAAGATGCCGCCGATGATCAGGTTGTGGATCACCGGGTTGACCCCCGCGGCGCTCAGCGCGGCGTCCGCGGCGCCGGTCAGCGCCGAAACCCCCGCGGCCATCAGGTTCTGAAGCCACGCGCCGACCACGTTGAAGGTCAGGTAGAACACCAGGCCCATGATCAGTATGAACATCGGTATGGCGGTGAAGCGCCCGGTCAGCAGCCGGTCGATGCGCTCGCTGCGCAGGTGCTCCTTGCTCTCGTGGGGCCGGGTCACGCAGGCGTCGCACACCTTCTCGATGAACGAAAACCGCATGTCCGCCATGGCCGCGGCGCGGTCCAGGCCGCGCTCGGACTCCATCTGCTTAACGATGTGGTCCAGCATTTCCAGCTCGTTTTCGTCCAGATTCAGCTTGTCCAGTATCAGCCTGTCGCCCTCGACGATCTTGCTGGCCGCGAACCGCAGCGGCAGCCCCGCGCGCTGGGCGTGGTCCTCGATCAGATGGCACACCGCGTGCAGGCAGCGGTGCACCGCGCCGCCCTGATCGTCCTTGCCGCAGAAGTCCTGGCGAAGCGGCGGCTCCTGATACCGGGCGATGTGCACCGCGTGGTTTTTGAGCTCCTCCACGCCCTCGTTCTTGGCCGCGGAGATGGGCACCACGGGCACGCCCAGCATGGCCTCCATGCGGTTGATGTCCACCGAGCCGCCGTTGCCGCGCAGCTCGTCCATCATGTTGAGCGCCACCACCGTGGGGATGCCGGTCTCCATTGATGATGGCCCGGGGCTTTTCGTTGAGCACGAAGTCGCGGGACACCAGCTCCTCGCTGGAGTAGGGGGACATGGAGTAGATGCCCGGCAGGTCGGTGATGCGGGTGTTGCGCGCGCCGATGATGGCGCCGTCCTTGCGGTCCACCGTCACGCCGGGGAAGTTGCCCACGTGCTGGTTCATGCCGGTGAGCTGGTTGAACAGCGTGGTCTTGCCGCAGTTCTGGTTGCCCACCAGCGCGAAGGTCAATATCTCCGTGTCCGGCAGGGGATGGCCTGTGCCCGGGGGATGGAATATGCCCTCCTCGCCCAGGCCCAGGTGCCGGGACTTCTCCGCGCTCTCCGCGATATCGGGCTTCTGCGCGCGGCGCGGGATGGGCGTGATCTCGATCTTCTCCGCGTCCGAGAGCCGAAGCGTCAGCTCGTAGCTGTGGATCCTCAGCTCCATCGGGTCGCCCAGCGGGGCGTATTTCACCAGCGTGACCTCCGCCCCCGGGATCACGCCCATGTCCAGGAAATGCTGCCGCAGCGCGCCGTCGCCGCCCACGGCCTCGATCCGCGCCGATTTGCCGATCTCAAGCTCCCTTAATGTCGTAGTAATCGCCTCCGGTCCGTCCAATTCGCCTTCCCGATAGGGTCAGGCACCATGCCGATGTCCTTCAATACCTTTAGGATATTCGCGTTTCGACCCGTTGTCAAGCCCAATTTTGCCCTGAGCGCCCCGGGGTATTGATGCGATCAAAGTTAACATTCAATTTCAGGTTCGTTTTATGTTTCCCTGATATCATTCGGCCATAATCGAGAGGAGGAACTAGAGTGCGTTTCTAAATGCCGGGAGATGCAGTTTCGAGCGGATTTGGCTGCATTTCAAGGCGATTTTCCGCAGGCTTAGTGGGGCAATAGCAGTCGCGCCACTGCC